>DJSH01000071.1 GCA_002440225.1 Candidatus Segatella violae
GACTACGACAAGGTTTATCGTTCCGTGGCGTTCCTGGCTTTCAAGTATGGTCGCATCGACTGGATTGAATCCAACAATGAATATTGGCTCCAGCAGGACGCTCGCCTGCGCACCGACTTCCACATCACTACCGGCATTGATGCCGAACATGTGGAGCACATCAAGGAAAAATCGCAAATGAATGCTTATTATGCCAAAGGCGGCATCCCTACGGCTCGACAACAGAAAGCTGCCGAAGGAGTAGATGCCGCCCTTGCCTTCGCCCAACACACCGGTTATCCGTTGATAGCCAAGCCCAATGTGGGCGTAGGTGCCAGCGACACCCACAAGATTCATTCCGACGAGGAGCTCAGAGGATTCTTCCAGAGCAAGGCAAACTATGCCGACTATGTCATCGAGGAATTCATCACCGGCGAGATTTGCTCCTACGATGCCGTGATAGGCAGAGACTCCACCCCACTTTTCGAGTCGATGACCGTATGGCCACCTTCCATCATGGACATCGTGAACAAGAAGCTCGACCTTTCCTATTATGTGGACAAGACCATGCCTGAGAATCTTCGCACCCTGGGACGCAAGACGGTGAAGACCTTCGGAGTAAGCAATCGCTTTGTGCACCTTGAGTTTTTCCGCCTCGACAGAGACCGTGACGGACTGGGCAAGAAGGGCGACTTCGTTGCCTTGGAGGTCAACATGCGACCAGCCGGAGGCTACACCCCCGACATGATCAACTTCGCCCACTCCACCGATGTCTATAAGATTTGGGCAGACATGGTGGCTTTCGGCGAGAGCCACACCCCTATCGGAGAACAATATTACTGCGCCTTTGCCAGCCGCAGAGACATCTATCACTATGCCCACACCCACGAGGAGATTCTTCAGAAGTATGGCAAGCAGATGGTGATGTGCGAGCGAATGCCAGAACTCTTCAAGGATGCTATGGGACAACAGATGTACACCGTAAAGCTCAACACCTACGAGGAGGTAGAGGCCTTTGTCGCCTTTGTACACGAGAAAGTGTAACCATGAAACGGCATGAGTCTATTTTCTCAGGCACGCATATATATAATTAAGGTATAAACAAGAACAACGACATGATTACAAAATACGTAAAGAAATATAGTCCATCACTCGACAGAGAGATGGAATACAAGATTTATGGCGACAAAGGCAAGGGTGTCTTGGTGTTTCCATCGCAGGACGGCAGATTCTATGATTACCAAGACTTCGACATGGTGGCATCGCTATCACAATTTATCGACTCCGGAAAGATTCATCTCATCTGCATCGACAGCATCGACAAGGAAACTTGGTCCAACATGGGTGGCGACGAGCATCAACGCATCGCCCTTCATGAGCGTTGGTACCATTACATCGTAGACGAGCTGATACCCGAGGTGAAAGCCCCCAACGAGACCTTGATCGTGACGGGTTGCAGCATGGGTGGATTCCATGCCGCCAATTTCTTCTTCCGTCGCCCCGAGTTGTTCGACACCCTGTTGTCGCTCAGCGGCATCTATTATGCCAGCTATTTCTTCCCCAACTATCACGACCCGCTGGTTTACGACAACTCACCATACGACTATCTGAGCAACATGCCTGCCGATCATCCTTACCTCAAGCTCTACCGCCAAAAGGAAATCATCCTCTGCGTGGGACAGGGAGCCTGGGAAGATGAGTTGCTGGACAGCACTCGCAAGATGGATGCACTGCTCAAGGCAAAGCAGATTCCTGCCTGGGTAGATTACTGGGGACACGACGTGGCGCACGACTGGGCATGGTGGCGCAAGCAAATCGTCTATTTCATGGACAAGCTATTGTCTTGGAACAACAACGACTACATCATCTAGCCCTCAGATAAAACAAAAAAAACAGCGATGATACCAATCAAGCATCATCGCTGTTTTCTTTTTATATATTAGTTCATTTATTATGGCTGGAGTGTGAAGCCCACTACGAAGTAAGCTTTCTGGCTGCTAGGGTTGGCTGCCACCTGAGCGAAGACAGGAACACTGAAGGAATCTGTAATTTTCAAGTCCTTGGTTGCCTTCACAGAAACATTGGTTACGGCAAAACCGTTTACGCCATAAAAAGCAGTCTTATAAGGAACAGCACCGATTGCTGCCTCCCAATCACATCCTCCCAACTTGAATGGAGCGGTAGCCTCTACGTAAGACGCATATTTACGAGCGTCCTTATCGTAAACTCCTTCCTCCAAATCTGTTGTCGCATCATTACCAGCGAAGTTGGTGTACCAATTCAATGCCACAGGACCGAAATCATAACCAATGTTAGCCTCGTAAACATGAGCTGTAGAGTGGGCATCATAGTGGAAATAGCGATTATCTGCAGTATTAAACCAATAATCGGTTACACCGATGTGGAAGCCACCTGTGGTATAAGAAGCGGTGAGGTCAAACTCTTTGGTATCAGATGGTTCTGAAATACCAACGCTTCCCCAAGCACTCAAAGAGAATCCCTTGTAACCGATACCCAATGTTGGCTGGAGGGAAATGCTTCCCAAGTCCTGACCACGCCAGTAGTACTGGCTCACGATGTCAGCACCAATGGAAGTCTCCACCTTGTCCTGTGCCATGGCAGCAGGAGCAAAAGCCATCAAACCGAGTGCCAACGCACCCATCTTCTTTATATCAAAATGCTTCATAATCTCTCAATTTTATGTTAAACAAATCTCTTCTACCAAGAAGAGCACTCTCTCAATCTCCTTTCCAGGAAAAGCTTTGGGTTGCAAAGGTATAAAAAATTCCTTTGCGCACCAAAACTTTTATTAATTATCTCTCTCGTACTATTCCATTAGTTGTAGCAGCTCTCACCATGCTCGTAGATGTCGAGACCTTCCTCCTCGATTCGCTTGTCAACACGGAGACCGCAAATCTTCTTGATAGAGTAGAAGAGGATGATACCTGTAACGGCCGCCCAAGCGTCGATGCAAAGGATACCGAAGCACTGTGCGCCAAAGAATCCGAAGCCACCACCATAGAAGGCACCACCGTCGATGGCAAAGAGACCTGTCATCAAGGTACCAAAGATACCACATACACCATGTACAGAACTTGCACCAACTGGGTCGTCAATGTGAAGCTTGGTGTCGATGAACTCGATAGAGAACACGAGAATGATACCAGCCAAGAGACCGATGATGAATGAACCAAGTGGACTAACCAAGTCGCAACCTGCAGTGATGGCTACTAAACCTGCCAAGATACCATTCAATGTCAATGAGAATGATGGCTTGCCATACTTGATCCAAGAGGTGAACATAGTACCAAGACCACCAGCAACAGCTGCCAAGTTGGTTGTCAAGAACACGTGGCTGATAGCTACACGGTTAACCTCACCAGAAGCAGCGAGCTGAGAACCAGGGTTGAATCCGAACCATCCGAACCAGAGGATGAATACACCGAGGGCAGCTGCCATCAAGTTGTGACCAGGGATAGCGACGCTCTTGCCGTTGCGATACTTGCCAAGACGAGGGCCAAGGCAAATGGCGCCAACCAAGGCGAGTACACCACCTACGCTATGTACGATGGCAGAACCAGCGAAGTCATGGAAGGCAGCACCGAAGGTGTTCATCATGAAAGAACCAGCCTCGCTGTTGCAGAGCCAACCACCACCCCATGTCCAGTGACCTTCCACTGGGTAGATGATCAATGAGATGAAGAATGAATAGATGCAATACATTGAGAACTTGGTACGTTCTGCCATGGCACCTGAAACGATGGTAGCACTTGTAGCGCAGAACACGGTCTCAAACATCAAGAAGCCCTCTGTAGGAAGGTCGCCATGATAAAAAGAGAGGTCGCCAAAGTTAGGCATTCCGATGAAGCCCTGTCCATCGCTACCAAACATGAATCCGAAACCCACGAACCAGAAGAGAACGGAACCGACCATGAAGTCGACGAAGTTCTTAAACAAGATGTTCGCGGTGTTTTTACTACGGGTAAAGCCCGCCTCGCAGAGGGCGAATCCCGGCTGCATGAAAAAGACCAACATGGCTGCAAGGAGCATCCACACGGTATCTACTGAAATTCCTAAATCCTGTACACTCATAATCTTTTTACTTTTAAGTGTTGTTTAATTTTGAAAACTATCTCTCCTCCCATCATCTAGCAAATAATCATCAATGTTTAGTTATCAATCAACAATTATTTCTCCTGCTCAGCATTATAAAGTGCGATGTCGCCTCTTTCACCTGTACGGATTCTCACGGTATCCTCTACAGGAATTACAAAGATTCGACCATCACCAATCTCGCCTGTGCGGGCTGCCTGCTGGATGGCATTAATAGTTTTCTCCACATTCTTGTCGCGTACGACAATGTTTAGCAATACTCGCTCGATACTACTGGTATCGTACATGACACCACGGTAGATACGGGCCTGTCTCATCTTGCCCTCTCCTCTTACATCGTAGTAAGAGAACCACTCGATGTCGGCGGCAAGCAATGCTTCCTTTACATCCTCAAACTTAGTCTTACGGATGATAGCTTCGATCTTTTTCATACGAATCTCTCCTATTATTATATTAATACTTGTTTTTCAATTTTACATGCACAAACTTACATATTGTTTGTTTTCGAGTGCAAAGATACGACATTTTGGTAAGCAAAACAATATTATTACTTTCTTTTTGACATTCTTTTTCTACAACATTTCAATTTGTAAACTTACAACAAGTATTTCATTGCAAAAGGAAACCATAATTACTATTTTTGCTTACAATCTGAAAGTTAAGCAAAAATCGTTAAATTCGCATAGGATAAAAGCATAAAATTCATAAAAACAAACAAAGCTTTTTGTTGGTATCGCACACATTGTTAAAATAGCATAACAAGAAGATAAATCTCTTTCAACCTTTTGGAATTTCTACAAGAAAGTAGTATTTTTGTCCCATAATAAACGAATTAGAGCTGGGTTCTGCCTAGAACAAGCTTGCAAAAATATGAATATGAATAGTGGGACAACAGATGAAGTTGTTCACCCATTAAAGAGTGAAAATAAAACATGCGAAGGCCTTACGTCCAACGCCTCCCCCGAAAACAAAAGCGACACAAGAGCTAAGAAATCGCAAAAAGGGGTGTCCACCCATTGTATCCATACCTCAACAGCAACATCCTCAGCCAACGCGCCACATTGGTATGCGCTCCGCACTACCTACGGGAGAGAGCGATTACTATGACCCTACCTCCAAGACATCGCGCAAAGTGTGTGCTCAACCTGTCAACTTCGGCAACAACCAAAAACCATTCTGGACCACAGAGGTATATGTAGAGGTATTGCAGAATGGCAAGATGCATCCACATACACGAGACGTAGCCTTATGGTGCGACACGGGCAAAGAGGGATACATCCGCAATACAGACACAGAAGACTGGTGTGCCTTTGGACCTGGCACCACATTCTATTTCGCATCGGGTACGGGAACCAAGATTTCCATCTTGACCTATTCCCCTATCAGTAGCACTACCATCGACGGACAAGTGCCTACTCTCGACAAAGAGCGCACGGAAGAGGAACGCAATAAGCCTGAGAATGCAGGCATCAAGGACCACATCTATGTATACAGCTACACCACACAGGATCCTACACTCCGTCAAAAAATAGTCATCGGCGACGACTATTCTTACTACCAGTGGATAGAGACCGCTACCCAAGCTGCCAACATGGTAAACCTACACATAGACTTGGACAACCAAGACCATGGTACCATCAGCAACATCTCTACCGTATCAGGATATGAGGCGGAAGAAAGAGAAGATGGTGGATACGCCATTCACGTGGGCGACCGAGTAAGGGTGAATTTCGAAAGAAACTTTGGCTTTAAGCTCGACAAGATTGTAGACCTTGACAAGCTAGACAAGGATGGCAATCCGCTTGCCGTTCTACAGATGCGCAAAGACGGAAAGGTAGATATGGTAGACTTCAACAATGCCTATACCACCCAACCAGTCGATCAGAATGCAGATGGCACATGGGGTATCGCCTCTGGCGACAACAAGACCGTATTCGTATTGAAGAAAACAGAAGAGGAAGGCAAGCGTACCCAATATGAGGTGGAGTTCGACATCACCACCCACCGCAATTTGGAAATCGTATACCAGACCAACTCCACCTATTATATCACGTACAATACCGGACAGCAAGCCACAGGTGCCGCACCTCTAGCCCAATGGGTAGAGGAAGGCGACAAATTCACGATTCCGAATAACCGAACCCTCTACTACGAGGGCAACACGCTGCACCACTGGGTAGACGAAAACAACAAGGAATATATTGTAGGCAAGGAATACGAAGCCCCTGCCCAAGACCTTCGCCTCCTCCCAGTTTTCCAAGCCAATGATTTCAACATCATCGACCTGGATAAAAAAGCCACGGTAACTTGGAACTTTGCCAGAAACGACGGAGCACCAACCATGGCATACGAAGGTTCGAAAGGTATTTTGGTATCCCAATTGTACAAGGATGACAAATGGATTGACCTGAAAATCGACCTGGACGCCACTACCGACAAGAAATATTACGACCAAACAATCAGCGGCAAGGGCAAGTTTAGCAATACCAACAAGGAGGACAGAATGCAGATCAACGACAAATCGGTTATCACCTTCCCTGCCAGTCCTAACTGTGTGGCTCGACTCACAGCCAAGACCAATACACCTGAAGCTGAGATTGACCAGATGGCGAAGGGAAATAAAAACTACCAAGAAGGTACCGCAGACAATGGCATCTACTGGATGGAAGTAACTTGTCCTGGGGATAGAGACAACCAACAAGTTCTCATCAAGGCAAAGAACCAATGGTGCGTAGACTTCATGGTAACTTATCAACCACAAGATTTGTCAAACAAACCAGCCATCACCAGCCTGACCTGTGGCGAGCAGACGCTAACTGCAGAAGCTATCTCAAAACAGCTTAACGAGACAGGTTGCATCACCTTCACAGTTTCACCTTGGGATAATCAGAATGAGACGATTCCTGCAATCACCGGCGAGGCAACCCATGGCGGAAAGATAGAAGAAACCACCAAGCCTACCCTGCTCACCAAGGAATCCACCATCACCCTGAAAATGACCAACGGTATCATCGTGAACTCCTATCCTGTGAAGTTCGAGTTTACACAGCCTGAGACCGCAGCCCAAATAGAGAGCGTCTTTGTGAATGGTGTCAAGGTAGCTGCCGATGCAGAAATATCGAATGTCCATGCCAACGGTATCATCAAGGTGATGTGCAATCGCACCATGCAAGCAAGCACCCTCACCGTCAACGGCAAGGAGTTTACGGCAAGCGCAGGCAAAGAACTCGTCTTCACCTATTGGGGATTGCCGGAAGGAACTGAGATAGCGTTCACAGGTACATTCCAAGACATCTATAGTAAAGCTTGTGAACAAAGTCTTAATCTGAAGCTACATATCACAGACGAAGAGGAGACCTACCATCACCACAAATTCGATTTTATCGTAGGTCAAGACGGAACGATCGACGAGGCCATCGAAGCCGCCAACAACAATACGAAGGAAGATAACCACCGATATTATATCTTCGTGCCAGACGGCGAATACCAGTTGACAGGAAACGAACCTTTGGATAGTTATGGCGTTACCTCTGATGGCAAATGGCCATGCGACAACGATGGCAAGCAAAGAAGCGACATGCAGGGAAAGAACAACGGAAGAACCGTCATCAAAAAGCCGAATGTTTCGCTCATCGGACAGAGCAAGGACGAGACGATCATCTATAACAAGCCTATCGTAGAGGGAATCAGTTATACAGGAACTATCCATATCGGCAAGGAAGCCAAAGACTTCTATGCGCAAGACCTCATCTTAGAGAACAGATTCGACTATTGGAACTCCATGTTGGCTCAAGGTTCGGGTGGTGCGGCACGTGGCGTGGCGTTCTGGGACCAAGGTTGCCGAAGCACCTTGAAGAACGTGGCACTCAAGAGTTGGCAGGATACCTACTTTTCCAACAATGCCAACAGCGACTATCGTGGATATTTCGAAGACTGCGACTTTGCTGGTGTGGTAGACTGGCTCTGTGGCGATGGCAACATCTGGCTAGAAAGATGCAACATCATCCTTCGCGACCGTTCGGGCAACAACATCACGGCACCTGCGCAAGGAAGCAACCATGAATGGGGCTATGTTTTCAACAACTGCACCATCAAGACAGAAACCAAATATCCAGAAAAGACCAAAGACAAAGACTGGACTTTAGGGCGTCCTTGGAATGGTTCACCAGCCTGCACCTACCTCAACACCACCATGTATTTGGAACCACGTACGGGAGGCTGGAACTCCATGAACTCTGGAGAGATACTCCGTTTCCACGAATACAACACCATGGACCAATATGGAGACCCTCTCTCATTGGGTACTCGCTCACTCGCCTCTTGTTCACCAGCAGCAGGTTCAGACGACTGCGTATTGAACGCCCAACAAGCCGCCAAGTATAATGTCAATGTGGCGATGACTGGCACTGATGGTTACGAGCCGGTGCTACTATGCAGACAAATAGATGCAGCTTCTACCGAAAAGAAAATCTCGACAGAAGAGATGCCTGAGGATAGAGCCGCCGAAGACACAGATAATCATATTATCTGGGATGACAACTTGATTCTTGACGACGATAACTTGAAATGGACAGATTTTCCTGCCGCTCTCTGCTACTTCGTCTTCAAGCTCGACGAAAGCACGGGCAAGTGGATTTACAAGGAGAACACCACAGCTAACAGCGTCAACCTCTCTGGCTATGGTTCGGGCTACTACTGCGTGCGTGCCGCCAACCAGCGTGGCGGTCTCGGTGCGCCAACCCAGTCTATCCACTACGTGCTCACCGACCCATACGAGTTGGAGATTAAGCAAGTGGGCACCGTGAAGGGCTACGGCTGGAGCACCATCTGCCTGCCTTTCAATGCCAAGGTGCCAGAGGCTGAGGGGCTAAAAGTCTACGCTGCCACAGCACACAACAAGACCGACGACAGCTCGCAGGTAACCGACTTCACGATGACGCTTACCCCTGTAGACGTACTGAATGCCGAGAAGGGATATGTGGTATATGGGCCGATAGGCAGCTATTCGTTCAAGGCTACCTCACGAACCAGCGATACGCCGACCATCCTCAAAGGCAACCCAGACTACAACGCCATCTCATCGGTCAACGTAAACTGCTATGTGCTTTCCAACAAGACTTGGGGACTTGGCTTCTACAAGTACATAGGTTCCACTCTTGCCGCCAACCGCGCTTGGTTGCCACAAGACATGGTAACCGACCAGATGGCTGAGAGCCTGTCGGCAGGCTCGCGCTGCATCCGCTTAGAGATAGCAGGCGGCACCACCGACCTCCGCTACCCTATCCTGGGGGTAGATGCTGCCGACGGAGCCGTCTATAATATGCAAGGACAGCGCATAGAGAAGCCTGTTAGCCCAGGCATCTACATCGTCAAGAACAAAGGTAAGATTCTGAAGAAATAGATTTTTTCGGGGCATAGCCTTAGCATTACATAGAAAAGTTTTTCCTTTTTTCCTACCACTGCTACCACGCCACCATCTATCCTACTAAGGTTCAGATGGTTAAGGCGTGGTAGCAACGTTATTTTTACTACCACCTGCTACCACTTACTACCACAAAACGGCATTTATTCCTGCCATATTAGGGCTCTTGACGAAGAGAAAAGAAAATATAGTAGGGAAAAGAGAAAATTTTTGCTCAAAAGCTTGCATTTCAGAATAAAAAATCGTATCTTTGCAAGCAACAAGAAAACATCTTGCCGATTCCATCTAGAAGCTAACGACTCCTATGAAACCTCATTTTTTAATCATTAATAATCCAACAGTCATGACACAAGCAGATCTGGTACGACTATTTTTCGCAAAAGGCGAGAAACCCTCCTATTGGGCTTTTTGCTTCAACACCAAGTGCCCACTCGCCAAGGAATGTGCCCTCCAGCTATCGGTAGCCTACAAGGATGCCGACTACACCCGAGGAGAGGCCGTCTTTCCCGATGCCTTCAAAGACGGCAAGTGCAAGCATTTCCGACAACTGAAACTCGTAAGAATGGCCTACGGCTTCGAAGGCATCCTCGACGAACTCAAGCGAAAAGACTCTGGCTCCTTCAAGGTAAGAATGATTTCCTACCTCGGAAGCAGCACCTCCTATTACAGATACAAACTAGGACAAACCAACTTGGTGCCAGAACAGCAAAAATACATACTCTCCTGGTGCCAGAATCACGGATACAACGATTTGAAATTCGATCGCTACACCGAGGAAATCACCTATAATATATAGTCCGTCTTTATCTTATGGCCCGTATTATATAGTCCGCCTCCCACTGAGAACGTCAACAAGCCCAGCTATCTAGCCTCCCGGCAACCTGCCCACAGGTTTAAGCAATCTTGCCCGAAGCTATGAGTAAGATTGCCCGGAACTACAGGCAAAAGTAACCGGCTATGTCGGGCAAAAGTGCCCAACGCGTCGGGCAAAGTCGGGCAATGTAGCGGGTAGAAAAGAGCAATGACACGGGCAATAATCCTTAATAAAAGAAACAGATGAAATTTACGATAGTTAGAACCAACAAGAAGCACCAGTTGCGCCTCAGCACAAAGACCGTAGAACGATTTCTTGAGCGCATCGCCAAAGACGACGCCAAGCAAAGCGTCTCCAATTTTCGCATGAGCGTTCCGCTGATGGACGACGACTACAGCTGCTACAATGGCATGAAAGAATGGCAGCACGTATATCCTGCCGCCGAGTTTGGCAAAGACGAGAGCGACAATCTCGTCTTCAAGTCGTTCAATGGCTTGATCATGCTCACCTTCGACAGGCTGATGTCGCAACAACAAATCGCAGAGGTCAAGAGGTCAGCCAGCCTCCTGCCCATGACCTTCGCAGCCGTCCAGGGGGCAGACGGCAGAAGTCTCGTCGTGCTCGTAAGAGTAGGCGACGAGAAAGACGAGCTGCCCACCACTGAAGCAGCTGCCGAACAGTTCTACCAAATCGCCTCAGCGCAAGTGAAGAATCTCTACGTAGCCCAAGTAGGCATCCCCGTCAAAGCAGAGAAGCCCACCATCCGGTGCAACTTCCTCCTCACCCTCGACCCCACACCTTATCATAATGACAAGGCTGTAACCATGCGCATAGAAAGGCAAAAGCCTACCGTGCGAGAGCCGAAGAAGATAGACGACCTCAAGACCTACGAAGACTACGAATATCTTTATCGGAAGGCCGACCTGGAAACAGAGAAGGAGATGAAAGAGGCTGGCGTGAAATGGGCAAACGATGACGACCGGCTCCTCGCCAAGCTCCCCACCCTTGCCACCAAGCTGCGGCACATGGGCTTTGCCAAGGAAGAGACCTTCATCCACATCCGGCGAAACAACTGGTCGGCAATCAGCGAAGACCTGCTCCGCCAAATCGTAGGCACTGCCTACAACGCCCCCTCAGAAGACAACAAAACTGGCAAAGAAACCACATCGAAAGGACGCTATCATATCCTGAAGATGATGAAATTCCTGAAAGACCGCTACCTCTTCAGATACAACGACTTGATGAGATACACGGAATACCGCCCCAACAACTCATGGGTGGGCAACTTTCGCCCCGTCGACTCCCGCGTGATGAAACGCATGACGCTGGAAGTGCAACTGGAAGACATCAAGGTAAGCATCAAAGATGTGAGAAACTTTTTGGAATCCGACTACATCCACAGCTACAATCCGGTGGAGAGCTATCTTTACGACTGCCTCGGCAAATGGGACGGCAAGGATCGCATCCGTGCCCTCGCCCGAACCGTACCTACCAACAACAAGCACTGGGAAGACTGGTTCTACACCTGGTTTCTGGGCATGGTGGACCAGTGGCGAGGTACCTATCGCCGCCAGTATGGCAACAGCACGATGCCACTGCTCATCTCCAAGCAAGGTTTCAACAAGAGCACCTTCTGCCGTCGCCTCGTTCCCCCATCGCTTTCGTGGGGCTACAACGACAACCTCATCCTCTCGGAGAAACGACAGGTTTTGCAAGGCATGGCTCAGTTCCTGCTCATCAACCTAGACGAATTCAACCAGATTTCGCCCCAAGTACAGCAAGGATTTCTGAAGAACCTGCTCCAGTTGCCAACGGTGAAGATGAAGCCACCTTATGGCAGCCACGTGGAAGAGTTTCCACGCCTAGCCTCCTTCATCGCCACCAGCAACATGACCGATATCCTCTCCGACCCATCGGGCAGCCGTCGTTTTCTGGGTGTGGAGCTGACGGGGCCCATCGACGTGAGCCAGCGCATCAACTACGAACAGCTCTACGCCCAGGCGATGCAAGCCTTGGAAAGAGACGAAAAATCCTATTTCGATGCCAAGGAGAATGCAGAAATCATGCAGAGCAACCTGCAATTCCAGCAGATTTCCGTCACGAAACAGTGTTTTTTGGACGTTTTCGAGCCTACAAGCGACAAAGAGAAGGGAGAATATATGACAGCCGCTGCCATTTTTAGCGTTTTGAAGCAGAAATTCGGCTCTTCGCTGAAGATTACGAGTCTCTCCCACTTTGGCAGGGAATTGCAGAATATCGAGGGGTTGGAAAGCCGAAAAACAAGATTTGGCACTGAGTATCTGATAGTTAGAAAATAGTACCTCGTTCATTCGAAGCATTCAGAGAAGAAAAAGGCGTGGTAGGAAATGGAAGCAAGTGGCAGCAAAATTCCATTTCCTACCACGCCTTAGATCGTTTATTATCAGCGGATTATCCTACCATGTGGTAGCAGTGGTAGGAAAATCAAGAAAAAATATTCTTATAATTCAAAAGTTGAATATCCCCATTCTTGTCTTCCAAAGTCCCAGAATAAATCACCATGCGCTTGGATACAGGCAGTTTCACCCACTCATCCACCTTCTTCAGGACTTTCTCGAAAGAAGGACTAAACGTCATGGCACTTTTCACCTCTATCGCCTCCAAGGAAGTCTGATTGTCAACCAAGACATCCACTTCATTCTGATTGGAGTCACGATAGAAATACAAGTTGCTCTCCTTCCCCTCGTTTAATCGATGCTTCAGCATCTCGGTCACCACCAAGTTTTCGAACAGATGTCCTCGCATCTTATCAAAGGCCAACTGCTCAGGCGACTCTATCCCCATCAATGTACAAGCCAACCCCGTATCGCAAAAATAAATCTTCGGCGACTTGATAAGACGCTTTCGAGTATTCTCAAAATAGGGAGGCAATAAATACAACACATACGAAGCCTGCAAGATGGAAGTCCATGCCTGGATGGTCTTCGTCGTCACCCCCACCTCATTGGCAATCTCCGTAGCATTATAAAGCGAGCCTATCCTGCCAGCGCATAGTCTCAGAAACATGGAAAATTGACGCATATCCTTTACATTCAGCAAGTCACGCACATCCCTCTCCAAATAAGTTTTGACGTATGAAGGATAGAGAAATTTCGGGATGTTCTTTCCACTTGCCACAGCGGGATAAAGCCCATTATATAATAAGGTATCCACTTGCGACACATCCACTCCACCCCTTTCAGCCTCAGCAATAGACATCGGCATCAGTTCAAAGACACCGCTACGTCCTGCCAACGACTGGGAGACCTTCTTCAACAAGGCAAAATTAGAACTTCCCGAAAGGATAAACCTCTTGTCTGGGTTCTCGTCTACAATGCCCTGTATATAGGACAGCAAGTCTGGGAAGTTATGCACCTCGTCGAGTATCATCCCTTCCTGATGAAGATGAAGGAAGCGCACGGGGTCTTCCATGGCGAAGTTGCGAGTATCCAAATCCTCCAAAGAATAATAATGAAGATTTGGGAACACATGCCTCAACATGGTAGTCTTGCCCGACTGTCGGGGTCCTGTAACGGTAATGACAGGAAAATATCTGGCAGCCTCAAGGATGGTTGACTCTAAGTCTCGTTTGATATAATTCTCGTTCATTTGACACTTTCTTCGTTTTTATTTTTATGCAAATTTGGAATACAACTCCAAAATTACATAAAAAAATCCATATCATCACCCTTTTCCTTCTAATTTAGCCTTTTATTTATTGTTTTTTAAGCGAGATACGAGTGATTTTTATGTAATTTTGGAATACAACTCCAAAATTACATAAAAACGAATTTAACACCATTTACTCCTCTACTTCAAAATCCAAGCCCAGCTGACTTGCCGATTCCTTGATGCTCTTGAACGTGGAAGAATTCTCCGTCAAAGGATTTTGCTCAGTACTCTTCGCAGTGAACTTGACGTCTATCTTCAGATTATTCTTTCTCAGCGTGTTGATGAAACTTGGGAAAAGTTGTATCCAATTCTCCATCGGAACACCACCACTGATAGTTACCTTGCGATAAGTCTTCACCACATTCTCTTCTTCCGTGTTGGAAGAACTACTTAACTCTTCATCCTCCTGCGATTGGATAGAAGGACCAGCATTTCCGGCACTGCCAGATGATGACAACACTGATGATGGTAACACAGACGGTGGCAACACTGACGGATCAAGAAGCCATAACTCATCCCAGTTCTGTTCTCCAAAGAAAGGAACTTCCTCATCATGATATATCTTAGTATACTTGCCCTCTATACCGACGCCTACATTAAACAAACCTCTTTGACATTGGGTATTTACGGTATTTATTATAGCCTCTTTACCAAGTATCATTGGCTTATCGTCAAATCGCAAGAAAGTCTCAAACAGTGTTTCTACAGAAATAGGACGACCGATTTCTGGCAACAAGTTGTTACGAGATAGTTGTGTCCTACCGATGGAATGAAGAATCCATTCTTCCTCCACCAACTCACTCATCAAGGTTTGACGAACCTGAGTGGAGAAGTCCATGGCGTATGCTTTCAACTCATAATATTCAATGCCTTCCTTCGCACTGCATTTTGCAACAATATTGTAAGCCTTGATAAGCGCAGCATCCACCTGACGGTCAAATTCTTTCTTTCGGGTCTGAATATCCTGTTTTTGGTCACTCTCCAATCGCCCAGCATACTCCTCCAATATCTTGTTGCAAGCCAACAGGTCACACAACTGACCATTCAGAGCGGCACGTCCAGCCTCGGAACAAGCCAAATAGAAGATGGTGTTGCGATAGATACGATCGCTATTCCCCTTCTTGGTTGCAATCTGCTTGATGGCTCGTTCTAACGAAGCCGAGGTACTGCCTGTAGGCTGTGCGTATTCAGGAGACATAATCACCAAGGTCAGCGATTTCTGTTCTGGCACATCACCCGTAGGAGCTATCAACACGTTGAGTCCCTTACCTTGGATATAATTGACAGAGATTTGCAATCTCTTCAATATCTCAGCCTCAACATCAGCATCCTTTATCTCTGCCATGGCTTGCTGCAAGAGAATGTTGACATTCGCCTTCGACTCAAACCAATAGTTAGCCTCTCCCACCTTGGATGAATGTAAGTAGTGGGCACGCTGCTCCAACTTGTTGAGGGCACCATCCACATCATTATGATTGAAGGCCTTCGGGCGGAGCAGACATAGTTTCAGTTCCTTGATGCTGAGTCCTTTTTGCTTCACACCCACCGATGCCATCAGCAATGTGGTAGCGATGCCTTGTGTAAGATGATACTGCCCCAAATTGCTCTGAGGGTCTTGCTCATCCACGATGCGAGCATTGCTCGACGTGCCATACACATCGGCTGTCATCACGCTGTCCCAGTTGCTGCCCATCAAGTTGGTGATGGTACCTGTCAACGAATTCAGATTTTCCAAATAGACATCAGAAGTATGAATCAAGGTCTGAGGACCAACGAGCGAATCTCTTCTCTTCCACAAGTCTTGTACGATGGAAGCCAAGAGGCGCAACACACCTCGGGTACGCTGGAACTTGCTATCACTGCCCCAACGATTGCGGAACATATCTATCAGTTCGGGATGGAAAGGATAAGCCTTCTTGATTTTATTGGCATACTCCAGTTTGTCGCAACGCTCAGGCAAATCGGTACGACGATTGTGATACATGTCCTTATAGCGTTTCGCCACCAAATCAACGACCTGCTCAT
Organism: Candidatus Segatella violae; assembly: GCA_002440225.1. GTDB lineage: Bacteria > Bacteroidota > Bacteroidia > Bacteroidales > Bacteroidaceae > Prevotella > Prevotella violae. The sequence goes on from DJSH01000071.1 coordinate 16,044, forward strand.
CATTGATTTGCTCAAACAGTCGGCGACGAATCACCTCATACACTTCCTCGTCATCCACAGGTTTTACACCGGCACCGATTCTCACGATACGGTCTTGCAAGGCATCAAGCACCTTCTGTCCCAACTCAGAGTTGGCCATCTCAGACTTGCTGGCTGGCAAGGTGGCTATCAGCACACAGCGAGGTACGCTCGACACCGCCTGCGTCAAGGCTTGTATAAAACTGATGGTCTGGTCGTAAAGATACCCCACCTTGGCTTTTTTACTAGCCGCTTTCACACAATAGTCGGCAAGCTCATCTATCAATATCAACGAAGTCTTTGCTTCTTGCAAAATCGGTCTAAAGATGGTAGCCGTAGGGGCAGTACGTTCCTCATCATTCATTCTTACACGTTCATATCCAGCCACTCCACCCAACTGATAGGCTATTTCTCCCCAAAGAGTATGGATTGTGATGCCTTCCTCGGTGGTTCTTCCTTGCGAAACATCGTTGGTGTCATTGGTAAACACTGCGACCTTGGCATTTTCAAACTGCGGTTGGGTATCGGCAGGCAAGATGTTGGCGCACGACTCCATCTGCAGAAGTTTCGCTCCACTCTTGATGATATGATAGAGAGAAATCAAGGTATGGGTCTTACCACCACCAAAGCCTGTCTGTAAGGAGATGACGCGATTCTCCGTTTCCTTGCCGTTCAAGGCTGATACCACTCGCTTGGCTATGTCTCTCAATCCTGCGGTAACATAGGTCTTGGCAAAGAAGGTAATAGGATTGAGATATACCTCTGGTGCCATGCCCATCACCACATCGTTGAGGTTGGCTGCAAAGATGGATTCATCCAAGTTGCCCGAACGGATGTCATAATGGGGGATGCAATTCTGAAACCATGGACGTAGAGGTGAGCCATCATCCAGAATATGGATATTAGCTGGTGATGAAGTGACGGTGGTGACTGGTATGCTAGGAGCAACTGCCGCAGGAGTAAAGGTATGCTTGCTGCGAAGTCGCTCCACTTCCATACGTAGGTCTGACATATCGAGCAAGTTTGCCACTTGCTTCATATTGCTAAAAGTACGTTCCACCTCATCTTCTGAGATAGGAGTGAAATGTTGACTTTTGTTCCTGATCATCTTGATTTCGCTCAGACAGTTCTCCAAGCTATAGGTCTTCGACTTATCGCCACCCAAATCTTGTGCCAATTCATCTCTGAATTTGTTTGGCAAAAAGGTCAAGTTATTATAATCAAGTCGAAGTTCTGGGGCTGTGCCTTGGCGTTGCCCATCATTCCATTTCTTCTGATAAGCAGGTGTCAATCTTTGATAGAACACTCCTTCCCAAGGTTCCCCTGGGAAATGACGAGTGATAAGACTGATGGCGAATGGGCGCATCGCCTCAAGAAATACGCTCAGTGCCTCATATATGTTTTCATTCTTCATCGTTTGTTTGCTTTTAAATGATTACACATTATTATATATATGCTCATTGTCTTTATCAGAAATTCAAGTTTCCTTCCGCATGAACTTGCTGTTTATGACAATTTTGTCGCAAGTCATCGGCATTCTGCAACAAGCCTTGCACATCCTTGAGGTCATCTCCAGCAGGAAGCAATTCTTTCAATGTGGCGAGCAATCGCCAAAGTGGAGAACTACTTTCCG
>DJSH01000090.1:0-6195 GCA_002440225.1 Candidatus Segatella violae
CCAACTGAACTAACGCACCAATTTACAATCAAATTGAATTGCTTAACGCTCATTTTTCATTTGCGAGTGCAAAGGTACTCAAAATATTTGGTTCCACCAAATTTTTCCATTACTTTTTTACAAAAAACATTGAAAAAGATAGGCATTTTCATAGCCTACCCCCTTACGGAGCCAGTCTTTCAGCATTTTACCATCAGAAAAACCAGTAGACGACAACATTTTGACAGCTTTCTCATTGCTTTCCGCAACGATGGCGTAAACCTGATGAAGATGCAATACTTCGCGGGCATAATCCAACATCAAGTCCACAGTCTTCTTACCCAATCCCCTGCCTTGCCACTCACGCTTTATCAAGATACCAAGTTCGGCACGCAGATGGCGAGGGTCGAAATTGATGAGGTCTACGATACCCACCGTCTCATGGTCGTCGTTTTCTACCATCAACCTCACCTGCTTGTCGGCATAGATGTCGGCAGTAGCACTGGCGATGTAGTCGATGAGATTCTGTCGGGAGTAAGGCACATTGGTATTGCCAACACCCCAGATACTCATGTCGTTCTCTACCTCATAAAGCAGGTCGAGATCTTCCATCTCAAGGGCTCGCAGATGTATGTTCTCTTTATTCATTTCTAGACTTTTTATATTAATATATAATGTACGCGCGTACATTATTATATAGCATATGTGGGCTACATTATATAGTATACATTGGCTACAAGTTTTTCCACTCCTCCCAACTCAACACCTCGCGATGCGTAATCACCTTGCCTATAGCTCTGGTATAGGTAGCCAACATCACGGGGCTTTTATCGGCGCGCTCCGACAATTCCGCCAGTATCTGCTCGTAACTCATCTCGTCGGCATCCATCAGCAGGAAATGATCGTCGCTATGCTTGCGAGGTTTGAAGAAGCCTAGGCTCTTGCGCACCCTGCCTGCCATCATCTTGACCAGAGCCATGGATGCCTTCGCATAGATGGCAACCTTGATGGGCACACTCAGCAAGACCGACATCCCCACATAATGCTTCTTGAAGAAGATGAGCATGGCTTCATAGAAAACATGCACATAGCGGAAACTCGACTTCTCCGTGCTCTCGCCTTTATAATGCAGGATGTCAAAGGGCAAATAATAATTATGCCAGCCGCCTTCAAGGAGTCGATAAGAGAGGTCGATGTCCTCGCCATACATGAAGAAATCTTCATCGAGCAGTCCCACCTGATGCAATGCCTGGCGGCGCAACATACAAAAAGCACCGCTCACCACCTCAATCTGGCAAGGTTGGTTCCAGGGCAGATAACCCATGTAATAGCGGCCGAAGAGACGATGCCGAGGCCAACGATTGCAGAACCCCAACATCTTGAAGAGCGCCACCATCGGCGTAGGCAATCCCCGTCTACTCTCCCTGGCAGGGATACCTTCGCTGGTGAGCATTCTCACGCCCACAGCCCCCGCATCGGGATGGGCGTCGAGAAATTCCACGCATCGCAGCAATACATGTTCGCCCACGATAGTGTCGGGATTGAGCAGGAGCACATACTCGCCCTTAGCTTGCCTGATAGCCAGATTGTTGGCACCGGCAAAGCCTAGGTTGCGATGGCTCTCCATAAATCTTACCTGTGGATAGTAGGCCGCGGGGTAACGCTTGCGAAGATATTCAAGCGACCCATCCTGCGAATGATTGTCCACCACCAGCACCTCCCCCACGGAATCCATTCCTACAGAAGCCTGCAACACATCGATGGCTCTCAGAACCGAGCGCAAACATTGGTCGAGATAAAACTTCACCTTATAGTTGACGATGACTATCGAGAGTTTCATGGGCTCAGGCTGGGAATACAATTACTCCTCGGTCTCGTCCACACACCTTCCGATGGAAGGATAGATGAAGAAAAGACAGAGGAAGAGGATAATGGCCATGTAACCGAAAGCAGGGGCCATGGTCTGATAATACATAAAGGTATTGATGAGCATAGGCAGGCAGAGCATGTTGAGACGCGCCGTACCCCACTGGAGGAGCGCCGTCCCCTTGCCACTCACCAACTTGCGATGCACCCATTTGAAACTGAACAACTTCAGCGCCAAGGGTATCACGATGATGGTGAGTAGTTCCATCACCACCGTGATGACGTATACCAGCGTCACGTCGCCCGCCAGATCGGTAGGTTCAAGCCATTCCATCTCATAGAGTGCCACCAGCAAGAGTGTCACCACAACCATGAAGAGGAAATTGGTCATCAATATTCGTTGTACTTGCTTGAGTTCCACGTTTTATTCAAGTGTGTTTAATAGGATGATACAATGTTATCGCCCGAAAGGCGTGCGGTTCAGGATGCTTCGCCCCAGGGTCACCTCGTCGGTATATTCCAGTTCGTCTCCCACGGAAATGCCTCGGGCTATCACCGAGAGCTTCACAGGATAGTCGGCAAGCTTGCGAGAGATATAGAAATTGGTGGTATCGCCCTCCATCGTACTGCTAAGGGCGAAAATCACCTCGTTCACTCCCCCATCAGCCACGCGCTTCACAAGCGAATCAATCTCGATGTCGGAAGGACCGATGCCATCCATTGGCGAGATGATGCCGCCCAACACATGATAGAGACCATGAAACTGCTGCGTGTTTTCCACCGCCAGCACGTCTTGCACATTCTCCACCACACATATCGTGGAGGCGTCACGCCGAGGGTCGCTGCATATCGGGCACACCTCGGTGTCGCTGATGTTGTGGCACACCTTGCAATACTTCACCTCGTGCTTCATCTTCGAGATGGCAGTGGTAAACTGCTCCACCTCCTCGTCGCTTCGGCGAAGCATGTTGAGCACAAGGCGCAAGGCTGTCTTGCGCCCTATGCCCGGAAGCTTGGCAAATTCGCCCACCGCCTTCTCCAAAAGAGCAGAAGAATACTGTTGTTGCATTCCCGCCCCCTTGGATTAGAGATATACGCCGATGCCCACCTTCAAGCCTACGGTAGAATAGTCGGCATGATTTTTGAAACTCTGGTCGTAGTAGATGGCTGGCTCAATGGTTACTTGCTTGCCGAGGAAGAAAGCATAGCCTATCTCCACGCCCGGCATGAAATCGTTGTAGCCACCAGTATGAGCCAACTTAACGCCCGCACCAAGGTAGAGACCGTTTTGCTCTACATAGAATCGTCCCTGTGCACCTACAGAGAAATAGTCTTTCACGCCATCTTGACCAGAATGGGTATACTCTGCCTGACCGAGTAACATCCAGTCGTCGGCAATGAAATATCCTGCCTTGGCCTGTACACCGAGATTGAGGTCTTGCGAACCATTATAACTCAAGTTGAGACCCGTCACCGACGCGCCACAATACTTCTTTCCACTTTCAAACTGTGCATGGGCAGCCGCTGTCGTGAGCAGAGCCACTGCCATGATCGCTAATTTCTTCATACGCATAATTGAGATGTGTATTAATTTATATTTTATAATTTACTTTCTGATACTTACGATACCAAGCGAAGAACCATACCAACGCTACCACCAGGATGATGACGCTGCCAGAGTAGCCGAGCACGCCTTTGAGACCCAGTGCCTGAGGCGACACGAGCAGGAAGGTAGAGCAAACCACCGTCATAAACAAGGCTGGCACCAAGGTAATGACGAAAGGCTTCTTCTGCTGCACCATGTATACGGTGAGCGTCCAGAGGGTGAACACAGAGAGCGTCTGGTTGGCCCATCCGAAATACTGCCAGATGATGTTGAATCCATCAGGGTTCTCCATCTGCCAAACCAAGATGCCGATGGTGACGGCAAACAGAGGAATGCAGACATAGAGACGCTTGCTCATGGAGCGCTGCTCCAAGTGGATAGCCTCGGCGATGATGAGGCGTGCACTGCGCAATGCAGTATCGCCACTGGTGATAGGGGCTGCGACAACACCCAGCAACGCCAGGATGCCACCTGCGACACCCAACCAGCTTGAGCAAACAATCTTTACCACGGTAGGAGCGTCGAAATTCTGAATGAGCGACTTGCCGCCGTCAGCCTGGGCGATGAACTGCTGTGCCACCTCTGGGCTCACGCACTCGCGCCAGCCACCATAATAGAAGAAATACATGGAAACCGTTGCCCAAATCAATGCCACGACTCCCTCAGTAATCATAGCGCCATAGAAGATTGGGCGTCCCATCTTCTCACTCTTCATACAACGAGCCATCAAAGGGCTCTGGGTAGCATGGAAACCGCTGATGGCTCCACAAGCGATGGTGATGAAGAGACATGGGAAGAGCGGACTCTTCTCCATAAAAGGCTCCGTGCCCAACCAAGCAGGGTTCTCATTGAGATTGCAAGCCTGCAAGTTGCTCCACAACTCAGGCAGTGAAGGCCACTTCACGAACAAGCCTATCATCAGCGCACCCGCCATGAACAAGAGCGAGAAGGCGAAGAGAGGATACACCTTGCCGATAATCTTGTCGATAGGCAGCAACGTGGCAATGATGTAATATACGAAGATGACCACAATCCAGAACATCTTGCTTCCCCAGATGGCATCGGTATTGCAGAGACCGTTCAGGATGATGGCTGGGCTATATACGAACACAGCACCCACCATCATGAGCAGCAACACGGAGAAGACGAGCATCACCTTCTTGGTCTTTCCACCCAGATACTTGCCCACGAGCTCAGGCAGTCCGGCACCATCGTTACGAAGGCTGAGCATACCGCTCATATAGTCGTGCATGGCACCAGCGAAGATACATCCGAAGATAATCCACAGATAGGCCACAGGACCATACCACGCACCCATGATGGCACCGAAGATTGGTCCGGTTCCCGCAATGTTGAGGAACTGAATCATGAAGATTTTCCAACTAGGCAGAACCAGGAAGTCGACACCATCGGCTTTGGTCACTGCTGGCGTAGGGCGGTCGTCAGGACCGAACACATGCGCCACAAACTTTCCATAAAGAAGATAGCCCAACACGAGGGCCACCAAACTAATAATGAAACTGACCATTTTCTTTTATTGCTTATTAAATTTCTCTCTATTCGTGACAATATCACATAAATATATTGAATTCTACCGCAAAAGTACGATTTTTATTTGAAATACGAAAAAATATCTGTATCTTTGTTGCCAAATTGTAAGATTATGCGCAGAATATACATATTTTTTATACTTTTGTGCTCTGTTTTGACGGCTAAAGCCCAGAGCATCGTGTTCAACAACCAAGCACCCAAGCATGAAGTGAGAGCTGTCTGGCTCACCACCATAGGCGGCATCGACTGGCCCCACTCCTATTCACAGTCGCCCCACTCCGCCGAGAAACAGAAACAAGAACTCCGCACCATCCTCGACCGTCTGGAAAAGGCGAAGATCAACACCGTGCTCCTCCAGACCCGTGTGAGGGGCACAATGATTTATCCTTCCGAGTATGAGCCATGGGACGGATGCCTCTCAGGATTCCCCGGCAAGAGCCCGGGCTACGATGCCCTGCAGTTTGCCATCGAAGAATGCCACAAGCGGGGCATGGAACTTCACGCCTGGGTGGTCACCATCCCCGTGGGCAAATGGAACGCCCTGGGATGCAAGACGCTCCGCCAGCGCATGCCGGGACTCATCAAGAAGATAGGCGCCGATGGATACATGAACCCCGAGGACAGCCGCACCGGCACCTATCTCGCCAACATCTGCCGGGAGATAACCCGCCGATACAACGTAGACGGCATCCATCTCGACTACATCAGATACCCAGAGACCTGGAACATCCGAGTGAGCCGCGACCAAGGTCGCCGATACATCACCAGCATCGTAGAGAAGATACACGACGCCGTGAAACAGGAGAAGCCATGGGTGAAAATGAGTTGTTCGCCCGTAGGCAAGTACGACGACCTCACTCGCTACTGGAGCCATGGCTGGAACGCCTACACCAAGGTGTGCCAGGACGCACAGGGATGGCTCAAGAGCGGACTCATGGACGAGCTCTTCCCGATGATGTATTTCCGTGGCGAGCAGTTCTACCCCTTCGCCATCGACTGGCAGGAACAGAGCCAAGGCAAGATTGTAGCACCCGGACTGGGCATCTACTTCCTCGATTCCAAGGAGGGCAACTGGAAGATTGGCGAGGTGAAGACCGAGATGCAGCACCTGCGCAACCTGCGCATGGGCTACGCTTTCTTCCGCAACAAGTTCCTGCTCGACAACACACAGGGCATCCTCGACTTCACCGACC
>DJSH01000090.1:6339-7026 GCA_002440225.1 Candidatus Segatella violae
GACGGCTCACGCATCGCCACTCCTTATATATATAATAATGTATACGCGAGCCGCACCTACCCCGTCGATACCCAGGACGCCCGCAATCTGATTGCTGCCCGATACATGGGCAACAGCCTTCAGATTAGTAACGAGGATGCCAGCAAACTATATTTTGCCATTACCTCGATGGACGGATATGGCATAGAGAGCCAACCTACACAGCAAATTTCGCCCGACGAAGCCCCCCGCTACATGCTAGTGGGAGCCGCAAAGACGCTAGTTTGCGACGGAGAGAAGGTTTATCTTGGCGAAACCACAAAAAATCTCGACACCGACATGTTTGTGGTGGAAAGCATGCAAGGAGTGACATTATTACACACAAAAGCCACAGACAACGCTTTATCTATCAGCAGATTAGTAGATGGAGTGTACCGAGTGCAAAGCCTCAACAAGAAGGGCATTCGCCACACGCTAGGCACCTTCATCAAGAAGAAAATGAAAAAAAATTAGAAAAAAGTTGCGAAAAAATTTGGTGGAATCAGAAAATAGTAGTACCTTTGCACTCGCAATTCAGAAATGAGGCAGTTAGAAAGTTGCACCCTTAGCTCAGTTGGTAGAGCAACTGACTCTTAATCAGTGGGTCTAGGGTTCGAATCCCTAAGGGTGTACTACTAAAGATTTGATTTGGCTCCGTAGCTCAACTGA
>DJSH01000090.1:7191-40835 GCA_002440225.1 Candidatus Segatella violae
AATCCTTGCGGAGTCACTATCATTTACTATTCTGCACCCTTAGCTCAGTTGGTAGAGCAACTGACTCTTAATCAGTGGGTCTAGGGTTCGAATCCCTAAGGGTGTACAAAAGAGCAATTCTCCTTTGAGAATTGCTCTTTTTGTTTATATATTCTTCTTCTTATTATATAATCCTTCTTCTCTCCAAAATACATCTTTTGTCTGACGACACTGCACGTTGTCGCTGCCCTCACCCATTGTAAATTTCTCTGCGAATAGATGAAAATTCCTTTTCCACTAGTTAAAGAAAGGTTCAAGCCTACTTGATATTTTAGTTCAACGATGCTGAACGCATGTTCAACGTCGCTGAATATAAGTTCAACATCGTTGAATGTATGTTCAACGTCGTTGAACATACATTTCGGATAGAGAAAGAAACAACTTGAACTATGGAAAAACAAAATGTTCCCCTATGCTTAATACAATTGCAACCATCGGGAAAAGGAAGAAGAATAGCAAGGATACACGACTGGAAGTATATGGCGAAAGGAACGGAAAGGCTTATGGCTAGGACAAAAAAAATAGGACCTGTTTCACAACAGATCCTATCACATACTTACTAAAACTAAATTAACCACTAAAAAAACTAATATTTTCTTGTTTTGCCAGTGCAATCGCTACACGGCTAAAACTTACTTACCTATGGACAAAAGATTCTGCCCTAGAATCAATAACCAAAGGCAAAGGTATAACATTTTGGCGATTCTACCAAACTTTTCTCCAACTATTTTCGAAAAGCATGAAAGAATCGCCATTATTTTACATTATTTAAAACTTATAGCCGATAGTCATCAGCAATTGATGACGCTTGTTGTCGACCTTGGAAGACTGAGCTACACAAGACAAACTAGAATTATCAGTATTGTCGTAGCTTACGAATGGGTAGAAGTCTCCCTTCTGCATAGAGTACTGGTAAGCAACATCTATGGTGAGGTTCTCGTAGTTGAAGCCGAAGCCACAGGTAAAACGATTGGTTGCCTTCCAGTTGGTATAGTCGGTGGAAGTGGATACATCCACACCATTGCTGCCTATCGTTTGGTCGCGATAAGCACCATCACGGAACATTGGAGATACGTAGTTGTAACCCAAGCGGATGGAGAACATGTCCACAGGCTTAATCTCGGCACCAATCTTGAATGTGCTCACGCCCTTGAGGTTGGCACGAGTGTCGGCGTTCATCGCATCGTCGCTAGAACTTGTCTCATAATAGCCACCATACCAATCATCATAATAGCCACCATCTTTCACACGGTTGTCCATGTGGTCGAACCAAGCATACTCGTATGTAGCACCGAGGGCCAAGAAATTGCCCACGGTATGACCCATGCTCACACCAACCTTCCAAGGGGTGTTGAGACGGAAATCATAGTCGATGCTCTGTCCCTTGTCGCCCTTAAAGTAGCAAGGCTGAGCCACGCCCTGCGCATCATTATAGGTGGCTGGGGTATTCTTACCATCCATCGTTACATCGTTGTCGCCACTCAAGGTGAGGTCGTAGAAGATAGGACTATTGAAATAAGCACCGATGCGGAATGGAGAATCCTCCACTGGGCGGAAGATGACACCACCCTTCACGTCAAAGCCCGTACCCGTAATCTTCAGCTGCTCGAAAGATTCGGTGTAGTTGCCGTCCACCAAGTCTTCGCTATAGAGCGAATTGCTATTGTAGTGAACATCGTGGATGCCTACGGTCAAACCGAGCCATACACGATTGTTGATGCTACCGCTGATGTTGAAATCGTAGTCGCCAATATAGCCGTGCTGATACTGACCGAACACATACTTGTTGGCCTCGGCATAAGCTAGCTCGCCATTTTCGTCTACATTGAGCAAACCATTCTGATAATTTCCCGAATTGTTATTATAACCACCATAGTTGGCATCGACACTTGTCCAACCATCTACTTTCTCATAATGCTTGGCTGCAGTAATCTTGTTCTGTGAAGCACCGCTCAAGCTCGCAGCAGCATTCAGAATCTGTCCAAAGTCGGTACTCTTATGATAGTTGAAAGCAAGGTTCATCCAACTGTTACCCTTAAACTTAGGGCTCCACACGAAGCCAGCCTGGTCAAATGTAGGATGGCTTTTCTTTCCATTGAAATCGATGTGTGCACCTTGATATTCCGTATAGTTCTCTGCCCCACTCTGAGCAATGACACCAGCCGAGAGACTCACCTGGCTTTTACGGAACAAACCCACACCAGCAGGGTTGCTGCTGATGGTAGAGATGTCGGCACCGAGGGCTTCCATCGCTCCACCCATACCTATATAGCGGGCGGTACCGGTAAGCTGGGGAGCAGCCAACTTAGTGTCTTGATAAGTTTCTTGCGCAGTGGCTGTCATGGATGCCATCAGCACACTGGCGAAGAGTATATGTTTAAAAGTTTTCATAATCTTCTCTTTTATATGAAATATTGTGTATTTTAATCAGTCATTGTATTATCTTCTACCGCCAAAGCTGCCGCCACCTGAGCGACCTCCGCCTCCGCCGAAGCTACCTCCGCCTGAGCGACCACCGCCGAAGCTGCCGCCACCCATGCTACCTCCGCCAAAGCTAGAGCCTCCGAAGTTGCCACGGGAGCCAAAGTTGGAGTTATTGTTGTTGAAGGTATTGTTATTGCGAGTATCGGTACGCTGTCCAAAGCCACGGTTGCTATAGCTGCGACGCGAATAGGTGTTGTTGGTATAAGAGCCGTCAACACGATGGTTGGAGCCGTCGATGCGACCAGGATTGTTGTAGCGGATGTTGCCAGCAAAGGCACCATAGCTCACATGCCCTATCATCGGACCGCCCCAATACCAAGGACTGTAGTATCCACCCCAGCCATAATACCAAGGGTCGTACCAGCCGCCATACCAGCCCGCATAGCCATAATACCATGGATCATACCATGGGTCATACCATGGGTCGTACCAGCCAGCATAGTAACCATAGCGCCAAGGGTTGTGCCATCCCCACATGCGAGAGCGCCAATAGTATGGACCATATCCATAATAGTCGTAGAACCATGGATCATAATATCCGTCCCAACGGCTCATCTGGCGTGTGCGAGCGAAATCCTCATCCTGGTCGGCATATTTCTGAGCGAAATAAGCATCATCGTAGATGCTATCGGGAGCCATGCCCTTGCCTACATGAAACTGGATGATGTCGTTGCCCAGTGAGTCGGTACCCACCTTCTCATAATGGCTAAAGATGCGCCCGCCACGGTTGTACTCGTCAACATTGCGATTGCTGCCGCTCCAGTAGAGGGCATAGATACTATCTCGGCGAGCACGCTGCTGAGCGTAGGCACGCTGCATCTCGGCTCGCTTCTCAGCCTTTTCCTGAGCCTCTTTCTTCGGATTGAAGTAGAGGTCGTCCTGAGCCATTGAGGTCAATGGCATCGCTGCAGCGATGAGGACTGCTAGAAGATACATCTTTTTCATATTCTTATTCTCCTTTGTTTCTCGTTAAGTCGAGGGGCTAAATTCACCCCTTTTCTATATCTTATAATAATCTAAGTGCAAAATTATTGCATATCTAACTGCAAAAATACAGAAAAACCCTAAATAATGATAGGATTTCCCCTATTTTTTATAATTTTGCAGAGAAATTTAAAAGTAATCAAACATTTTAAGACTTAAAAAGACTATTTTAGGCATGAAATACTTAGTTGCGACATTCAAGATAGAGACAGCCGACGACTTGAAGCAGGCTGCCCGAGAACTGCTTGCAGACAGTGCGGCAGAAGCCGGATTCGAATCGTTCGAAGACACCGAGGAGGGACTGGAAGGCTATGTGCAAAAAGAACTCTTCGACCGTGAGCTGCTCGACCAAGCCATCGCCGACTTTCCTCTCGACGGCACCCAGATAACCTACGAGGTGAAGGACGCCGAAGACAAGGACTGGAACCAAGAATGGGAAGACCAGGGATTCGCCCCCATCTATGTGGGCGACCAGGTGGTGATATACGATGCCAAGCATCCCGAGCTCTACCCCGACACGAGCAATCGCCCCGACATCATCGAGATAGGCATCGAGGCGAAACTCGCCTTCGGAACGGGCAACCATGAGACCACTCGCATGATAATCAACCAACTGCTACAGATGCCTATCAAGACCAAGCGCATCCTGGATTGCGGTACGGGCACGGGCATCCTGGCGCTCACAGCCTCCAAGCTGGGTGCCAAGGAATGCGTGGGTTATGACATCGACGAATGGAGCGTGGAAAACGCCAAGCACAACGCCGTGCTCAACGGAGTGGACAACATGGAGGTGCTCTTCGGCAACAGCCAGGTAATCAACCACATCAGTGGCATGTTCGACATCGTGCTGGCCAACATCAACCGCAACATCCTGCTCGCTGACATGCGCACCTTCCGCAGCGTGATGAACACGGGAGCCTCTCTCATCTTGAGTGGATTCTACGAGGAAGACATTCCGGTGTTGCTGGAGAAAGCAGAGGAACTGGGACTGCATGAGACAGCCCGCCATACCGACAACAATTGGGCTTGCCTCGTGCTGGAGGCATAAAAAAAAGCATGGAGCCAAAGGCTCTCCTGCAGGAGCATAATACTGGAGCATAAGACTCTCCAACAGGAGCATAATAAAAGAATAAAGGTTGGGCTAATCTACTATTTCTGCAAGATTGGCTCAACCTTTATTCTTCAAATTTCTTTTCATTGTTATTGCTTCCGATGCAAAGTTGCTTGAGGTCGTAATAACTACCATTGTAGATGTTGAAATCCACATAACCCTTGATGCCCGGCAACTTGCCCACGTCGGTATGCTGCCAGAATCGCCATTTGCCCTTGTACTGCACCTTGTCCACATAATAGTGGGCTATCCAGTAGGGATAGTCGTCGAAGACAGGGGCACTGAGATATTGCTCCTTAAACTTATAATAGGTGTAGATGATGGGCTTGGCATGATACTTATCTTCCACGATATGCAGCCACGTAAGCACATCACGCTGGAAATCCTCCACATCCTTGTCGGCAGGCTTGTGTTCGATGTCGAGCACAGGCGGCAGGTCGCCATCGGTGAGATGCACCTGGTCGAGAAAATAATAAGCTTGTTCGCGTGCCGAAGACTTGTTGCTCCAGAAATGATATACGCCACGGATGAACCCAAAGTCACGAGCCTGATTGAAATTCTCACGGAAATTGTCGTCGAGGCGCGAAGAGCCCTCCGTACTTTTGATGATGACAAAGCGCACAGGACACCCCTTGATCATCGCATTCTTGAGCTGCTCCCAGTCTATCTTGCCTTGGTAATGAGAAATGTCGATGCCGTGTATCTCGTAGCCCTCAGGATATTCGGTGTCGCCATAGAGCGCACGCCAACGGAAACCTGTAGGTCCCACGAAGAAATGGTAAAAAACCCAAACATATAGAAACACGACGGCCAGTCCGCCCAGCCACCACGCCCATTTGGGATAACGTTGTAAAAACGAAGACGAACGCCTTCTCCCACCACGATTACCCGAGCGCCGAGGCTTTCGCCTTCTCGACACGGAGCTTTTGTTTTGTGAAGAAGTCGTTCGTCTTGTTGACATAAATATTTGTTTAAATATTACTTAGCCTGCTCCAACTGGAGAGTCTTTGTGGTCTGGTCGCAAACCTCAGAAGGACCCCAGTACTGGATAGGACCTGGATAAACATAAGCTGTCTCCTTAGCCCACTCATCGCGCTTAGAAGCGAAATACTTGAATGGAGCGCCATCGAGCTCTACGAGAGCCTTGCGGATAACTGGCTTGTTGGCACCGTTACGACGCTCGATGTTCATCATCATAGTGATAGGCACACCACCGGCAATCCACTCAGCAGCAGGAGCTGTTGTGTTCTTGATGACAGACATGTAACCAGTCTTGCCATTGGCGATCAAGCGAGAAGCGTTGTAACCGAGAGAGTAGCAGTAGTCTGCATCGTAGTTAGAAGGAGCAGCGCAACGACCCTCGTAACCGAAGAAGTGGTGCTGTGCAGCAAACTTGCCATTGTACTTGCCCTCAGCCTTCCAAGCAGCCAATTTCTTAGCTACCATGCGAGAGAGCAACTTCTCAGTCTCGATGAGAGATACCTGAACGTTTCCGTGAGGGTCGCGGTCGAGGCAGAGCTGACGAGCTACATCCTCAGGAAGTGACTCCAATACAGCGAGGTTGTCCTTGGCGATGGCACCCTTAACGAATGCGATCTGCTCCTCAGCGTTGGCAAACTCACGGCTCTCGCCTGTCTTAGGGTCGGTAAGAACCTCGTTGAGCTCAGCGATAAGCTTCTTGATTGCAGGGATAAACTCGATCAAGCCCTCTGGGATGAGGACAGTACCGAAGTTGTGGCCCTCTGCAGCACGAGCTGCAACAACCTTAGCGATATATGTAACGACATCGTCGAGTGACATGTTCTTTGCCTCAACCTCCTCAGAAACCAAGCAAATGTTTGGCTGTGTCTGGAGAGCGCACTCAAGAGCGATGTGAGAAGCTGAACGACCCATCAACTTGATGAAATGCCAGTACTTGCGTGCAGAGTTACAGTCGCGCTCGATGTTACCGATGAGCTCAGAGTATGTCTTGCAAGCTGTATCGAAACCGAAAGAAGTCTCAATCTGATCGTTCTTCAAGTCGCCATCGATAGTCTTAGGGCAACCGATTACCTGAACGCCATACTTCTTGGCAGCGTAGTACTCAGCGAGCACACATGCGTTGGTGTTGGAATCGTCACCACCGATGATAACGAGAGCCTTGATGCCGAGCTCACGGAGAATCTCGATACCCTTCTCAAACTGGTCTTCCTTCTCAAGCTTTGTACGACCAGAACCGATGATGTCGAAACCACCAGTGTTGCGGTACTCGTCCATCAACTCAGAAGTAATCTCCATGTAGTTGTGGTCTACCAAGCCACCAGGACCCAAAATGAAGCCATAGAGCTTGTTGGCAGGGTTGAGAGACTTAACACCATCGAAGAGACCAGAGATGACGTTGTGACCGCCAGGAGCCTGACCACCAGAGAGGATGACACCTACGTTGAAAGCTGGGAGTTCCTTAGCCTCGCCTGCCTCGAAAGTGATGACAGGCATACCGTATGTGTTAGGGAAGAGAGCCTTGATTTCTTCCTGGTTACCTACTGACTGTGTTGCCTCACCCTCAACGGCCTTTACTGGACCCTGAAGAGCCTTTGGCAACTTTGGCTGATAAGCAGCTCTTGCAATCTGCAATGCACTTTTTTCCATAATTCGTTTTTATATTTTAATTAGTTGAAACTTCAAAAACACTGCAAATTTAAGGTTTTTCTGCGAGATAGAGAAAGAAAAATGCTAAAAATGCGTTAATAAGAAGATTTTTTCTAGAAATATGATGGAATTTAAAAGAAAATGATTATCTTTGAGCGTTCATTCAATACTATTATTCACTTAAAACGTTAAGAATATGGCTAATAAAAGAGATTTAAAGCGCACTATCAACTACATTACGAGCGAACTTTTCGCCGAGACAGTGGCTGCTTCATTGTATAATGGTAAACCAACCCAGGAAGATGTAGACGGCATCCTCTCATCCATCGTGATGATAAACAGCGACTTCATCAGTAGAGTTTCTCATCCAGAGCCTGGCGTAAAACAAGGTGTATACTTCAAGAAACTCACCATCGACTTCAACAAGCAGGTGAGCGAGATCATCGACCAGATTTCCAATCTGGCTTAACTCTACACCTTTATATATAAGGAAATGATAAAAGACATCTGTCAGTGGATATTATACAAGCGCCTGGGGTTTACGAAGCATGTAACCCAGGAGCTTCCTAAGAAATACATCATCTGCATGGCTCCGCACACGAGCAACTGGGACCTCATCCTGGGGCAGCTCTTCGCACACGCAGAAGGCATGAAGTGCAACTTTCTGATGAAGAAAGAGTGGTTCTTCTGGCCTCTGGGGCCCATCTTCCGCAAGATGGGAGGCATCCCCGTGTGGCGCAGCAAGCATACCAGCATGACCGACAACCTAGCTGCCGAGGCCATGAAAAGAGACGCCTTTGGGCTCTGCATCACGCCGGAAGGCACTCGCTCGCCCAACCCTGATTGGAAGAAGGGATTCTACTTCATAGCCCTCAAGGCCAACCTGCCCATCCATCTCTACGCCCTCGACTACGAGCGAAAGCTCATCCAGTGCACCAAGGTCATCATGCCTTCGGGCGACGTAGACAAGGACATGCGTGACATCAAGTTGTATTTCAAGGACTTCAAGGGAAAGAAGCCAGAGAAGTTTACGATAGGTAATATCGACTAACACGCCCACTCATCATAAAAAGTGAAACAAATCAGGAATATAAGATATTGTATCATAGGCAGTTTGTTGTTGGCGGGTGGAGCTATGCTCCAAGCCTACGACGAGGGAAACACCCAGGCATGGAATGGCATCGAATACGATGACGACCCATGGGTGTTCAATGCCTCACGCCCCTACTTCATCACAGCAGGACTGCAAAACCGCCATCTCTCGCTCTGGGCCTCGCACGGCAGGTATTATGACGGCGACCACCACCAGTGGAGATGGCAACGCCCCAACTTGTTCTGCACCACAGAAGACCTCTTCACGCAGACCATCGTGGTGCCCTATCTCATCCCGATGTTGCAAAATGCCGGAGCCATCGTGTTCACCCCTCGTGAACGAGACTGGCAGACCGAGGAAATCATCGTGGACAACGACGATGCCATCAAGTCGATATATTATCAAGAGACCGCGACAAGCAAGAAATGGAAAGACTGCGATTCACTGGGATTCGCCGCCAACCGCACGCTCTATAGCGATGGCGAGAACCCATTCCGCATGGGCACCGTGAGACAAGCCAAGGCCACCAAGCGCAAGAACGCCAGCCAAGTGAGCTACCAGCCTCGATTCAAGGAAGCTGGCAAATATGCCGTCTATGTGAGCTACCAGACGCTGCCCAAGAGCGTGAGCGATGCCAAGTACATTGTCTATCACAAGGGACAAGCCACAGAGTTTACCGTCAACCAGCGCATGGGTGGCGGCACTTGGGTATACTTGGGTACCTTCGACTTCGACCGTGGCTGCAACGAGTTCAACCGTGTGGTGTGCACCAACCAAGCCTCGAAGAAAGGCATCGTCACCACTGATGCCGTAAGGTTTGGCGGTGGCATGGGCAACATAGAGCGTGGTGGTTATCCCAGCGGACTGCCTCGCTGCCTGGAGGGAGCACGCTACTACGCCCAATGGGCGGGAGCGCCCTACAAGGTATACGGAGGAAGAAAAGGCAAGAACGACTATGCCGACGACATCAACACCCGCTCGCTGATGACCAACTGGTTGGGCGGAGGCTCTGTGTACATGCCAGCCATGGAAGGCAAGCATGTGCCCATCGAGTTGTCGCTGGCGGTGCACAGTGATGCCGGTTACAACCCCGACGGCAAGAGCACATGGGGAGCCCTCGCCATCTGCACCACCGATTTCAACGACGGCATGCTCAACAGCGGAATATCTCGCATGACATCCAAAGACTTCGCCCAAGCCCTCAGAGACAATCTCGTAGAAGACATGAAGGCGGAGTTTGGAAACTTTGGCAAGCGCTATCTCTGGGATAGAAACTATTCAGAGACCCGACTACCCGAGGTGCCATCCGCCATCATCGAGATGCTATCCCACCAGAGTTTCCCCGACATGCGCATCGCACAAGACCCAATAGGCAAGTTCTACATCGCCCGCTCCATCTACAAGACCATACTCCGCTATGTGAGCAGCAACCATGGAACACGCTATGTAGTACAGCCCCTGGCACCTTGCGATTTCAGCGCCGAGATAGAAGATGGCTTCGCCCATCTCTCTTGGTCGGCACAAATGGACAAGACCGAACCTACGGCTCGCCCTACCTCTTATATTGTGTACAAGGCTGAAGGAAAGGGCGGTTTTGACAATGGAACCATCACACATCGCCCCAGCTGCGACATGAAGATGGAACCGGGAAAGCTCTACCATTTCAAAGTGGCTGCGCTCAATGCCGGTGGAGAAAGTTTTCCATCGGAGACACTCTCTGCCCTGTATGACCCTCAAGCCACCAAGACCGTGCTCATCGTGAACAACTTCCACCGCCTGGCCTCGCCACAAGTGGTAGACAATGATAGCATCCAAGGCTTCGACTTCAACCAAGACCCAGGCGTAAGCTATGGACTTACAGCAGGTTGGAGCGGAAAGCAGAAAGTGTTCGACCGCCGCCGCATGGGCAACGAGACGAGTTCAGGCCTGGGCTTTTGCGGCAACGAGATGGTGGGCAAGTTTGTGGCAGGCAATGATTTCGACAACGTTCAGGTTCATGCCCAAGGCATCGCAGCCGGAGCAAAATACAACATAGCCAGTTGCTCGAGCGAAGCCATTGCCGACGGCAAGGTGAAGATGGAACGCTATCAAGCAGTCGATCTCATCAACGGCCTGGAACGCCACGATGGCTATACCCATCGATACTTCAAGGCTTTCAGCCCTACGCTACAGAACCGTCTGAAATATTATGCCCTCAACGGTGGACGCCTGCTAGTAAGCGGTTCCTACAACGGCAGCGATATGCAGACCGAAGCCGAAAAAGCCTTCTTGAGCGATATTCTCAAGGTGAACTACGAGCCGACAGGCACCAAGTTTATCGTTCAAGACATCAACCCGGAAGACTCAACTATCACCGAGCGAGACAGCATCGTGACCACAGCTGGTAGCGTATCGGGCTTGGGACTGGTATTCAACTACTACAACGAGCTCAACGCCAAGCATTATGCCGCCACCCATCCCGAGATATTGCAACCAGTGGGCAACACTGCATTCACGGCAATGAGATACACCTCTGGCACCAGTGCCGCCGTGGCATACAAGAGCACCAGCTACCGCACCTTCTGCATGGGATTCCCCGTGGAATGCATCGTAGACGAGCGCACACGCAACAGCGTATTGCTGGGTATCCTCAAATTCTTGACAGAATAATACTGCGTATTTTCAAATTCTCGATAGAATGACAAATAAACAAATCATAATAGATAAATCATCAAAAAGACAAGACTATGTATAAGATTCAAGCAAACCAATCAGGCACTCGCTCCATCGAAGTGAGCGACCTCCATCTAGAGACCATCGACAAGTATCAGTTGCTCCGTAACCTCGTAGACAGCAACGGCATCATCGACGAAGAAGTTCTCGACAAGCTCAAGTTGAACGTTCGTTCCTTGCTGGAGAGTTCCGACTGCCAGGACAAGAACCTGCTCGACCTTTGTCTCGACGTCATTTACAACCAGAACATGAAGGCACTCGGACTGCACAACCTCGTGCTACTTTACGTAGACTGGAAAGAAAAGAAGGCTGCAGAAGAGGCAGAGCCAGACGCCGTAAACGATTAAAACACAAGACAAAAACTGAATGGAATATAAACTGACAGATTTTCTTCCAACGACCAAGAAGGAATGCGAACTGAGAGGATGGGACCAACTGGACGTCATCCTCTTTTCGGGCGATGCCTACGTAGACCATCCCGCCTTCGGCCCTGCCATCCTGGGCAGAGTCTTGGAGTCGCATGGCTACAAGGTGGCTATCGTGCCGCAGCCCGACTGGCATGGAGACTTCCGCGATTTCAAGAAGCTAGGACGCCCTCGTCTCTTCTTCGGAGTATCGCCAGGAGCCATGGACTCGATGGTAAACCGCTACACAGCCAACCGGCGCATGCGCAGCGAGGATGCCTTCAGTCCCGACTCTCGCCACGACATGCGCCCCGACTATCCCTCTATCGTGTACACCCAAATATTGAAGAAACTATTTCCAGACGTACCAGTGGCCCTGGGCGGCATCGAGGCTTCGCTGAGACGCATCAGCCACTACGACTACTGGAAGGATGAACTGCGCAAGTGCATCCTCTGCGACTCCGGGGCCGACCTCATCCTCTATGGCATGGGCGAACGCTCCATCGTGGAACTAGCCGACGCCTTTGCGCAAGGCAAGACCCTGAAGGAAATCCACGAGATGCCACAAGTGGTATTCTACTGCAAGGAGAACGAGATTCCTGGCGGCTTCAAAGACGACGACATCATCCTGCATAGCCACGAAGAGTGCCTGCACAACAAGAAAGGACAAGCCGAGAACGTGAGACACCTGGAAGAGGAAGCCAACAAGATGCATGCCCAGCGCATGATACAGGAAGTGGACGGCAAATATGTGGTGGTGAACCCACCCTTCCCCCTCATGACCACTGAGGAGCTCGATGCAGCCTTCGACCTGCCTTACACCCGCCTGCCACACCCTAAATACAAGGGCAAGACAATCCCGGCATACGAGATGATCAAGTTCTCCGTCAACCTGCATCGAGGGTGTTTTGGCGGTTGCTCGTTCTGCACCATCTCAGCCCATCAAGGTAAGTTTGTGGTGTGCCGCAGCAAGGAGAGCATCCTGAAAGAGGTGAAGAAAATCATCCAGATGCCAGATTTCAAGGGATACCTGAGCGACTTGGGTGGACCATCAGCCAACATGTATGGCATGCACGGCAGAAACCCAAAGGCTTGCTCGGTATGCAAAAGGCCATCATGCATCAATCCGCAGATATGCCCCAATCTGAACGTAGACCACAGCAAGTTGTTGGAAATATACCATGCGGTGGATGCCCTGCCAGGCATCAAGAAGAGTTTCATCGGTAGTGGTGTGCGCTACGACTTGATTCTGCACAAGAACAAGGACGAGAAACTCAACGAGATTTCCAGGCAGTATGCGCGCGAGCTGATAACCAAGCATGTGAGCGGTCGACTGAAAGTGGCGCCAGAACATACCAGTCCTACCGTGCTCAAGTACATGCGCAAGCCATCGTTCGACCTATTCTATGAGTTCAAACGCATGTTCGACAAAATCAACAAAGAGGAAGGTCTCAACCAGCAAATCATTCCCTACTTCATCAGTTCCCACCCGGGCTGTCATGAGGAGGACATGGCAGAGTTGGCAGTCATCACCAAAAGTCTGGATTTTCACCTCGAACAGGTACAAGACTTTACCCCTACCCCAATGACCATCTCTACAGAGACATGGTATACGGGTTACGACCCATACACGTTGGAGCCCGTGTTCAGCGCAAAGACTCCAAAGGAGAAACTTGCCCAGCGCATGTTCTTCTTCTGGTACAAGCCAGAGGAACGCCGTGCCATCGAGACAGAGTTGAGACGCATCGGAAGAGCCGACCTCATCGACAAACTCTACGACAAGCCGATGGGAAAAGGCAAGAAAGGCTCATACGGAAAAGAGACCTACGAAAGAAATGGCAGGAGAGGTCGCCATCCTGAAGTGAATTACGACGATAAAGCCATTGGCTCTACCTACGACAATCCAGGCGTTGGAAGAGGAGCACACAGCCAACGAGGTATTGGACGACCAAACAATGCAAATATACGCGATGCCGTGGCAGCTGCAAGAGCAGAACTCAGAGCCGCCAAAGAGCAAGGCTCCGGCTTCTTCAAGGGCAAGAAGAAAAAGAGTTTCAACCCGAACTTTGACAACGACAACCATGCTCGCCGTGGCAACGGAAACGAAAAACGAGGAAACGGACACGAACGTCGCGGAAAAAGAAGGTAAGAAGCAAAGATTACATCAAATAAAAAATCCCGCCTCCAAGACCAAAGATGGTCTTAGAGACGGGATTTTCTTATAGGCTCACGATAATAACACCTTCCATTCCAACGTATTCATACCTTCCTTCAGCGTGAAATTCAAGCCGACCTTTACCACCGGTTTGTCTTTCAGAATGCGCCCCGACGCAATTTTCAACGATGCTTCTGCCCTTTCATGGCGTATAGGTATATCTCAACCATAAGGGTGGATGTGATTGGAATAAAAAAGGTAACAAAAGTAACAAAGGTAACAGGTAACTTTTTCGGGAGTGACAGCCTTGAGAGGTGAATCCTAGATGGGGCCAAGAAATTAGAGGCTACAAATTTAATAAGCCTCCTTATATAATAATGTTCGCACGCGAGCTACTACATTACTTATTATTACATAAGATTAAATATTACATAAGAGGAATTATAAAAACAATAAAAATGTTACCTGTTACCTTGGTTACTTTTGTTACTTTTCCTATCTTAGAGTTGCCCCAAACTGCTTCACGAACTTAATCTTCTTACCATCCATGCCAGCTGGCTTTTTCCAATTGCCACCAAGCACCAAAATGGTAGCTTTCTTACCTACTGGAACGGCATTCACCGCTTCCTGCAAAGAAGAGTAATTGCCCCTACCCTGGGTGCTCACCACGTAATCATAATGGCGCACATGCTTCTTGAGGGCTGGCACTTGCTGGGCTATCGCATCTGCCAAAGCGTTGGCAACGACATGGGCACCATAAATATTGTAATGGGTGTTGTCCTGACGTCCCTTAGGCAATCGTGCGCATTCACCAGGCTTAAACCACATATGCAACTTTCGGCTACCTTCGGCACCCAAACGAGTTTCGATGTCGTGAGTAATCTGGGTGGCATCCACAAAAGGCACATTCATCTCCTGTGCAATCTGGCGAGGCACCTTGGTGTAGGCTCCATGAGTATCTACAAGCGTATCGCTATTGATTTTGTCGGCACCAGCAAAAACGCAGTCACGCAATTTCTCGTCATCGTCGTTATCATCTTTCTCCACAAACCAACAACGGCGCACTACAGAATTCAACAACACTG
This sequence comes from Candidatus Segatella violae, assembly GCA_002440225.1. Taxonomy (GTDB): domain Bacteria; phylum Bacteroidota; class Bacteroidia; order Bacteroidales; family Bacteroidaceae; genus Prevotella; species Prevotella violae. The sequence goes on from DJSH01000090.1 coordinate 21,887, forward strand.
GATGAGCTCCCTTCTCACGGGTCTCTCGCACATAACGGCGCAGATTGTCATCAAATGTACTCCCCACATCGGTATGACGCTTAGGGTCTGGCTTCTCATCGTTATGGCCAAACTGGATGAAAACATAGTCGCCAGGCTGCAAACGATCGAGCACTTTCCGCCATCTGCCTTCATCGATGAAACTCTTGGAAGAGCGACCATTCACAGCATGGTTTTCCACCACGACCTTATCGTCGAAACATCCTTGCAGCACCATACCCCAACCACGCTCGGGATTGGTTTCAAAGTGGGATTTCTCGGCAGCTGTAGAATCACCTATGACATAAATTTTAATAGTCTTAGTGCTCGATGACATCAAAAGCACAAAAACTGCACACAATAAAATAGAAATAAGTTTTCTCATTTGTTTACATATTATAGTTTTTAAATAGAAATTTGGTATCATAATAAATGCGCTTGGGCTGTTCACACAGACCAAGCGCCAAAAACCTGTTCCTCGATTAGTACGAGTGAAACAACTTACAATCAACAATTATTGATAGCGGCAATCAGCTCCTCGGCAGATACCAAGGTCTGCTCTCCGCTCTCCATATTCTTTAATGTCACCTTGCCTGCCGCCATCTCATTCTCACCTGCGAGAACCACAAATGGAATGTTCTTGGCGTTGGCATAGCTCATTTGCTTCTTCATCTTCGCCTTGTCGGGGAAGATTTCGGTGCGGATGCCTGCCTGGCGAACCTTGCTCACGATAGGCAAGCAGTATGCCGTCTCCTTCTCTCCGAAGTTGATGAACAATACCTGGGTAGAGTTTACCGCTTCCTTTGGATAAAGGTCGAGGGCGTTGAGCACATCATAGATGCGGTCGGCGCCGAAAGAGATACCCACGCCACTCAAGCCAGGGAGACCGAAGATGCCTGTGAGGTTGTCGTAACGACCACCACCAGTGATACTGCCCATTGGGGTGTCGAGTGCCTTCACCTCGAAGATGGCACCGGTATAATAGTTCAAACCACGAGCCAAGGTCAAGTCGAGCTCAATCTCGTTGTTCAAGCCTACAGACTTCAAGGTATCGAGGATAAACTTGGTTTCCTCCACGCCCTTCAATCCTATCTCTGAACTTTCGAGCACCTTGGCAATCACCTCCAGCTTCTCGTCGTTGGAACCTGAGAGCGAGATGATAGGCTGCAACTTCTCGATAGCCTCCTCTGAGATGCCATCGCTGCGCAGCTCCTCGTTCACATTGTCGAGACCTATCTTGTCGAGCTTGTCGATAGCCACGGTGATGTCCACAATCTTGTCTGCCTCGCCAATGACCTCGGCGATACCTGTCAGAATCTTGCGGTTATTGATCTTGATGCAAACACGCACACCAAACTTTGTGAACACGGTGTCGACGATCTGCATCAACTCCACCTCGTTGAGGAGAGAGTCGGAGCCAACCACATCGGCATCACACTGATAGAACTCACGATAACGCCCCTTCTGTGGGCGGTCAGCACGCCATACTGGCTGAATCTGATAACGCTTGAAAGGCAGCTGGAGTTCCTCGCGGTGCTGCACCACGTAGCGTGCGAAAGGAACGGTCAAGTCGTAGCGCAAGCCCTTCTCGCAGAGCTTGGCAGCGAGCTTGAGAGAACCGAGCGAGTGGATGTCCTCGTCGGTTATCTTGTTCATGTAATCTCCTGAATTCAATATCTTGAAGAGCAGCTTGTCGCCCTCCTCGCCATACTTGCCCATCAAGGTGTGAAGGGTCTCCATGGCAGGGGTCTCAATCTGCTGGAACCCATAGAGGGCATACACGTTCTTGATGGTGTTGAAGATGTAGTTGCGCTTGGCCATCTCCACAGGACCGAAGTCGCGCGTACCCTTTGGAATACTTGGTTTCTGAGCCATATCTACCTCCTATTATTTTCTAACGATTGTCTGCTCACGGTCTGGACCGATGGAGATGATGCCAATCTTGGTCTCCAGGAAGTCCTCTACGAAAGCGATGTAATCCTTGAACTCCTGTGGGAACTGGTCTTCAGAAGTAAACTTGGTCATGTCTACGTTCCAACCCTTGAACTCCTTATAAACTGGTTCCACGTCGTCGATCTCGTATGGGAAGTCGGTTGTCACAGTGCCATCCTTCAACTTATAGCCCACGCAAGCCTTGATGGTCTCGAAGCCATCGAGCACGTCGCTCTTCATCATGATAAGCTCTGTTACGCCGTTCACCATCACTGAATACTTGAGCTGTACGAGGTCGCACCAACCGCAACGACGCTCACGACCAGTAACTGCACCATACTCATGACCGAGGTCGCGAATCTTGGCACCAGTCTCATCGAAGAGCTCTGTAGGGAATGGACCTGCACCCACACGAGTGCAATAAGCCTTCATGATACCATATACGTTGCCCACCTTGTTAGGACCGATACCGAGACCTGTGCAAGCACCAGCGCAGATAGTGTTGGAAGAGGTAACGAATGGATAAGAACCGAAGTCAACATCGAGCATGGTACCCTGTGCGCCCTCGCAGAGGATACTCTTGCCAGAGCGGAGAATCTTGTTGATTTCCACCTCGCTGTCAACAATCTGGAACTGCTTCAAGTATTCGATGCCCTCCATCCAAGTCTTCTCTACCTCAGTGATGTCGAAGTCGGTATAGCCAAGAGCGGCAATCTGCTTGAGATGCGCAGCCTTGTGAGCCTCATATTTCTCTTGGAAGTTGTCGAGGATGTCGCCCACACGAAGACCCGTGCGGCTTACCTTGTCGGTATAAGTAGGACCGATGCCCTTACCGGTGGTACCCACCTTGTTCTTACCCTTGGAAGCCTCGATGGCAGCGTCGAGCACACGGTGAGTAGGCATGATAAGATGCGCTTTCTTAGAGATATGGAGACGGCTCTTGAGATCATGGCCACTCTTCTCCAAGTCCTTGGCCTCCTGCATGAAGAGGTCTGGAGCCAAAACTACACCATTACCAATGATGTTCACCTTACCACCCTGGAAAATACCAGAAGGGATAGAGCGAAGCACGTATTTCTGTCCCTCGAACTCAAGGGTATGGCCGGCGTTAGGACCACCCTGGAAACGAGCAACGACATCATACTTAGGGGTCAACACGTCAACCACCTTACCTTTACCTTCATCGCCCCACTGCAAACCGAGCAGGACATCTACTTTACCTGTGTTCATTGTTATATTTTGAATATTTAAGGCATTGAAGCCTTGTTATTAACTTTCTTAATTGATCACTTGCCAGCATTATTCCGCTTTCTTGTCATCTTCGCCTGACATGAGCTACACACTCCGTATATATAGAGTGCAAAGGCATCACGGCGAAAGCGTTGCAACTTTGTATCGAGAATGGCCGCCGTAATTTTCGGCGCCTTTATCTCCGTAACCTTTCCGCAGATGGTACATACCTGATGCAGATGGTTTTCGTTGCTATAACTAGCCTCATACTTAGTTCCGCCAGCCAAACTATGTCTCACCACGAGTCGCAACTCAATGAAGAGATGCATCGTGTTGTAAAGTGTAGCCCGGCTCACTCGAAAATGTTTCTTTTCCAATTCCACCCCCAAGTCCTCAAGTGTGAAATGTCCTCCTATACTATAAACGGCATCAAGAATGGCATAACGCTCCGGAGTCTTCCTGTGCTGGTTGCTCTCCAGATAGTTGTCCAAGATCTCATGCACCTTGGTTTTAATTTCCTCTGTCATAATACTTGTTAGTTACATAAAACGCACAAAGATACTCATTATCTACGACATGAGGCAATATTTAATTTTAAAAAATCTAAATTGAGCCGTTTTATCCATTTTTTGAGTCCCCAAAAGGGACGAGCGACCTCAGAACTTCTGCAATTCTTCGTAGATACGCTGCGCCGGGAGTCCCATTACATTGAAATAGCTACCCTTCAGTCCGGTGCAACCTATATACCCTATCCATTCCTGGATACCATAGGCCCCTGCCTTATCGAAAGGTTTATAATGGTCGATGTAATAAGCTATCTCCTGCTCCGTAAGTGTTTTGAACGAAACCTCGGTCACCACAGAAAAAGAATGTTGCTTTTCACTTGAAGTAAGGCACACACCTGTCACCACATGATGAGTCTTCCCACTCAACATTTGCAGCATGGCTCTTGCTTCCTGGGCATCTTTTGGTTTGCCCAGAATCACGCCCTTTCCCTCCTTATCATTTTGCTCATCAGCAGTTGGTGCTATCACAACCGTGTCAGCTGTCAACACCAACACATCATCCGAAAGAAGCGAGCGATAAGCCTCGGCTTTTTTCTTCGATATGTACTCTGCCACTTGATAGGCATCCAGCGTGGCAGGATAACTTTCATCGATGCCCTTGATGACCTTCACCTCGAAAGGGACATCCAAGCCTGCCAACAATTCTCTACGACGAGGCGAATTGCTCGCCAATATGATTTTAAACATTGTCTTTGAGTTTTATTGATTACTACTACCATCCAAAGGCCTTCGCATCACTCAGCCACATTCCCTGGGCCCTCAGAACTTGTTCTACGACGTCGCGCCCCACTCCGTCACCTCCGTTTTGAGAAGAGACATAGGTGGAAATGGCCTTGATGTCGCTGCATGCGTCTGCCGGGCAACAAGGACAACCACAACGTTGCATCACCTCATAATCGGGAATGTCGTCGCCGACATAGACTATCTCCTCGTCGCCCAAAGAATACTTGGCCTTAAACTCCTCATAGGTCTTGATTTTCACGGCACATCCCATGTACACATCTTCCACGCCCAAGTTTTTATATCGAATGCGAATCGCCTGCGTGTTACCACCTGTCAAGATGGCGATGCGCAAGCCTAATTTCTGTGCCAACTGTATGGCATATCCATCCTTGATATTGACCGTGCGCAAAGGTTCGCCCGAACTAGCCAAGGTGATGGTCTGTCGAGAGAGCACACCATCCACATCAAAAACGATGGCCTTCACTTTCTTCAAGTCGTAATTAATCATTTTCTTTAATATTATTATTAGTGCAAACGCCTTTAAAGCACTTACGAATTGCTCATTCCATGAATACTCTTGCTCATAGCCTCATATATTTCCTTCAACAAAGGATTGGCTTCCAACAAATCGGCTTGCTTCTTCATGACCGTCTGATCGTAACGAACGGCAGGACCCGTCTGCGCATCCTTGGCCGGCAACTCATGCACCTTGGCTGCCGTCTCGTCGATAAGAGGCAGAAGAATATCCGCAGGCAGATGATGCTTTTCGAGAATATCAGCCCCCACGGCAAAGCAATGATTGGCGAAATTGCAGGCGAACACTGCCGCCAAATGCAAATATTTGCGACCTTCACTATCCAGTTCATAAACCGACCGGGTCAAAAGACTAGCAAACAGTTTGAGGAAAGCGAGTTCCATCACGCCACTCCCCTCAACAAAACAAGGGATATTGTCAAAATGAACAAGGCGCTCCTTTGAGAAAGTTTGCATAGGATAGAACACGCCATAATGCTGGGCACATCCTTTGAAAACGTCCTTGGAAACAGAGCCTGCGGTATGCACGAACAACTTGTCTTCCTTCCCCTTGCAAAGCTGGGGTATCAATACAGGCAAAGCATCGTCCTTTACCGAAAGGATGTAAAGGTCGGCATCAGCAGACACATCCTGAATGCTTGTGGTATATCCAGCATGGAGCATCTCCGCCAATTCGCGAGCAGCTTTTTCGGTACGACTATACACCTGTAAGATTTCTTGCTTTGCCTTGCCCAAAGCAAATCCCAAATTGGTCGCCACATTGCCCGCTCCTATCAAAACTATCTTCATAAATTACTCGTTTATTCTTCTTTTTGTGCAAAAATACTAAAAAAGAACGATAGAATGCTCATCTTTCTTGCTTTTTTATGATAAATTTATTATTTTTGCCACGTGAGAGAATACGAAGTAGACATATACACGGAAAAAGAAGCATTGCCTCGCCTACTGGAAGGCAATTTCTTCCATAGTTCGGAGCTTTTTCGCATCATCGAAAACACCCCGAACGACACCCCCTATATGGCTGTGGCAACCCAAGGAGGCAACGTGGTGGCGCAAATGCTCGTCATCCTACATCATTGCGGCTCTTGGTTTCCACCTTATTTATATACGCACGCGCACGTACACGGAGAAGGAATCTATGCCGAGGGGGCAGACGTACAGGCCATCTTTCCGCTATTGCTTCGCGCCATAACCATCCACTTGCACAAGCATCTGTGTTTCTATATCGAATTTTCAGAGCTGAGCAAGAAGATGTTTGGCTATCGTCATTTCAGAAAACTGGGATATTTCCCTATACCCTGGCAGGAGATTCACAATTCTCTGCATAGTCTTTCACCCGAGCTCCGCCTGTCGGAAAGACAAGCGGCTACAGTTTCAAGGATGATAAAGAAAGGCGTGGAAAGCCATGAGGCTAAAGACGAGACCGAGATTCACAACTTTCACACTTTGCTGAAAAGATATTATCGCTTCAAGCCACGCCGCTTCGTGCCTGGCGAGGAGTTTTTCATACAACTTTGCCACAGCAAACACGCCAAGATATTCGTAACCACCTATAAGAACAAGGTGATAGGCGGTTGCGCCTGCATCTACAGCGAAGGCAACGCCTACTTATGGTATGCCGCCTTCAGACGCAAACGCTACATCCACTTGCATCCCGACACGATGACCATCTGGTATGCCTTGCGCCACGCCTATGAGCAACCAGCCGGGCATCTCTTCTTCATGGATGCAGGCCTACCCCTCGCTAGCAACCGATACAGAGAATTCATACTCAGCTTTGGTGGCAAGCCTGTGGCAAAATTCCGCTGGTTCAGGTTTTACACGAAATTTATAAACAGCATATTATACTGGAGATACAAGGACTGACGTTATCCTTTCAACGCCTTATCGAGCATCTCCAGTCCGCGTTCTGTGCAAAAACCTCGAATAATGACCAGTATATAGTTGTCATAAAGCGACTGCATGGAATGCTGACGATAAAGTTGCCGATGCATGATTTCCTGCATAATAATGTGCCCCACATCCATGATAACCTTGAAATCGACATCCTGGCGGAAAAGCCCCTCCTTGACGCCTGCCTCAAAAAAGCGAACGCTCTCCTCACGTTCATGAGCATGACACTCCTGCAAATACTTCAGCACTCTAGGCATTTTGTGGATTTCCTCAAAGAACACCACTCCCACCTTCTCGTTTTGTTCCATCTGCAACCTATATACATACCCAATGATGTCGATTACATTCTTTGCCTTAGACCTGGCAAACTCTGCCAACTTGACACGAGTTTCCTCTTGCTGGCTTTTCATTCCAGCAAGAAGCATTTCCTCTTTGTCACCAAAGATTTCATACACTGTACGCTTGGACACATGAAGTCCTTGAGAGATTTCATCCATCTTCACGGCTTTCACACCACGCTTGAAAAACTCAGCCATAGCATAGGCGATTATCTTGTCTCGCAGCTCCTGACGATATTGATTGATTTCTGCCATTTTTCCAATTTGTAGACTATTTTTGTGCAAAGATACAAAAAAAAACAAAAAACCGTTCTTTTTTAGTTAGTTTTTTCGTACCTTTGCAAAAACTTTTAGAAATCGCGGTCCAAAACCACGAATATGTAAGGAAATAGAACATTAAACCAATATATTGTTATGGTAAAAATTACAAAAGAGGCGGCTCTCAGTTATCACGAGACAGGCCGTCCTGGTAAGATTGAGGTTAAGCCAACAAAACCTTATCACACACAAACCGACCTGAGTCTCGCATACTCTCCAGGCGTAGCATTCCCATGCCTTGAGATTCAGCAGAACCCAGACGACGCTTACAAGTACACCGACAAAGGCAACCTTGTAGCTGTAATCAGCAATGGTACTGCCGTCCTTGGCCTTGGCGACATAGGTGCCATGAGTGGAAAGCCTGTGATGGAAGGCAAGGGATTGCTTTTCAAAATCTACGGCGGCATCGATGTTTTCGACATCGAAATCGCAGAGAAAGATCCTGAGAAATTCTGCGAGACCGTAGAGCGCATCGCCCCAACCTTCGGCGGCATCAACTTGGAGGACATCAAGGCTCCTCAGTGCTTCTACATCGAGGAAAGACTGAAGAAGAACCTCGACATCCCTGTGATGCACGACGACCAGCATGGCACAGCCATCATCTCTGCTGCCGGACTGAAGAACGCACTTGAAGTAGCAGGCAAGAATATCGAAGACGTAAAGATTGTAGTCAACGGTGCCGGAGCCGCAGCCATCAGCTGCACCAAGCTCTATGTTGCACTTGGCGCAAAGGTAGAAAACATCGTAATGCTCGATTCCAAGGGTGTGATCACTAGCGACCGCGAGAACCTTACCGAGCAGAAGAAGCTCTTCGCTACCGATCGCCGCGACGTTCACACATTGGAAGAAGCCATCAAGGGTGCCGACGTATTCGTAGGACTCAGCAAGGGCAACGTGCTCACACAGGACATGGTACGCTCCATGGCTCCTAGCCCAGTGGTATTTGCTCTCGCCAACCCTGTGCCAGAAATCAGTTACGAGGATGCCATGGCGAGCCGCTCAGACGTATTGATGTCTACCGGCCGTTCTGACTATCCTAACCAGATTAACAACGTAATCGGTTTCCCATACATCTTCCGTGGCGCTCTAGACGTTCACGCACGCGCCATCAACGAAGAGATGAAAATGGCAGCCGTACATGCCATCGCCGACTTGGCAAAGCAGCCAGTACCAGATGTAGTGAACGACGTTTATCACGTCAACGATCTCACATTCGGTCCTAAATACTTCATTCCAAAGCCAGTAGACCCACGTTTGATAACAGAGGTTTCTGCTGCCGTAGCCAAGGCTGCCATGGATAGCGGCGTGGCTCGCACCCCTATCAAAGACTGGGAGAAGTACAAGCAGCAGTTGCGTCAGTTGCTCGGCCAGGAGACCAAGCTCACTCGCAAGCTCCACGATACAGCACGCCTCCACCCACAGCGCGTAGTATTTGCTGAAGGTGGCAACCCTACTATGCTGAAGGCAGCTGTACAGGCTAAGAGCGAGGGCATTTGCCAGCCTATCTTGTTGGGCAACCCAGACCGCTTGAAACGTGTGGCTTCTCGCCTGAAGCTCGACCTCTCGGATATCGAGATTGTCGATATGCGTGCAGACAACGAGCAGGGTCGCCGCGCCAAGTTTGCCAAGCATTTGGCTGAGAAGCGTTCCCGCGAAGGTTACAGCTTCGAGGAAGCTTACGACAAGATGTACGAACGCAACTACTTCGGCATGTCAATGGTTGAGCAGGGCGACGCCGACGCATTCATCACAGGTCTTTACACAAAGTACAGCAACACCATCAAGGTAGCCAAGGATGTAATCGGTATCCGTGACGAATACAAGACATTCGGCACCATGCACATTCTGAACACACAGAAGGGCATCTATTATATCGCCGACACATTAATCAACCGTCACCCAGACGAGGACGTGTTGACCGACGTTGCCAAATTGGCTGCCGGCACCGTGAAGTTCTTCAACGACGAACCGGTGATGGCTATGTTAAGCTACTCCAACTTTGGTACCGACACAGCAGGTTCACCAGTCAAGGTAAAGAAGGCCGTAGCTGAGATGCAAAAGGAATTCCCAGAGCTCGCCATCGACGGAGAGATGCAAGTAAACTATGCCCTCAACAAAAACTTGCGTGACGAGAAATATCCATTCTCACGCCTCAAGGGCAAGGATGTCAACACATTGGTATTCCCTAACTTGAGCAGTGCCAATGGTGCTTACAAGCTTCTTCAGGCATTAAACCCAGAAGCAGAGATTATCGGTCCTATCCAGATGGGTCTTAACAAGCCTATCCACTTCACCGACTCTGAGAGCAGTGTACAAGACATCGTAAATGTTACAGCTGTAGCCGTTATCGATGCTTACGTTGACAAGATCAAAAAGCAAAAGTAAGATTGCACATCTTAAAATAACGTAGCTATACCATGTATAGTTACCCCAAAAACAAGCAGGTTGAGAGCGCAAGTTTTCAACCTGCTTTTTTATTAACCTGCAAACGATTGCACAGCATGTTTTCTTAACAAACATTAAAATACGATATTGTGCGCCCACACAACAAGATAGTGCCGAAAAAAGACAATAAAATATTTGGTTAGGTCAAAATAAAGACGTACCTTTGTGGTCGTTATCCTGAAGACAATCTTTTTTGCCTTAAAGGAGCTAATACCTATTGAAGATTTGGAGCGGTAGCCTGTGAAGGTCATCGCTTTTTCTTTTTTGTTAAATCTTCATAAAGAATTGCATTTTTCCCCGTTTTCTTTTGCCGTATCAAAGATAATTCGTAATTTTGCACCCCGAATGCTCATGGATTGGGCATATATTACAGAAAAAGTTTAGTTCGTTGGGGCTCAAAGAAGATCTGGCACGAAGCTGGACGCCTCGCGGAGAAACCCGTTTATATAATAATTAAATGTACGCAATTGTAGAAATTAACGGTCAGCAGTTCAAGGCTGAGGAGGGCAAGAAGCTCTTCGTACATCACATCAAGGATGTAGAAGCAGGTAAAACTGTTGAGTTCGACAAGGTGTTGCTCGTTGACAAAGACGGCGCCATCACTGTCGGTGCACCAACTGTAGAAGGTGCAAAAGTAGTAGTAGAGGTAGTGAACCCACTCGTAAAGGGTGACAAGGTCATCGTCTTCAAGATGAAGCGCCGCAAGGACTATCGCAAGAAGAACGGTCATCGTGCACAGTTCACTGAAGTATCAATTAAATCTGTAATCGCTTAAAATTAGGAGGAATTAGAAAATGGCACATAAGAAAGGTGTTGGTAGTTCTAAGAACGGCCGTGAATCAGCTTCACAAAGATTAGGCGTTAAGATCTGGGGTGGTCAGAGCATCATCGCAGGTAACATCATTGTTCGCCAGCGTGGTAACAAGCACTTCCCAGGTGAGAATGTTGCTCAGGGTAAGGATGATACATTGTATGCTTTGACAGACGGTATCGTTTACTTCCACAAGGGTCGCAAGGACAAGAGTACAGTTTCTGTTCTCTCTCCAGAGGCTTACGCTGAGAAGACAAAAAAAGCTGACGCTTAAATTTTAAAGTTTTAGAAAAAACTATTCCAAACAAACAACATAGGAGCCTGCTCTCTCAACGAGAGCAGGCTTTCTTCGTTATTTTGCAAACTAGTCTAAAAATATCCCCTAGAAATTAAAAAAGTCGAGAAAACATGACGATATAAGAAATATTTTTTGTAATTTTGCCTTCAAATAAATAATATTACAAATTTAAAGAAAATATTATGCTTACACTTAAACTTATCAGTGAAGAAACTGAACGTGTAGTAAAAGGCCTCGAAAAGAAGCATTTTCCTAATGCTCGCGAGGCTGTAGAGAAAGTTTTGGAGTACGACAAGATTCGTCGTGAGGCTCAACAGAAGCTTGACACTAACAAGCAGCAAGCCAACCAATTTGCCAAGCAGATTGGTGCTCTTATGAAGGAAGGTAAGAAGGAAGAAGCCGAGAATGCCAAGGCTCAGGTTGCAGCCCTCAAGGCTGACGGCAAAGCCCTGGAAGAAATCATGGAGAAGGCTCAGAAAGATATGACCAATGAGTTGCTCGAAATCCCTAACATCCCATGCGATGAGGTACCAGAGGGTAAGGATGCAGCCGACAACGTTGTCGTAAAGGAAGGTGGCGAGAAGCCAAACCTTGGTCCTGACGCTCTCTGCCACTGGGATCTCTTGAAGAAGTTCAACCTCGTTGACTTCGACCTCGGTGTGAAGATTACTGGTGCAGGTTTCCCTGTTTATATCGGCAAGATGGCTCGCTTCCAGCGTGCTCTTGAGGCATTCTTCCTCGACGAGGCTCGCAAGAGTGGATACTTGGAGATTCAACCTCCTTACGTTGTCAACGAGGCTTCTGGTCTTGGCACTGGTCAGCTGCCAGACAAAGAGGGCCAGATGTATCACGCCAACCTCGACAACCTCTTCCTCATCCCTACCGCTGAGGTTCCTGTAACCAACATCTTCCGTGATGTCATCCTTGATGAGAAAGATCTCCCTATCAAGCGTTGCGCTTACTCTGCTTGCTTCCGTCGTGAGGCTGGTAGCTATGGCAAGGATGTGCGTGGTTTGAACCGTCTGCATCAGTTCGACAAGGTGGAGATTGTTCGTATCGACAAACCAGGTCACTCTTACGAGTCTTTGAAGGAGATGCTCGACCACGTTGAGGGGCTCTTGAAGAAGTTGGAGTTGCCATACCACATCCTCCGTCTTTGCGGTGGCGATATGAGCTTTACATCTTCTATCTGCTACGACTTCGAGACTTGGAGTGCCGCTCAGAAGCGTTGGTTGGAGGTTTCTTCCGTATCCAACTTCGAGAGCTACCAGGCAAACCGCTTGCACTGTCGCTATCGTCATGCTGATGATAAGAAGATTGAGCTTTGCCACACCTTGAATGGTTCGGCTTTGGCATTGCCACGCATCGTAGCATCCATCTTGGAGAACAACCAGACTCCAGAAGGCATCCGTGTACCAAAGGTATTGGTTCCTTACTGCGGTTTCGAGATGCTCGACGACAAGAATTTCGACTAAACAAGACAGATTCTACTCTATCACATAAGAGCGAATCTTCCCATAAACTTTGATATGTACGAGGATAACTTCGACTGTCCAAAAGACGGTCGGTGTTATCCTTTTGCGTTTTCTAGCACCATGGCAAGCATTAGCAACTAACAACCCATAAAAGGAATAGAAAATAATATTCACGAATCAAAAAACTTAGAACCGATGAACAAGATTATCAAGAAAATTCAATATTCAGAGAAGGTGTTCCGCTTTGATGTCGAAGCACCACTTATAGCCAAGAGTCGCAAGGCAGGCAATTTCGTCATCATCCGCGTTGATGCCAACAGCGAGCGAATGCCACTCACCATCGCCGAGGCCGACATAGAGAAGGGAACCATTACGCTCGTAGTTCAGAAAGTGGGACTCTCCTCTACCAAGCTTTGCGCCCTCAACGAAGGAGATGAGATTCACGATGTCGTGGGACCACTCGGAAACCCTACCCACATTGAGAATTTCGGCACGGTGATATGTGCCGGAGGTGGCGTAGGCGTAGCCCCCATGTTGCCTATCATCAGGGCTTTGAAGGCAGCAGGCAACCGAGTACTCTCTGTCATCGCCGGACGTAACAAAGACTTGGTCATCATGGAAGACGAGGTACGCGCCTCTAGCGACGAGCTCATCATCATGACCGACGATGGCAGCTATGGCGAAAAGGGCGTAGTGACCGTGGGCATAGAAAAACTCATCAACCAGGAGCACATCGACAAGGTATTTGCCATCGGTCCTCCTATCATGATGAAATTCTGCTGCCTGCTCACCCAGAAATACAACCTCCCTACCGACGTTTCGCTCAACACCATCATGGTGGATGGCACGGGCATGTGCGGAGCATGCCGACTCTCTATCGGCGGCAAGACCAAGTTTGTGTGCATCGATGGTCCTGAGTTTGACGGAGCCTTGGTAGACTGGGATGAGATGTTCAAGCGCATGGGCACCTTCAAGGATGCCGAACGTGAGGAGATGGAACATTTCCAAGAGCACTTGGCAAATATCGAGGGAAAGAAAAAGGAGAAAGAGACCACGGATATAACGATGGACGTAGAGCCGACAGCCGAATCTATCGAAGAGCTGACAGACCGTAACTCTCCATGGCGCAATGAATTGCGAGCACAACTTAAACCAAAGCAGCGCACTGCCATAGAACGAGTAAAGATGCCTGAGTTAAATCCGTTGTATCGTGCCACCACCCGCACCGAAGAGGTCAATATAGGACTGACCAAGGAGATGGCACTCACTGAGGCTAAGCGATGCCTCGACTGTCCGAAGCCTTCGTGCATGGAGGGTTGCCCGGTGAACATCAACATCCCTTCGTTTATCAAGAACATTGAGCGAGGCCAGTTCCTCGCTGCCGCAAAAGTGCTGAAAAACACCTCTGCCCTACCAGCCGTCTGTGGACGTGTTTGCCCGCAAGAGAAGCAATGCGAGAGCAAGTGCATCCACCTGAAGATGAACAAACCAGCCGTAGCCATCGGCTATCTGGAAAGGTTTGCAGCCGACTATGAACGCCAAAGCGGCAACATCTCCGTCCCCAAGTGCGACAAGCCAAACGGCATCAAGGTGGCCGTAGTTGGTTCGGGCCCTTCGGGCTTGAGCTTTGCAGGCGACATGGCGAAGAAGGGATTTGACGTAACGGTGTACGAAGCCCTTCACGAAATTGGCGGAGTCTTGAAATACGGAATCCCAGAATTTCGACTACCTAATGCCATCGTAGACGTGGAGATAGAGAACCTGCAGAAGATGGGTGTGAAGTTCATAACCGACTGCATCGTAGGCAAGACCATATCCGTGAAGCAACTGAACGAGCAAGGCTTCAAGGGCATCTTCATCGGCTCGGGAGCAGGATTGCCTAATTTCATGAACATACCGGGGGAGAATGCGCTCAACATCATGTCTTCCAACGAATACCTGACACGTGTAAACTTGATGGATGCAGCCAATCCTCATAGCGACACTCCTATCAACCTCGGCAAGAAAGTTGTGGTTGTGGGAGGTGGCAATACTGCGATGGATAGCTGCCGCACCGCCAAGCGACTAGGTGCAGACGTAACACTGGTATATCGCCGCTCTGAGACAGAGATGCCCGCACGATTAGAAGAGGTGAAGCACGCCAAGGAAGAGGGCATCACATTCATGACCCTGCACAATCCACGCGAGTATGAGAGCGACGACAAGGGAGCCGTAAAGGCTGTAATACTCGATGTGATGAAGCTTGGGGAACCAGATGCCAGCGGCCGCCGACGTCCTGAGGCTACAGGAGAGACCGTCAAACTGGAGTGCGACCAGGTTATTGTTGCCGTGGGTGTAAGCCCTAATCCTCTAGTGCCACAGAGCATCGAGGGATTGGAACTCGGCAGGAAGAACACCATCGTGGTGAATGAGCAAATGCAGAGTTCGCAGAGTGAAATCTTTGCAGGAGGCGACATTGTGCGAGGTGGCGCTACCGTAATCCTTGCCATGGGCGATGGTAGGAAGGCTGCCGAAAACATGAGCAAGAAATTTTTAGAATAGAAATTTTTCGAGACCATCACATGTAGTTGAAGTTTTTCGAGACCATCACATGTAGTTAACAAATAACGAAGGGTAGCTTGCCAACAAAGCAAGTCTACCCTTCTTCTATTCTCTCGTACTAATAAGTTCCGATATATTATTTTCCGATATTCCAGCGCAAGCCAAACTGGAAATTGAAATTCAGCTTTTTGTCTTTGAATGTATTGTCGATGGAACTTCCATTGTCAAAATAATACTTGGCACCAGGCTCTACGTACACTCCTATCTGAGGAGAGACATCCAGTTGCGCTCCTACCGAAGCCTTGGCAGAAATCTGCGGACGATCGCGTTTCACATCATCCACGGGCTCGTCGTTCCGGGTTGTGGAATTTTTCACATTGAAATCTACCTCGCCACCAGCCATCACATAAGTATGAAAACGACGAGTACCCCAAACCTCATAGTTTACACCGACAGGCACGCCCACATAATGGAGCACCTGATGGGTGTCGAAATCTTGATTTGAATACACTGCGAAATCAGAGACTGCACGTGTATACACCACGCCTGTGGACAGAGACAGACGCGAAACCAAAGGAATGCCTACCTGCACGCCCACCGACAATGGTGCATGTTGCTTAGGCTTTTTCATGCTCACCGATTTCAGAAAAGAGGCATAAGGCGCAGCCGTATTCGTGATGAAAGAGCCAGGAATTGCTGAATCGTAATACGTACCTGACGACAACACCGGATTACCTTGGTTGATTGACGAAGTCGTTATCAGACCATTCTCGGCATAGAATTGCACATTCCAATCTGTCTGATGCTTGAGGTCACTGGCAAAATCTACGCCAAAGAGGGCATCATCTTGCTTCAGATTTTTGTTTCTGGCAACTTGCTGCTGGCTCTCGTTTCTGGCAACTTGCTGCTGGGGATCCAAATTCACAGGACTTGCTGATTCCGCTACAAGCTTGTTACCATCGCTACTTGCTGATTCCACTACAAGCTTGTTACCATCGCTACTTGCTGCGGATTGCAAATCCGCAGAACTTTCAGCCTCTGCTACAAGATTATACGAACCACTAGCCTCCCCAAAATGGTGGTTGCAAACAGATGAAGGGGTAGAGTTCGGAGCCAGCAGAGAAGCTGATTTGCTGACTGCGGTGGAGTTCTGAGCCAAAAGATGAGCAGACTTGCTTGCTGCGGATTGCAAATCAGCAGAACTATGTACTTCGTTTTCAACAGAAGCATTGTGCAGTTTGCTTTCTGCTGAAGCATGATTGAATGACTTGTTTTCTGCAAAAGAACTATGTGGCTTGATTCCTGCCGAACCATCTTGATGGAGATATACATAGCTCCCCCCCACGGCAAGCAAGGCTACAGTTGCAGCGACAGCCGACCATTTCTTGATGGTCATCAGTCGAGCTGCATTCGCAGGTTCAGCGCCAGCATTTTTTTTGCTGGCAGCCTCAACATCCCCTGGCAGGATGCCTTGTTGAGCAAGCGACTGTTCAATACTTGCCCACAAGTCAGCCTTGACAGGTTCTTGATAATCTGCCAAGCTATCTCGAAGTTTGTTTGTCCAATCGTTATTACTCATTATTTTGTTCCTTATTTAAATAATCATTGATTTTCTTTGCCAAGAGCTTCTTCGCCCTAAGATACTGCGAAGCAGAACTGCTTTCCTTAATGCCAAGCTGCTGGGCAATTTCCTTATGGCTTTTTTGCTCGAAGACGTACATGTTGAGCACCAACCGATAGCCCTCGGGCAGTTCTCCTATCATACGCGTAAGCTCAGCCGGTGGCACCTTCTCCACCGCAGGAGGGTCATCATCCACCGCATCGGGAATCTCGTCGACAAAAGTAAACCTACTTTTCTGCCTCACATAGCTGAGAGCCTCGTTAGCCACGATTCTAAGCAGCCAAGCCTTCAGCGAACCCTCCCCACGATATTCAAATCGACCGATGGACGAAAAGACCTTGATGAAACTATCCTGTATCACATCCTGCACCTCATCACGACTGGGGACATACCTCAGCCCTACGGCCATGGCATATCCTACGTATCGCTCATACAGCCGGTGCATCGCATTTGCATCGCCCTGCCTGACACGCTCGAAAAGCTGCTTTTCTGTTTCTAATTCAAGTTCCATTTCTACAAATAAACGCTACACAATGCAAAACCTTGCACCATGTAGCGACGATATTTCTGATAATTATTGTTAAAAGAAAATCAATCTCTAGACATCAAACACTGCGCCCTCGTTGCTCAAATAGCTCTCGGGGAACACCTCACGAGCCTCGTCAAGCAAGACTTTCTCGTCATTATATCTAGCGCTGTAATGTCCCAATATCAACTTCCTTACCCCAGCGGCCCTAGCCACCGTGGCAGCCTGTCGAGCCGTGGAATGATAATAGAGTTTGGCGCGATCCTCGTTCTCCGTTGTATAAGTGCTCTCATGATAGAGGGTCGTCACGTTCTTCAGCCGTTCGTATAGGTGAGGCATATAGCGGGTATCGCTCATGTAGGCATAGCTGCGAGGAGGTTCCGCAGGCTCCACGAGTCGGGCGTTTGGAATCACATCTCCATCCTCCGTGGTCCAGTCGGCACCATTCTTGATGTTATTGATTTGACTGGTCGGAATGCCATAAAAGTCTATCATGTCTCTGCGGATATGTGGCAATGTAGGCTTCTCTCGGAAGATGTAACCACAGCATGGTACACGATGCTGCAGGGGCACAGTTTCCACCGTAACCGAATGGTCCTCATACACCACTTGCGCCTTTTCCGTATCCACTGGCACAAACTCGATGGCGTATTCCATGCCTTGCATGAACATTTCAACCTGTTGTTTAAACAACTGCTCGTAATCCTTTGGCGCAAAGACTTTTAGCCTAGCCGTTCTGCCGAGCATACCAAAGGTGGATAGCAAGCCCAACAAGCCGAAGCAATGATCGCCATGCAGATGGGAAATGAAGATGGCATTGATTTTGGCGAAATGTACATGCGTGCGCCGAAACTGCATCTGCGCGCCCTCGCCACAATCCATCATGAAGCACTTGCCACGCATCTCCACTATCTGGGCAGAAGCACTATGCTTAAGGGTGGGCAGCGCACTGCCACACCCCAAGATTCTTACTTTGAAAGGTTCCATCACGATAAAATTTCTCCTACTCCTGGCGTTTGAATGTATAGATGCCCTGATGATTTTCCAGCAAGAGGCTGTCTGGTCCTAGTTTGTCGATGTCGAAGGTATCCTTGTTGAGCAATAACTTGCCGTTCAAGATTTTCCAGGTGGTCCAAGGGTTGGTTTCAGCCTTCACGTTGTTTTTCACCTCGCCACCTTCCATGATGTCGAAGTTCTTGTCGATGGAAGTCCACTTGCCTTGGAGCGAGGTGAGGTTGATGATTTTCTGAGCCATCATCTCGCCATCCTGCGCCTTGTAACCGATGAGGGCGATGCGGTCTCCTGCGAGCAAACCACCCTGCACGATGTCGGGGTTTTCGTCGGAAATAAAGACATTGAGGGTATCGCCGTCATCAGAGATAAGCTGCAACTCGTGCATCGAAGTACCCTCGCCGCAGACGCCATAGATAGTAGAGTCGTTGGCGGCATCATCCACTTCGGTAGAGTCGTTGGCACTGATTACCGGAGTATTGTTTTTGTTCTTGCAACTGTTGGCGGCGAAGAGAGCCACCAAAGCGATTGCCAAATATATTAATCGTTTCATAGCCTTTATTATTTGATGTTATAATTTCAATTCTTGTTGCAATGTAATGCTTTTGCCCTTTCAGGGCGCATTAACTCCATCCCATATACCCAGGGCGTTGCCCTGGGCTAGGTGCT
>DJSH01000090.1:40953-47581 GCA_002440225.1 Candidatus Segatella violae
GGCTTTCAGCCCGTCTTGTTTGACCTGGGCTAGGTGCTGCTGGGTTTTCAGCCCGGCTTGTTTGCCCTGGGCTAGGTGCTGTTGGGCTTTCAGCCCGTCTTGTTTGACCTGGGCTAGGTGCTGCTGGGCTTTCAGCCCGTCTTGTTTGACCTGGGCTAGGTGCTGCTGGGCTTTCAGGGCGTTTTCCGCTCCTCAGCCTTGGCTTCATCCCATAGTTTATCCATTTCCTCTAAGGTCATGTCTTTCAGATTCTTACCATGCTTTAAGGAATGGTCTTCCACATAGTTGAATCGACGGATAAACTTTTGGTTGGTCTTCTCCAGGGCATTGTCGGGATTGAGCTTGTAGAGACGGGCGGCATTGATGACGGAGAAGAGGAAATCGCCCAGTTCCTTGGTCGAGTTTTCCTTGTCTTCCTTGGCGAGTTCCACCTTCAGTTCTTCCAGCTCCTCTTGCACCTTGTCCCATACATCTTCCTTCTTCTTCCAGTCGAAGCCCACGTTGCGAGCCTTGTCCTGGATGCGATAGGCCTTGATGAGGGATGGAAGGGCATCGGGCACACCACTCAGCACTCGCTCGTTGCCGTCTTTCTCCTGCTGCTTGATTTGCTCCCAGGTCTTCTCCACGCTGGCGGCAGTCTTCGGAGCGGACTTTCCTAGAGCCAAGGTTGCTTGCTCGCTGCTTGCCGTTGCTGGTTTCTCTTTATAGACCACTTGTCCCGCCTCGTTGATATACATGTCGGGATTGGATACGGTCCAGTCGCCCTCCTCGTTCCAGTTGATGAACGGATGGCGGAACATGAGCTTGTCGGCCTCCTGATTACAGACATCGCAGATGTCGAACTCGCCGTCTTCCCTACCGATGATGCTATAGAACATCACGTGCTCCAACACATCACCCAACTCCTTCTTGATATTCTTATAGTCGCTTTTCATGAGCGCATCACAAAGCTCGAAAGTTTCCTCGATGGTATTCGGGCGAAGACTCTCGAAAGTCTGTTTCTTGTCCCAAGGACACTGGAGGCGCAAGCGGTCCTGCACATCCATCAAGCGACTGAACGCTGCTAATTTTTCTTCTTTCGTATGCATGATTATAACCTCACATTAAAGATTATCTTTCCATTTCTTTCCAGCCTTCGTATTGAGGAAAATGGCAAAAGACAAAGCAAACACACACATCATTACATTAAAAAACAAATATGCTTCCATAAATTCTTCATTTTTTAGATTTCAACAAATCATTGGCACAATACGCAAGCGAGAAACCGCATATCGAACCAACTAAAAAACACACGATATTAAGCCAACCGAATTCGCCACCAATGATTAGGGGCGACAATCCTCCCACGGCAACGCTTCCAAACATCAGCTTCGCCATGTCGTAGAGAAAACTGGCTAGCAATTTTCGCCTGTCTTGTTCCGTTACTTCTTTTACTGCATTACTTACCATAAAGACTGTCGTTTTATGTAAAAATACGTAATTTATGCTGCAAAGATAATGATTTTCGCCCAAAAAATTGTAACTTTGCACCGATTTTTATATTATAATAAAGAAAAAAGAATAAAAACATAAATATTAACAATGGAATTAGCAAGTAAGTACGATCCACAAGCAGTGGAAAGTAAATGGTATCAGTACTGGCTCGACAACAAGCTCTTCAGCTCAAAGCCAGACGGTCGTGAACCTTATACAGTGGTGATCCCTCCACCAAATGTGACCGGTGTGCTCCACATGGGCCACATGCTCAACAATACAATCCAGGACATCCTCGTGCGCCGCGCTCGCATGGAGGGCAAGAACGCTTGCTGGGTGCCTGGTACCGACCACGCCAGCATCGCTACAGAGGCTAAGGTGGTGAACCGACTCGCCCAGCAGGGCATCAAGAAGACCGACCTCACCCGCGAGGAGTTCCTCAAGCATGCTTGGGACTGGACCCACGAGCACGGTGGCATCATCCTCAAGCAGTTGCGCCGCCTCGGTGCCAGCTGCGACTGGGACCGCACTGCATTCACCATGGACGAGACCCGCTCCAAGGCTGTGATCCACGTATTCTGCGACCTCTACAACAAGGGCCTCATCTATCGTGGCGCACGCATGGTGAACTGGGACCCTAAGGCTCAGACCGCACTCTCCGACGAGGAGGTAATCTACAAGGACGAGCACTCCAAGCTCTACTACCTCAAGTACTATGTAGTGGAGCAGGACTGCAAGCAGATGGACGAAGGCAACGTGATGCACAAGGACGAAAAGGGTTACTACGCCGTAGTTGCGACAACCCGTCCTGAGACCATCATGGGCGACTCTGCCATGTGCATCAACCCAGAGGATAAGAAGAACACTTGGTTGAAGGGTAAGCACGTCATCGTGCCTCTCGTCAATCGTGAGATTCCTGTCATCGAGGACTCATACGTAGACATCGAGTTTGGTACCGGTTGTTTGAAGGTTACTCCAGCCCACGACGTCAACGACCACGCCCTCGGACTGAAGCACGGACTCCAGACCATCGACATCTTCAACGACAACGGAACCATCAGCGAGGCTGCCGGCATGTACGTAGGTCAGGACCGCATGGATGTGCGCAAGCAGATTGCCATCGACTTGCAGAACGCTGGTCTGATGGAGAAGATCGAGGACTATAATAATAAGGTGGGATTCTCAGAGCGTACCAATGTGCCTATCGAGCCAAAGCTCTCCACACAGTGGTTCCTCAAGATGCAGCACTTCGCCGACATCGCCCTTCCTCCAGTGATGGACGATGAGATTGAGTTCTACCCTAAGAAATACAAGAACACCTACCGCCACTGGTTGGAGAACATCAAGGACTGGTGCATCAGCCGTCAGCTCTGGTGGGGTCATCGCATCCCAGCCTACTACTTCGACAACAACGGCAAGCAAGACTTCGTGGTAGCCGAGACAGCCGAGGAGGCCTTGAAGCTCGCTCAGGCGAAGAAGGCTGACGTGAAGGCCGAAGACTTGACCCAGGAGAGCGACTGTCTCGACACCTGGTTCTCTTCTTGGTTGTGGCCTATCTCCCTCTTCGACGGCATCGAGCACCCAGACAACGAGGAGATCAACTATTATTATCCAACCTCAGACCTCGTTACAGGTCCAGACATCATCTTCTTCTGGGTGGCACGTATGATCATGGCTGGCTACGAGTATCGTGGCAAGATGCCATTCAAGCACGTTTACTTCACCGGTATCGTGCGCGATAAGCTCGGCCGCAAGATGAGCAAGAGCCTCGGTAACTCACCAGACCCTATCGACCTCATCGACAAGTTTGGCGCCGACGGTGTGCGCATGGGTATGATGCTCTCAGCCCCAGCCGGCAACGACATCCTCTTCGACGAAAGCCTCTGCGAGCAGGGTCGTAACTTCAACAACAAGATTTGGAACGCCTTCCGCCTCGTGAAGGGCTGGGAAACAGCCGAGATTGCACAGCCTAAGAGCGCCGAGATCGCCGTGAAGTGGTTCGACGCCAAGCTCAAGGAGATGAACGCCGAGATGGAGAAGCAGTTCAAGGAGTATCGCATCTCCGAGGCACTGATGACCGTCTACAAGTTGTTCTGGGATGAGTTCTCATCTTGGTACCTGGAGATGGTGAAGCCAGCCTACGGCCAGCCAATCGACCGGAAGACATTCGATGCGACCCTCAAGTTCTTCGATGCCCTCCTGAAGATGTTGCACCCATTCATGCCATTCATCACCGAGGAGTTGTGGCAGCACATCTACGACCGCAAGGAAGGCGAGAGCATCATGCGCGAGAAGTTGGAGATTCCTGCTCCTACAGCCGACGACCTGAAGCTCACAGCCGACATCGAGAATGTGAAGCAGATCATCGCAGGCGTACGCACCGTTCGCAACCAGAAGAACATCGCCCAGAAGGAGCAGCTTACCCTCCAGGTGGTGGGCAAGAACGACTTCGAGGCCTACAACGACGTGACCCTCAAGATGGGCAACCTCGACAAGATCGAGGTCATCGCCGAGAAGAGCGCCGACGCAAGTAGCTTCATGGTGGGCACCGACGAGTTTGCCGTACCATTGGGCGACCTCATCGACGTGGCAGCCGAGATCGAGAAGGCAGAGGCACAGCTCAAGCACCTCGAAGGCTTCCTCGCAGGCGTACGCAAGAAGCTCGGCAACGAGAACTTCGTGGCTCACGCCCCAGAGAAGGTAGTGGCCCTCGAGCGCAAGAAGGAAAGCGACTCAGTGGAGAAGATCGCCGCCCTCAAGGCTACCATCGAGGAACTTCGCAAGAAGTAATCAAGAACAGTTATATATTTTCAAGAATTAGAGAATTAGAGAATTTTCTTTCCGAGAGACGAATGCTCCCCGGAGGGATGACCCTCCATTCTCTAATTCTTGTTTTCACCCCTCACCATATCACTAATTGATATTCATGATGAAGAAACTTTTCACCTTATTAATAATAGGCATACTTGCGATTTGCAGCCTTGGAAGTTGCAGCGACGAGGCTCTCGACGTGGAAAGCGTCAACAAGCAGACCATCCTGGCGTTTTATCCCTGGACGGGCGGCATCAACACCTCTGGGCTCAAGGCAGACCTCGCTAACAACGTAGACAGCATCTGCCAGGGCATCTGCGACCGAAAGGGGCTCAACAACACCCGCGTGATGGTGTTTTTCAGCGACAGCTACGACAAGAGCACCCTTTATGATTTGCAATACGACGAGACTAGCAAGAGCGTAACCACAGTGCCCGTGAAGACCTACGACGGCACAGTCTACAGCACCGCAGAGGGCATCGCAGAGATTATCAACGATGTGAAGCAAGAAGCCCCAGCCCTCAACTATGCGCTCATCATCGGTGCCCATGGCTGCGGCTGGACCTATGCCAGCGACTGGGTGCACTATCCTTATCGCGCCCGTCCGCTCACCCGATTCTTCGGAAGCGTGAGCTACGACGAGGCAGCCACCGATGTGAGCACACTCGTAGAAGCCATCAAGGCGAGCGGCATCAAGATGCAGTATATCCTCTTCGACGCTTGCTACATGGGCAATGTAGAGACCGCCTACGAACTGAAAGACGTAACCAACTTCATGATAAGCAGCAGTAGCGAGATACTAAGCTATGGCTTGCCGTATCGCTCACTATGGACCTATCTAAACTCCGCGACACCTAATTATTCAGGCATCGTGTCCGGCGCCATCAGTTTCTACAACAACACCACAATCCCTTACATCAACCTGGCAGCCATCGATTGCCGACAGCTCGACAAGCTCGCCAGCGTGATGAAAGACATCAACAGCAAGTACACCCTCGACTCCACCGTTCCGCTCGACAGCATCCAGCCATTGGACGGTTTCTCGCCCAATCTCTTCTACGACCTCTCGGTGTATGTAGACAGCCTCCACCCTAGCGGCTATCTCCTCGACCAGTTCAACTCGCAGATGAAGCTCACCGTGACGGCAGCCGCACATACCGACGAGGCGCTCACGGCACTGCAGGGAGGGCAGAACGGAAAGACATTCAAGGTGAAGAGCTACTGCGGCCTCACCACCTCCACCCCAAGCCTGCACAGCGTAGCCATCAAGGGCAGGGAGAAGACTGGATGGTGGAAAGCCACACATTAAATGAACGAAAACAAATTATCTAGTAAGAAAATGGAATATTTTATCATAGACAACAACGGCAAGCAGGCGGGTCCATTCAGCCTCGACCAGCTAGCCCAGCAAGCCATCACCCCGGAGACCTTGGTTTGGAAACAAGGCATGCAAGACTGGACCCCAGCCTGGAAAGTGGACGAACTGAAAACCACCCTGGAGGCAGCCGAGGCCATCCGTGCCAACCAAGCCCAGCAGCAAAACTTCCAGCAGCAAGAGCAGGCTGTCCCCCCTGTCACTCCTCAGCAACAGCAGCAGGATTTCCAGCAGGCGCAGCAAGCAGCCTACGAACAGGGATTCAAGCATGGCGCAGCCAGCAACCAGCAGCCCGAGAAGAAGAAATCCAACAAGAACCTGTGGAAGATGATTCTCGGCCTCATCGTCATCATCTTCTTGATCTTCGCCTTCACCAATCCGGGAGCCGACGCCCACAAGGACAAGGTGCGCACCGAGGTGGGCAAGGCCGTAGACCAAGCCACCAGCACGAGCGACAACAACTTCTTCACCCAGGGCATCCGCTCCATCGCCAAGATGATGGCGGGCAGCATGATGGACCAGGCGATGGACCAGCTCTTCGAATACCACAACTACATCGTGTGCTCCAAGGGTACGGTGTCATTTGACGGCAAAGAGCACACCGTGAGCTTCGGTATCCTCGGCAAGGTATACACCATGAACGCCGACGACATGGTGAAGGCTCTTGAAGGCGACGACCATCTGCAGATAGAGACCTCCAGCTCATCATCTACCGACGACAATGCCAACGTAGACGAAAGCTCAGATGATGAGAACACCGATGCCGACAACTCCAACATCCAGCAGAAGCTGCAAGACAAGGCCAACGAGGCGATGGACAAGGCTGCCGACAAGGTGAGCAAGAAGGTGGAGGAGAAAATCAACCAGAAGCTCGACGAGGCAACAGCCGACTCTTCGAAGATAGAAAAGATTATCGACAAGATTCTCGACATGCTATAAAAAATATGTTCCACCTGTATGGTTGACACG
>DJSH01000090.1:47614-51232 GCA_002440225.1 Candidatus Segatella violae
GGCAACGCCCTAGGTAAAATGGATGGAATTAATGCGCCCTGTAAGGGCAAAAGCTTTATTCTTAAACTTGTAGATATAATGCTTTTGCCCCTTCAGGGCGCATCCTATTTGCGTATGCAACCCAGGGCGTTGCCCTGGGCTAGGTGCTTTTTTGCCCTTACAGGGCGCATTCTTGATTACTTGCGAAAAGTTCAGTTACAAGATGGTAATCCAGATACCCTCCCCTCTGTCACGAGCCGCCGTAATGGCGTTGATGAGTTTGCCCAGCCAGACTCGGGAGTTCACCACCATGCCCTGCAACTTGTTCTCGCCCACGAGGATGCAGCCCTCGGTGTCGTCGGGATAGTTGCCCGCATGGATGCGGATGCCCTCGAATTGCGGCACGCCCTGCAGCAGTGGCAGCCACTGCCCCTTGAACCTCGGCGACTTGGTGATGAGCACCGGATAGGTGCCCTCGGGTATCGCCGTCTTGCCCTTCATCTTCTGCGCCTTCTTGCCCGACACCCTGCCCAGGCGCACGTTCTCCGCCGTCAGGGGCAGCTGGATGCCCAGCAGGTTGCGCCATGCGGGCTCCAGGGTGTCGCAGAAGTAGGTGTCGGGGGTAAGGAGCTGCGGGTTCACGTAGGCCACGAACCTGCGCTTCTGGTGCTCGTTTACGTAGTTGAGCACCCTTTGATGCACCAGCTCGTCTTTCAGCAGATAGAGCCTGCCGATGGTGTAGGTGTTCTTCTTCGCTATGCGTCTTAATACTATTTCCATGATGATTTTCATTTTCAGTTTGTAATGTCTTTTCCATCTTTTCTGAATTTCAACTTGCGGAAAATGGAACTGTTATTGTTATCGTTATCAGAGAGCCGAACGATGTAATTTCGATATACCCACTGATTAATAGCGCATTTCACGTTGCGCATGTTGTCGTTGAAGCCCTGTTCACGTCTCACTTTCAGATAATCCTCCATTCTGAATTCATCCGGCAACAACTTCAAGAGATTCTGTGGTCCTCCAGTTGCAGAACCCGACCTATTTTCCTGCTCGTTGTCGGCATCATAAATCATCTGTCCGAAAAGCTTCAGCTTGCACCATAGGTCGTAACGCTCGCTCCAACGAATGAAATCCTCTATAGATTTTTCCCATTTCATGCCGTTGGCAACGTACAAGACACAAGCCTTGAGATAGGCGATGACGTTGGCTCTGAACGAAAGATTCTCAAAGACATAGTTTTGAGAGAGTCGCGCAAACTCGGCGTTCTCCTCCACCAGTTTCTTGGCCAGTTGCATCGCCTGAGGGCAATTCACGAGACCACGGGCCTTCACGAGGTTGTCGATGTAGGGTCTCAACTTTTCGTCGAAGGCGGCATCATACGTTCCGTAGATAGGCATCGCAGAGCCACAGGGTCTTCGCTCGATGGTGGCAAAGGAGATTCGGCTGATAGGACCGTCGGTCACTACTCTACGGAAGTAATCACGGCACTTCTTCGGCGTGCAGCAGGCGTTCCAGTTGAACCGCACCTTTACGGTCTCGGTCACCGATTGCACGCCCACACGGTCTTGTCCGTAGTTGCCCAGGTCGAAGGCCAGCTCCATGATGCGAAAGTGCTGGTTGGTCTTGCCCTTGAGGGCGTCGAAGAGGTTGAGCTCGTTCACTTTGGCGTAGAGAAAGTGCTTCTCCGCCTCTTTCATTCGCAATACGAACGCAGGGTTGGTCATGTCGATGTTCACCTCTTGGATAACCAAGCCCTCAGGGCGCTCACGCTTGTCTTTGTTAGAGCCCTTGCGGTTGCATTCATCCTTCCAGGCACGCTCACGTTGTCTTTGTTCGGCGTCACGAGCTCGGATGTCGGCCATGATGTGGTTGATAGGCTCGGTGATGCTCTCCTTGCCGCTGCCTGTCGGGGCGCAGAGGATGCTCATCAGCGTGGCCTCGTGCTCCACATTGTCGACGTAGCGGAATCTTGTGTCACAAAGATGGGCTGCAAGGCTTGGGAACACGGCTTGCGATACGGCAGGCTTATAGATGTCTGGTGTCTTGGAGACGAGCAGCTTGATGAGCTTAGGCAGTTTTTCGGGCATCTCGTGGATGTGGTAGAAAAAGGATTCAGGGTTGTTGATGTCACCGAAATCGTCGGCATCATAGTTTTGTGCGTTCCCCCTCTCCTGCTCGTTCCGGCACAGGGCGATGGCCTTGCTCACGATGCTCGGCATGCGATGAGACTGCTTGCGGCTACAGGCACTCTCTACGGTGGTGAAGGCTCGCTTCTGCTCCTCGCCAAAGGTCGGGACCACCTGCTTGATCCATGCGGCGTTGTCGTCGCAGAGGTAGCGCAGATAGCAGCTCAGGGTGAAGATGAACGAGTTGCGAGAACCATGCTGGGGCTCACCTCCCAGCAGCTCCACCAGCTTGCTCACGATGAGCTCGTAGGGAATGCCGTCGTATTCCTCAGGGAAAGTTTCGCTCACGAGTTCGGAAGATTTTACGGGTTCCTTGGATTCAGCAGATTTCATCTCATCCGAAGAATTCGTGTTGTTCGAGAGATTCGTGTTCAACGAAGGAGTCCTATCCTTGAAGAGCCCCGTCTCGTTGATGTAGAGGATGTATTCCTCGGGCACGAGGAAGGAGGGCCTTGCCAAGTCTTTCACGCAAGAGTCGTAGTCCTCGTCCTCCAGTTGCTCCGACATCCATTTCTGCGCCCCAGCCAGGTCCACGCCGTCGGGGATGACGAAGACGAAGCGAAGGCCCTCGGTAGATGGCGTTATGTGGACGAGCATGATGCAGTCGAGCACCGTCATGCGGTCGCCGTCGTGGCATCCTGGCATCGGCTTGTCGGCTAGCACTTGGCGTTTCTCCTCCCAGTATCCCCGAGGATTTGGGATGTGGTCTTTGTCGTAGATGGAGAGACCGCTGGGTATGGCGTCGGCGTTGATGCGTCGGCCGTTCTTGAAGGTGGCGTGGGGCGTGAGGATGGGCAGCTGCGACTTGAGCTGGGTCTTCAGCGTGTTGTAATCCTCCTGGCACATCTCTCCACGACGCTTGCGCTCCAGTGCGTCCTCTATCTGGGCGCAGACATCCTTCACCTTGCCGCTCCTGGTGGCTTGGTGGAAGAGCTCGGGGGTGCAAACCTGCACCGCCCTGCTCCTTACGCTATCTGATATTCCGAAACTCATTTGCCTATCTGCTTAAAAACGAAATCACCAGCCTGCTCACCCTCCTCATAGATTACATAGGCAGGCTTCACGTCACACTCTTGTCTACTTACGCAGAGATGCAATCTCACATGCTCCTCGTCGATGCTCGCCCTGCCATGAGGCAGCTTGATAAACTGTTTCACCTTGCGCCGGTCATCGTGCGAGGCGAAGGCATTGAAGTTGCCCTCATTGGGGCTTACCAAGGCGATGGAGCCTCTCATTCGTTTACCACTTACCACCAGGGTCTTGTACAACTCGTCTGAAATTTGAATCTTGATATCCATAATAATTTTTCCTTTCTTATGACTTTCTGAACTTTCGCAAGTACTCAAGAATGCGCCCTGAAAGGGCAAAAGCACCTAGCCCAGGGCAACGCCCTGGGTTGCATGCGCACTTTATTCCTATCAAACTACCTAGGGCGTTGCCCTAGGCTAGG
>DJSH01000090.1:51244-58342 GCA_002440225.1 Candidatus Segatella violae
TATCTACCTGCGAAACTTGAATGACTTTTAAAATAAATGATGAATTCCTTAAAATGCCAATGAATGCTTTAGAATGGCTGCGCTTGGCCCTGGGCAAAATCGACGATGCTCGTCTCGCCATAGTATCGGCCGTTGTACTCTCTCACCTTGTGGTAGAGACCGACGGCAATGGTGTCGCCCTCTTGCGCCGTAAACTTGTCTACGGCATCTCCGAAGAGTCTTGCCACGAATCGGTCGGGGTGAATGGCGTTCTGCACCGCCTCCAATATCACCTCTCTGCTTTTCCAAGGTCTTCCATCCTTCTGGCTCACCCCGCTCTGAGCAGGGAGGAGCTTTGCTACTTTAAAATTCTGCATATTTTATTCTTTCTTTTAATTAATTATTTTGTTGCCAAGAGCTCTTTGACATTTGCAAAGTTATAAAGAAAGAATATTATGGAAACGAAAAAGTGCTTATAATTACTTGTTGTACAAATGATTACAAGTAATTACAAGCACTGCGCAAATTATTGTACAAGTTTAGAAGTCTAAGGATGCACCTGTGCGTTCCAGTTTGACTCACTGCAAGTGTAGATTCCATGCTTATAGAGAGGCTGCCAAAGGTCACGCTTACAACTTAAACTACTGATTTTCTTCATCACCAGCCAAGCATTCACCAAGTCGGTTATCTGCTTAGGTTTCATCTTGCGAGCCATACTCACGAATTGCAGAGCATCCTCCTTGATGCCCATGAAGCAAGACAAGATTTCTTCTATCCATTCCTCATCCGGCGAACTGCCGCCCGCAGGTGGAGGCATGATATCCTTCCCGTCTACGGAGATGCCCATGTCCTTGTCGAAGTGAGCCTCTATCTTGTCTACATGATTGATTTGCTGACCAATGTTGCCATAGAAATTATTCTGTATGGTAGGTCTTTCGTTGTAGTTGTTTCTGTTTTGACTTTCCATATTCATTCGTTATTTTGTTTTGTTGTCTCTTTCTCCATTTTGACCGTTCGAGCAGAGTTTACTTGTTGTCCAATAGGAGCGAAATAATTATTGTTAGTTGTGCCTCTGTTTTCTTCCTTTTCTTTAGCTTCTTTATTGCGGGCTTTTACTTGTTGTTTTCGACTCTTCTTGACAGAATGTAAAGACTTTGTCAGTTCCAGCTTGTCGGAATCCAACAACTCTACTGCAAGTGAAGATTCAAGTAAGTCTTCCAGCATGTCTTTTATTGCCTCAACATGCGAGTCTGCCACGTCATCAATATTGCTAGTATAGTTGACACAGAATTTCACAACTTCCTTTATGCTCTTGGAAATCGAGTTTTGCCATTCCATCATATCTTCCTCTTCTTTTCGCATCTCTTCGATTTCCTCGTCCGAATGTAGCGACGCAAATATGTCATCCATTTCTTCGCCGCCAACTGATTGCAACTTATCGCTTTCTGCCTTCAGCCTCTTGTTCTCTTCCAATACTTTGTCTGAGAGTTCCTGCAAGGTTTTGATGGCTTTCTTGTTACTGCGTGAATCTTCTTCCGATTTTTTCAGCAATTTATCGTATTTATCTTCCAAGAGAGTATTGAAGTTCTGTGTTTGCATACTAGCCTCGTTTAGAGCCTCGCTACTCTCCTGCTTCTTGCGTTCGCTTTCCAACTGTGCCTGAAGAGCTCTAATCTTTGCCTGATATAAGTCCAATGTCTGTTGGCATTGTTCGCGGAAAACTTTCATCTCGCTGTCTGCGTTCCGTTCTAGCTGTGGAAGAGTTACATCTCCAGCAAGCTCGTATGCTGAATTATTCAGAAACTCTCCAGCCTCTATGCGCTTGGAGAGGTCGTTGTATATATCGTCTGTTATGAGCATAGTTTTGTTTGTTCTTAAGTTTTAAAATTAAAACGGAAAATCATCTCCAAAATTGTAAGGTTGCGGCCTGCCTGACTCTTTCTTAGCCCAATCCAGAAAGGCAATTTGCTCTTCTTTTGAACGGAAGAAAGTAAGCTGGCATTCCAGGTCATCCATGCTATAAAACCTCACATTATTGTCCCATATGGCAGCATCATAATGGCAAGGGTGCTCTGCATGTGGCCGCAAGTCGGTGCAATAACGATACTCCCATTGCTCTATCATGGCGGGCAATTCGAGCAAGAAGCTATAATCGTCCCACTCTTCCGAATTTACCAAATCCTCATCATCAGTGATGCTATCCAATTTCTCTCTGTAAGTTTCCAGAAATTCGTCGATTTCTTCGTTATGGTCCCGCTGCAGGCGCAATATGGCATAAATCATCCATTTGATAAGCATTCTTTCCACATAGGGGCAACGATCGATAGATGCCCTATGCTGGTGCTTCACATAGTCTTCCATCCAGATAGTGTTGATAGCTGCGTCTATCTCGTCGTCGAGATTTGCCTCGTCGATTCCTTCCGTATTGGCCAGGCATACCGCCACGTAATAGGCTGCATTGAATGCCGGCAACGAATTTTTCATTTTCAGCTTCCCTGTTCGCTTGGCTTTCATGAAGAGTTTCTTCAGCAAGCAATCGAGCGACTTGGGATTTTTTGTATCAAAATCTCTCAGACTTCTTTTCTCACCATAGTATAAATTATGATACCACGCAAAAGGTTCCTTCATACTTTATTAAATTTTAATGGTAGTTATATGTTCTGCGAATCGTGGAGCATCCATCCTCTCTATGAATTATGAATTCAAGTGGAAACAGGTGTTTCATTTCGTAGGCGCAAAGATAGACAATATTTTTGAGAAAAAAGAAAAAAAAGAGGAAAATTTATAAAAGTAACGCCACTTTTTGAAAAAGTTGGCATAATGATGCAACACATACACTTAAATAAGTCATTATGCCAACATTAATACTACTTATGTTAACGTTATCAGTTCGTTACCTGGGAACAATAAAGGTCTTGACTTTTTGCTCATTTTGAAAGCCACAGTATCACCACCAGCGCCAGGCCTACCCAACGATAGGTCTACAGAAATATAGCCTGCACCCAAAAGACTATCAAACTGGGAAACTACAGGGTTCTTGGTATGGTCGATGGTAATAGGGCGAAAAAACTCCATTCCTTTTTCCTTTTTGGTTTCTACATCAATCCAAAATGTTTCATGATGTTTTTCCAGTAATCTTCTATGAAGTACAGGTAGTTCCCACAATGCCACATCATTCACCTTGGATATGGAAATATTCCCACTCTTTATTAGTTTTTCACGTTTCTCTTCTATAGCAAGAATTTCTTCCATCTGATATAGAGACAAAGCAAGATTTTGAGAATTGATACAAGTGGTCTTCAAGGTGTTTTGATACATTTTATTTTTATTATTACCTCGAATATAACCATACTTTGCAACAATTTCCCTTGCCGATTTCAATTTGCTTTTACTCCAATCTGGGACTTGACAGAAGAGAGTCGTGCGAATATTAGGGCGTTTCTCCCTCGCACTCTTTAACTCGATACCTTTATAGTCGGGTAGTTTAGAACTATTCATCTCGATACCCAACAAGCTCTCAATTGCTCGTCCAACCCCCGTATCAGCGAGGACATCGACTGGATGCCATTCCAAGGCCATGTCCCTAAGCAGACCTATAAGTTCAATAGCAGTGCTCGTTTCTTCGCTTCTTGATAAAACTATCAAGTCTTTTAGGGGAGATACTATAGGTGAAACACATACGTTACGGATGTCAATCTTACTAACATTTACCACATACAGCATCTCTGAACGATATACCATCATCAATATATCGTTAGGGGCACAATATTTCTTGACCTTATATGTCCAGATTCTAGGGTCTCCCTTCTTGGTTACAGGTCGATAGAGCGAAGATGTAGTTGAAACAGCATTAAGTTCGTCCAAAATAGTCGTCCTAATGAAAACTTTGTTCTCGGTTCCTTGCTGTTGAGTGGAGTAATCGTGCATACCCCTATCTTTGAAATATTGACGCATTGGCTCTGTGGCATCCAGAATACTCTTATTGTATCCTGTTGCCGTAATTTGAACCAATGTGTATTCAATACTCTGACTTGTCAAATAAGCTAAATTATTCAACTCAAACTTGTTGAAAGCTCTCATGTGAATCATGGACGACCCTCCTATTTTATGTTCTGTAATATTACATTAGCTATAGCCCGAGCCATCAATGGGGGGACGGCATTGCCAACAAGGGTAAACTGTGGTATCTCTTCCTTGCGCTTCTCGCCACCAGTCTGACGCTTGCCTTGGAAGACAAATGAGTCATCGAACGACTGCAAACGAGCCATTTCCCTCACTGTCATAGCCCTGTAGGCTGAGTAATGAATGAAATCATCTGGCATTGTGACAACTGTGGGACTTTGCCCTTTTGGATTCAAGACGGTATAATTGCGCTTGTCTGAATCCACACCAGCAGCTTTCAGAGCTTTTTTGGTTTCATCGTTATACTCACCATGTTCTGCAATTATCTGCAAGCGCTTACGTACCTTCTCGTTCTGTGCACTTGTTTGATGGTTGTTCAACTCTACATGCACTTGCATCTTAGGATGACGTAAATCGTCCTCAGACTTTACGTATAGAGGTTGACTGCCGAATGTGAATCTATGGCACAAATGACCTTCTTTCTGCCATTCGTTGTATAATTTTCCTTTCTCTGATGGGATACCATCAGAAGTACGTTTGCGCAATAAGTCCTTATATTGAGTCAGTGGCTCAACTTTTCTGTAGTTTGTCACAGTCTCTCCATTACCTATCATGTCCAAGTCCCAAAGAGCCTCATAGACAGTAACACGGTCTTCTGGTTTCACCGTGGCAGGCACTTCGTTGATGATAGGTTGGTCTTTCCGGCAACCAAAAAAAACGACACGCTCACGATTCTGAGGGACACCATAATTTGCCGACATCAAGACCTGTGGGCCATCAATATTATAGAGCCTAATTTCCGACAAAACATATTCGAACTCTTTTTCATACTTCGTTCCCTTTACATCTTGAGCTATTTTGTCTAGCACCTCATCCATGCTTAGAACATAGAGTGAGAGCGCATCCTTCAACAGTTCGATATTTTCCGTTTGGTTGGTCAGCTCCTTCATGCTATCAAGAGCTGAAGAAATTTTCTCCAGAATAGACGTATCGGATATCTCTGCTATAAAAGCATTTAGCGCATCGCCATAGATGTCGTTGTCTATATCTGCCTTAGTTTTCAAGGCAATAGTCTTCTTTCGGATGGAATCTCTCAGGGTATGTTCCTTGAGCATGCGAAGACCGTGGCGAACCGTATTGATATCGGTATTCGATTTACTCACCTTGTATTCTACAGAACGAGTAATCAACTTCAACTGGTTTTCTAGAATAGCGAAGAACTCGTTGGAAAGCGAATTTTTCAACTTGCGGTCCGTTGTTTCCATATTAACCTTTGTCAACAAAGTATTATATACAAAGAGGCTTTGGTGCTGATATACTTTCTTTACGAAATCTATGAGCAAGCACACCTTGTCGTCATCTACAATCGAGCGAATTTGCTTCAAAATCTGTTCCTTGATTTTGCCCTGTTCCTTGGTCAGCAGACCTTTTACGTTCTCCATTACAAAGTATTTCGGGCGGAGAGCCTTGATAACCTTCAGGTAGTGATAGAACAGATCGTCACGCTTATCAAATTTCTTCCGTCTTCCAGAAAGACTAAACGACTGGCAACTAGGGCCACCCGTTACCACATCGACCTGCTTATCGCCAATCTTTGCCAACAGGTTGTCCACAAAATCATCCTCCATGATGTCTTGACAAATGAATTTCATGTCGAGCCCCAACTGCATGTTGTAACGTACACGGTGGGTTAGCTCGCAATTAGGGTTGATATCGGAAGCCAGCAAGAAATCAAAATACTTATCGTCAGTGTAGGCTTGCAAGAATCCTTCGCTGATGCCACCTGCGCCAGCGAACAAATCTACCAATGTCACTTTCTTGCGTGAACTTATGAAGTCTTTCTTTTCTGTCATGAATGTCCTTTCTTTGTTTTAAAAAAGCCCCACCCTGATCCGCTGTGCTAATAGAATGCGTGGTGGGAACTGTCAGTGCAAAGGTACGACATTATCTTTGAACTGCCAAATATTCTGCAATATTTATTTTGGATAGGACTCATTTTGATAACGATAACAGATAACAGTCCGTTTTCCGGATAGGGTAAAAGAGTAAAGAGAAAATTTTATATTTATATATATATATAAATATAAACATATAATTAATACTTTTTCACACTTTCGACATACCTGCGGAAAACGGACTGTTATCTGTTATCGTTATCAATCTCTGCGAAATCTCCCAAACAACTCTATGCTTTCTCACCCACAACTCTATGACTTTTTCACCCACAAAACTATGAGTTAGCTTCTTTAACTATATCTCGCCGAAGTGTTAATGCCGTTTAACACAACTCTGCACCCCATTTTTTGGTGGTCTCGGAAAATTGTTGTATCTTTGCATTGTGATTCAGAAAGATGCGCACTACCCTAAATTCACAAAAACATCACTTTAACATTAACCATTTTAAAACTAAAAGATTATGACTAGTAACAGCAAAGGAACATTGAAGTATCGTAAAGTGCAGCGTACCCCACAGGCGGGTGTAAACGCAGGCAAGAAGAAGTGGTACGCCACCGCAGTGAGCGACAGGGAGTTGTCGTTCGAGGACTTCGTGACCCACATCGCGGAGCACAACTCGCCTTACAGCCGAGGCACCGTGCACGGCGTGGTGATGGACATGCTCGACTGCCTGCAGGAGTGTATCCTCGACGGCAAGAGCGTGCGTCTCTCCGACCTCGGCCTCTTCTCCATCGGCATGAGCTCCAAGGCAGAGGACACCAAGGAGAAAGTGTCGGCACAGAGCGTGGAGGGCGTGCACCTCATCGTGCGCAACACGAAGACGTGGAGCAACAGCGAGCTCAAGAAGAAGTGCAAGATCGTGGAGTACGACACCTACGGAACATCCGACGACGAGAACGGCGGCTCTACCCCATCCACTCCTTCGGGCGACGACAAGGGCGACCAGGGCGGCGGCTCTGGCTCAGGCGGCTCTGGCTCCGACGGCGACGGCACCGTAGAGTAAGCGGGCTGAAAGCCCAAAAAGCACCTAAAACTGGGATG
>DJSH01000090.1:58418-58653 GCA_002440225.1 Candidatus Segatella violae
AAGCCCAAAAGCACCTAGCCCAGGGCAACGCCCTGGGTATATGGGATGGAGTTAATGCGCCCTGTAAGGGCAAAAGCTTTACTCCCTGCACAATAATAATGCTTTTGCCCTTACAGGGCGTCTTCCTCCTCTGCTTCTTCCCAGGGCGTTGCCCTGGGCTAGGTGCTTTTGCCCTTTCAGGGCGCATGAGGCAATCCAACTATACTACTAGAATTGATTACCAACCACTAAAATT
>DJSH01000016.1:0-7693 GCA_002440225.1 Candidatus Segatella violae
TTACCATCAAAGTCGGATACGGCACCGACAGAGGCATTTCCCTTTACTTTAACAGTTGCACCTATCAGAGGTTCACCTGTTCCGTCAACAAGATTACCCTTGATATGAATCTTCTGGGCTTGAGCATTCAAGCTGCAGAAAGCTCCTATCAAGCATAAGGCTGCTGTCCGTTTCATTGTTAACACTTGTTCAATCATGTTCTATTCATTTTTGATTTATGTTTTTATTATCTTGGTGTTACTTTTTGCCAATACTTTAGGATTGACGGCTGCAAAAGTACCTATTTTACTTGGATTTTCCTTTGCGCAATGTAACAGATACTTTATTTTCCCGAATAAACTTTGCGAGAACGAGCTTTTCCATTGCTTAACACTTCTTTAATAATATAAACACCTCCCTGAGGCTTTTCTATTCGTTTTCCCTCTATATTATAATAATAGGTGTAAAGCGGAGATGCTTGGGTCTCGGTATGTCTAATTCCCGTTGTCGTTTGTTTCAGATACCATTCCTTGTACCAGTTCATGCAGGCATAGCCACAGCACTCCTCGAAGAGATTGTATTTCTTGGCATTTTGCAAACCGGGCTGATATTTGCCCGATTTCAGATACTCCTCGATGTCGATGTATTCCTGGCTGTGGGTCAAAGTCATTCCGATGTTACCATAGTAATCGTGAACGGCTTTCCAGGCGTTTCCCCATTTGGAGGTGGAAGCGGTAGCCCATGTACCGAGGTTAGGTTGTGTCCATTGTCCCCACTCATTGTAATGTCCTTCGCTGGCACGGTCGGGATCCTCGGGACTCCAGTCTATCTCCGTCACCATGATAGGATTGGTCTCTACCACGGGCACCTGGTTCTTGAAATTCTTGATAAAGGTGTCGTGGTCGCAATTGCTGTCGCTCATGCCTCCGTACCAACCAGAATATACATGCACGGCGTAACCGAAGTTTTTCTCGCTATCAGTTATTGGATGGGTGGCATAATCGGTATAGTTGCTTTGATAACCTGTGCCTGGCACCCAGATGATGCCCTTGAATCCTGTGGCACGAATCTCATCCACCACTGGCTGGAAGAAATCGTGCAAGGCTTGGTTGGAAGCTTGACCATTCGCCAGCGAGACATGGATGGGCTCATTGGCTAGTTCGATGGATACCTGTCCCGAATGCTCCTGGATAAAAGGTTTGGAGGCGAAGAGCTTCCAGACGGTCTTCAGATAGTTTTGATAATCGTCGCCCACCTTCAACTCTTGCGGGCAAACACCAGGAGGACGAACGATGACATAAAGTCCGTGATACAAGGCTCTCTCCACGAGCTTGAGATAAAGCTTATCCAAAAACACCTTGTATCGGGTCTCGGAAAATGCAGATATGTCGTTCTCACCCGTAGATTTCTTGTCGGGGTCGTTGGTCCAGCAAGGATCCATGTGCAGACGGAAGACGGTGCAATAGGCACCCTGCGACTTGTCTGTAATGCCGGCAAACAGTTTGTCGAAATACTCCAAACATGGTTTTATATCCTCCGTGCCATAGCCTGGTTTCCATTGTTGCCACAGCCAATTGTTGAAATAGCGATTGGGGGTATCCATCACGCCATGCAGGACAACGGTGTTGCCGTTGACATCCACCAAATTCTTACCCTGCACATGCAGGTCTGGAAGATTGTCGGCGGCATGAGTTGCCAGAGACAGGAGCCCGACAACGAGCGAAATCATAAGTTTCTTCTTATTCATTGTTATATATGTTTTTAGATTTTACCTCAAAAAGTTCTTTCTCTCTGTATCCGTCAACTTTCTCTTCACCTTGAAAAACGTAGAATGGCGCGTATCCCTACGCACCATTCCAGAAAACCAATTAATCATGATTCCTTAAAAAAATCACAATTTCCTAACTCAGATGTTTCTGAATTTTACCTTAAACCTATTTTTATAAACCAAATTAAACCTAAATTATAAACCTAATTAAACCTAACTAACCTATCTGTACAAAACTATTAAAATTTCTGATGCAAAGATACATTGCTTTCACCAAACATACTTTGTTATAAGTAACCAATACTTTACATACCCTTACTTGATGTAACAAACTCTTTGCAACAAGTAACAAATGTTAAGAAAATAACCTTTGTGATAGAAAAAAGACCAGAAAAAGGATGGATTATGCAACTTTTTTCTTACTTTTGCATGCAGAATACAAACATAACAATTTAAACCGACATGATGAAAAAACCAAGAATCATGATAAAAACGAAAAAATCATGCATCCTCTGCCTGTTGCTCCTATGTCTTTTCATACAAGACGCGATGGCGCAAAGAGGCAAACTTTTCAACACCGACAACCAGTTGTCGAGCAACCTCGTAACGCAGGTTTACCAAGACACGAATGGCTTCATCTGGATAGCCACTCGCAATGGCCTGAACGTATACGACGGCTACCACTTTGCCGTGAAGAAGAAGGACGAGAGCAACAAGCTTTCGCTCAACACCAACTATATCAATTGCATCACCCAAGATGCATACGGATACCTACTGCTAGGAACCAACAAAGGTTTGTTGCTCCACGACGGACAGAAGTTTACCAACATTCCACTCATCGATTCCAAGGGCAACACAGCCATCACCTACGTTACTAGCATCTGCAGGTTACGCAATGGCAATGTGCTCATCAGCACATCGGGGCACGGAATCTATCTGATGAAGAAAGGGGAGCATACCTGTAAGCTCATAAAAGACACCGATAACAAACTGAAATACTCTGCGCGCGTGATGGAAGACCGCCTTGGCAACGTGTGGATTATCACGGAAGACGGCAAACTATTCTGGATGGGCAAGAACGGCAAGCTATCCACCCACCTTGCCGGCACCAGCGGTTTGATGGCGCAAGAAATAAAGGAAGACGGCAAGGGCAACCTTTACCTCGCCACTAAGAACCAGGGCGTTTACAAGAAGACCGCCGGCTCTACCGTGTTCACCCGCATCAGCAGCATCGGCAACCTCACTATACAAACCATCTATGTGAGCAAGAGTGGCAAATTGTTCATCGGATGCGACGGCGAGGGCATCGTCCTCTACGACCCTGCCACAGGCGCAGTCATCGACAACCCATTCTTCAGCGCGCAAATCAACCTGAGCAGAAGTAAGATACAAAACATCATAGAAGACTCGCAGGGCAACATCTGGTTCAGTATGTTGCAGAAGGGCGTGTTCATGCAGCCACAGGGAATGTACGATTTCGGCTACATGGGCTTCCGACTCGGCAACCGCAACATCATCGGCGACAACTGCGTAACCAGCGTGATGCTCGACAACAGCAACAATCTCTGGGTGGGAACCGACAAGGACGGACTCTACAAGCTGAACCAAAACGGAAGCGAATTGCAAGCCCACTACATGGACAACAGCGCCATCCTCGCCATCTGCCAAGATCTTGACGGGCGCATCTGGGTGGGAACCTATGCCGACGGCGTTGGCATCTTGGATGCAAGCGGAAATTTCCACCGCATCAACATCAATGAATTGGGCAACAAGGGCGTGTTCGACATCAAATGCGACAAGCAAGGCACCATGTGGCTTGCCACCATGGGATGCGGACTGATACGCATTCCGAAATCCGGACAACCTATTATATATAAGATGAAAGACCATGCCGACACCCGGTCTCATGTCAACAGCATTCCCAACGACTATGTTGCCAAGCTGGCTCTCTCGAAAGACCATAGCTGCCTATACCTTGCCACCTCCATCGGACTGGCTTGCTACGACATCAAGCACAACAGCTGGACCTCCGCACTGGGCGGCGTGAACTGCCTGAACCGCAACAGCTTCTCCCACTGCGTCTTTGTAGACAGCAAAGGTCACATTTGGTATGGCACCGAAGATGGAGCCTACGTATACAAATGGGGGGGTAAACTCCTGAAGCATTACACCACCAAAGACGGACTGAGCGAGAACAGTATCTCTTGCTTCATCGAAGACTATAAGGGCAGAATATGGATAGGTACAACCAGTGGTCTGAACAAGCTGGATGCTGCCAAGAAGAGCATCACCAAGTTTTATGTAGAGAATGGCGTGCAGAGCAACGAGTTCTCCGACGGAGCAGCCTGTGCCTCTGCAGACAAGCGCATCATCATCATGGGCGGCACGGGTGGCTTCAACTGCTTCGACGCCGCCAAGGTGAAGCAACATCCTTGGAACGCCACCGTCAAGCTGTCGGGTTTCATCGTGGGCAACAAGAGCCTGACACCGGGAATGGAATCTGGATTCTACACCATCACCGAGAAGGGAGCCTACAACAGCGAGGTGTTCAATCTCTCGAACGACGACAACACCTTCACCCTGCAACTCTCCACCCTCACCTACAGCAACGTAGAACAGATAAGCTACGCCTACAGCATCAACGACGAGGAGTGGCACACGGTGCAGCAAGGTTCCAACGAGGTTTCGTTCTCCCACATGCCTGCGGGCAAATACAAGTTTCGCATCAAGGCCATCTGCAATGGTTACGAGACCCCAGTCAAGGAGTTCACCATCATCATCCATCCTGCATGGTACGCCAGCATCTGGGCAAGACTCGCATATCTTCTCGTGCTCATCTCGCTCTGCATGCTCTACATACAGCACCGCAAGCGCAAGGAGGAAGACCGCCTGCTGCTGCAGAAACACATCCACGCCGAGGAGATGGGCGAGGCGAAGCTGAAATTCTTCATGAACATCAGCCACGAGATTCGCACGCCTTTGACCCTCATCCTCACCCCATTGCTCAGCCTCATCAAGGAAGACAAGGACACCCACCGACAGGGCATCTACGACATGATGCGCAAGAACTCGGAGCGCATCCTGCACCTCATCAACCAGATGATGGACCTGCGAAAGATAGACAAGGGCCAGATGGTGATGCACATGAGCGAGACCGACATGGTGGCGTTTATCAACGACGAATACAAGCTCTTCGAGCAACAAGCCCAGGCAAAGAGCATCCATTTCAGCTTTGAGCATGCCGACGAGAGTCTGCCTGTATGGATAGACCGCGACAACTTCGACAAGGTGCTCATGAACGTGCTCTCCAACGCCTTCAAGTTTACTCCTGCCGGCGGCAAGGTGAGCATCATCCTGAGTCATTCGCCACACCATGCCCGCATCGCCATCAAGGACAGCGGCAAGGGCATCGACGAAGACAAGCTGGAGACCATCTTCCAGCGATTCTATCAGAGTGCGACCAGTGCCAACGACCGCAACGTGGGAACCGGCATCGGTCTCGACCTCACCCGCTCGCTCGTAGAATTGCACTACGGCACCATCACCGCTGCCAACAACAAGACGCAGGACGACCCCGACTGGAAGACGGGCAGCGTATTCCTCATCACCCTACCACTGGGCAAGGACCATCTCAAGCCAGAGGAAATCATGGAGCCTAAACCAGAGGGGCAAGAAGAAGAGGACATCCTGGAATTGAACGAAGAGGACAATGCCGAGGAAGAAGCCACACCACAAGAGGCTGAGATAGAAACCGCTCCTAGCTACGATGGGAAGAAGAGCACAATAGCCCTCGTGGAAGACGACGACGCCATCCTCGAATATCTAAGCAACCAGCTGCAAGATATGTTCAAGATTCAGACCTACCACAACGGCAAGGAGGCGCTGCCAGAAATCACGAAGCGGCACCCAGACCTCGTCATCTCAGACATCATGATGCCGGAGATGGACGGTACCACCCTGTGCACCAAGCTGAAGAGCAACGTGAACACCAACCACATACCGGTGATTTTGCTCACAGCCATGAGCCGGGAGGAAGACCAACTTACAGGATTGCAGACGGGCGCAGACGCTTACATCGTGAAGCCATTCAACATGGACATCTTGCGCCGCACCATCATCAACCTGCTCAATGTGCGTCGCACCCTGCGCAACAAGTTCACGGGCAGCGAAAGCCAGGAAGACAAGATGAAACACATAGAGATGGTTTCTCCTGACGACCAACTGATGCAACAGGTGATGAAAGTCATCAACGACAACATCACCAACGAAGACTTGAGCGTGGACATGCTGGCCAAGCAAGTGGGCATCAGCCGTGTACACCTGCACCGCAAGATGAAGGAGCTCACCAACCAGACCCCTCACACCTTCGTACGCAACTTGCGCCTACAGATGGCAGCCAAGTTGCTGAGGGAGTCGAAGCAATCGGTAACCGACGTGATGTACTCATGCGGATTCTCCAACCCGGCAAGCTTCAGCACGATGTTCAAGAACATGTTTGGTGCATCGCCACGCGACTATATGAACGAGCAGCGTAACAAGCAATAAGTTCTCGTTCAGATAGGGCTTGGACGAAAACAAAGTATTTGTAACAAATAGAAACTGAAATGATACGCGACACAAAATGTTGGTAACATTTCAGGGGGATACATATCGAGAGAAAGCGGTAACTTTGCAGCGCAAAAATAACAAACTCATTAACAACATGAAGAATTTAGCAATCTTATCGCTTTCGCTCGCTCTCTGTTCCACCGCTCAGGCACAGACCGCCGAGTTCGACTATTTCAAGTATTCGGGCAACGACGCACGTTTCAATGTGCCTATCGACAAGACCCACCAGTACTACAACCCTATCCTGGCTGGTTTCTACCCAGACCCTAGCGTTTGTCGTGTGGGCGACACCTATTACTTGGTGAATTCATCCTTCACCTTCTTCCCTGGCGTGCCTCTCTCCACGAGCAAGGACTTGGTGAACTGGACTCCAACTGGTCATGTGCTCACCCGCGAATCGCAAGTACCTCTGAAGGGACAGCATGTATCGGGCGGCATCTTCGCACCAGCCATCAGTTACAATAAGAAGAACAAGACCTTCTATATGATTACCACCAACGTAGGGGCTGGCAACTTCTTCGTGAAGAGCAAAGACCCTAAGAAGGGATGGAGCGAACCTATCTACTTGCCAAAGATAGATGGTATCGACCCAAGCTTCTTCTTCGACGACAACGGCAAGGGTTACATCGTACACAACGGTCCGGTGGTTGGCGGCGCCGACTACGAAGGACAGCGCTCTATCCGCTGCTTCGAGTTCGACGTGAAGGGCGACTCCATCAAGGGTAACTTCAAGGAGATTCTCCGTGGTGGAACCCACGTGGAGGCAAAGCCTATCTGGATTGAGGGACCACACCTCTTCAAGAAGGGCAAGTTCTACTACTTGATGTGCGCCGAAGGCGGAACAGGCGGATGGCACAGCGAGGTGATTCTCCGTGCCAAGAACCCGATGGGGCCATGGGAGGAGAATCCTAACAACCCTATCCTCACCCAGCGCACCGGTCTCGACCCTAACCGCAAGGACCCTGTTTCCTCTGCCGGCCACGCCGACATAGTAGAGGATGGCAAGGGCAACTGGTGGGCTGTGTTCCTGGCTTGCCGTCCATACGAGGAGGATATGTACAATACCGGCCGTGACACCTATCTGTTGCCAGTGACTTGGAAGGATGGATGGCCAGAGATTCTGAAGAAGAATACGCCGATCTCTACAGTAGGTGAAAAGGCAGGATTGAAACCTGCGGAGAAGAACGAATTCTCTGGCAACTTCAGCTATACCGATAACTTCGAGACGAATTGCAACAAGGCTGGCTTGAAAGACTTGAACCCACGCTGGATGTTCCTCCGTGACTTCAAGGACTGCTACAAGGTTGCCGACAACAAGCTTACGATGAACCTCTTGCC
>DJSH01000016.1:7839-8128 GCA_002440225.1 Candidatus Segatella violae
GTATTGGGCAAGACCATGAAGAAAGGTCAGCTCCTCGTCACCTTGACCCGTGCGGAGAAAAACAATGTGCAGATAGCCTCAGCACCTATCAAGGCTGGTAAACTTCGCCTCAAGGTAGAAGGACATGATAGATATTACGACTTCTACTATGCCGAGGAAGGAGGCGACTGGCAGTTGCTCGCCAAGGGTGTGGACGCCAGCAACCTGAGTACACAGAAGAGCGGTGGTTTCATCGGTGCTTGCATCGGTCTATACGCTAGCTCCAACAAGGAATAAAACCAAAAAGGCT
>DJSH01000016.1:8159-32324 GCA_002440225.1 Candidatus Segatella violae
AGCCTTTTTGGTTTTATTCCTTATAACTTATACACATAAAGAGATTACTTATTCTTCACGATGTCCAAGGTCATCTTGCCTACCCAGATGGCACTCTTGCCATTTTGGTCAACAGGAACCTCCTTGCCATCGAGATTTTTCAAGTATCTTAGGTTCTTGAAGTAAGTGTGGCTATGACCGCCGAGCACCAAGTCGATGTATCGGGTGCCAGGCACCAGTTCGGTGTCGTCTATCCCATCTATGTTCCATCCCAGGTGAGAGAGACAGATG
This sequence comes from Candidatus Segatella violae, assembly GCA_002440225.1. Lineage (GTDB taxonomy): Bacteria > Bacteroidota > Bacteroidia > Bacteroidales > Bacteroidaceae > Prevotella > Prevotella violae. The sequence goes on from DJSH01000016.1 coordinate 8,430, forward strand.
ATAACGTCGCACTTCTTTTTCTTCTTCAAGAACTCAGCCATCTCCTCGCCCTTCTGCACAGGGTCGAGATACTTGATAGGTCCATAGTTGGCCTCGCTCACCAAGCCCTTGAGCTCAGGGCAAAGACCAAAGACGCCAATCTTCAAGCCCTGGCGATGCAAGATGACGTATGGCTTCACGACATCCACCAAAGGAGTACCCGTGAAATCGTAGTTGCTGCAAACTATCGGGAACTTCGCCATCTTGAAGAGGCGCACCATGTTGTCGATGCCAAAATCAAACTCATGGTTGCCGATGGTGGCAGCATCATATTTCATCTCGTTCATGAGTCCTACCTCCACATCGCCCTTGAAGAGCGAATAGTAAGGCGAGCCCTGCGAGAAATCGCCGCTGTCGAAGAGCAACAAGTCGGGATTAGCCATGCGCTCCTGCTTAACCATCGCCACACGGCGAAGATAGCCACCACGATTCGCCATCGCCGTATCGGCGAGGTTTGGGTTGATAGGCATCACGCACGAATGGGTGTCATTGGTATGGAGCACCACCAACTTTTTCTGCGCCATCACATTCATGGCACAGAAACACATCATTATATATACTACTAATTTCTTCATAAATCAATCTGTTTTCTTATTCTACCACGCAGCGGCCTTCAATCTTCGAACTTACAGTTTCTCCTTGCTTCGCCTTCTCACGGAAATAGTCCATGATGATGTAGCGCACGTTATTCTCCTTAGCCTTCGGAGAAACCACATCGGTGCCACTCTTGAAAGCCACCATCTGGTCGTTGCCCTCGGCAAGGTAGTCGAGCGTGGCGATGCGATATTTCTTGGCTGGGTCTACTGGCTCACCATTCAAGGTAACGCTCTTGAGATGGCCATCCTTGGTGATGACCAGGCGCACGGCGTGGCTGAGTCCCTCTCCCCCACGATGCGCTATCTGCTGGAAGAGCTCCAGCACCTTGTCGCCCGTAAGCGTAAGGAAGCAAATCTTGTTCTCGAAAGGCGCAATCTCGTTCACATCACCCACAGTCACGTTTCCCTTGGCGAGGTTGGCACGGATGCCACCCATGTTGTAGACCGCGAAGACCGGCTGCTCGTTGAAAGCCTTGCCACCCCATACGAGGATGTCGCAGAGCAGATTGCTGAGTTCGCTCTCCGGGCGATGGCGAGTCATGTCGTGAGCGATGGTGCCCACCACAGGTCCCATGATGCTATCCACCTTACTCTTATATGGAGCGATAAACTTGGCAGCCTCCTCATCAGGCTCCGCATCCCAACGCTGGTCGATGAGGATGCGAGTGCGCTCCACCTTCGCCACCTTATATTTCTGGGCAAAGGCCGGGCTTGCCATCAGCATTATCATCGCCGATGCAAGCACCATCTTCATACTAGTCTTTTTCTTCATACTTATCATTACTTCATGCTTTGAATTATTCCTTCATGTTTTGGAATGCAAAAGTACAAAATAAATCTGTGAAATCCGTGAAATCTGTGGGAAAAGACAGTTACAAGGAAGAAAAAGAGTTAAATCTGTGAGAAAAAGGAAAGAAACTGACTGAAAATTTGCGAGATACAAGAAAAAGTCGTAACTTTGCACCCGCTTTTCGGCGTAACCGCTGTTGTCTGGGCAGAAGTGTTGCTCGTCCATGTTGCGCAGGAACGACAAACAATTTTTAATTTTATACAAAAAATGGATTTGATTAAAGTTGCTGAAGAAGCATTTGCAACCGGCAAGAAGTTCCCTGAGTTCAAGGCAGGTGACACTATCACAGTCGCTTACAAAATCGTCGAGGGTACTAAGGAGCGTATCCAGCTCTATCGTGGTGTAGTCATCAAGATCTCTGGTCACGGTGACAAGAAGCGTTTCACAGTTCGCAAGATGTCTGGTACTGTAGGTGTAGAGCGTATCTTCCCTATCGAGTCACCAGCTATCGACTCTATCGAGGTGAACAAGCATGGTAAGGTACGTCGCGCTAAGTTGTATTACTTGCGTAACCTTACAGGTAAGAAGGCTCGTATCGCTGAGAAGAAGACTGTAGCTAAGGGCGCAGAGTAATTTCTTAGGAAACCTGTTTAAGATTAGAAAAAATAAAGGGGAACTGGTCATCACGACTTGTTCCCCTTTTTAACTACCTTAAAACCTTTTGAATGATACTAACTATCATCAATCATAAAAAAATCAAAATCATTTCTCGCCCGTACTATAGTTTACGAGTCCATCTTCCGTGCCGTGCAAGGCACCTTGGAAATCGTCCCAGCTTTGGAAGCCAGCCAGCAGGGCCAGTCGATCCAGTGTTTGGCGAGAAGGCTTTTCCTTTCCTTTCAGCACGTCCCACATCTTGTGCAACACGTGTGCCTTGCCGAGTTTTTTTTCAAGCGCTTCGGCAAGCAATTTCAAATCCTGTTTCATAACAATTTACCCTAACGTAATTATCTCTATACCTTTCTCAATCTTTCGGCAGCAAAAGTACACAAAAAGAATGAAAGTGAATAATGTTTTCTCAATTATTTTTGTTTATACCATAAAAAAGTTGTATTTTTGCAGCAATATTCTAAATAAGTCTTAGAAATATGAAAGAATTAGCACTAAAGTACGGATGTAATCCAAACCAGAAACCTTCTCGCATCTACATGGATGACGGAAGAGATCTGCCTATCGAAGTAATCAACGGTCGTCCTGGCTACATCAATTTCCTCGACGCCTTCAACTCTTGGCAATTGGTCAAGGAGCTCAAGGCTGCCACAGGAATGCCTGCCGCCGCTAGTTTCAAACACGTTTCTCCTGCCGGAGCTGCCATCGGCTTGCCATTGAGCGACACGCTGAAGAAAATTTACTTCGTCGACGACGTGAACTTCGAACTTTCCCCATTGGCTTGTGCCTATGCTCGTGCACGTGGTGCCGACCGCATGTGCTCTTACGGCGATTTCGTAGCCCTGAGCGACGTATGCGACGAGCCTACGGCCCTCCTCATCAAGCGTGAGGTGAGCGATGGTGTCATCGCCCCTGGCTTCACCCCCGAGGCCATAGAGATTTTGAAGGCCAAGCGCAAGGGCACTTACTGCGTCATCAAGATTGACCCAGACTATGTGCCTGCTCCTATCGAGCACAAGCAGGTGTTTGGAGTAACATTCGAACAGGGACGCAACGAGGTGAAACTCGACGACCCAGCTCTCTTCGAGGACATCCCAACAAAGAACAAGACTTTCTCTGCCGAGGCTAAGCGCGACCTCATCATCTCGCTCATCACCCTGAAGTATACGCAGAGCAACTCTGTATGCTATGTGAAGGATGGTCAGGCCATCGGTATCGGTGCCGGACAGCAGAGCCGTATCCACTGTACTCGCTTGGCTGGCAACAAGGCAGACGAGTGGTGGTTGCGCCAGTGCCCTAAGGTGATGAACTTGCCTTTCAAGGAGAAGATTCGCCGTGCCGACCGCGACAACACCATCAACGTATACATCTCCGACGAGTGGGAGGATGTTCTCCAGGATGGCGTATGGGAGCAGTTCTTCACAGAGAAGCCAGAGCCTTTGACACGTGAGGAGAAGAAGGCGTGGATTGCGAAGAACACAGGCGTGGCTCTCGGTAGCGATGCATTCTTCCCATTCGGCGACAACATCGAGCGTGCCCACAAGAGCGGCGTGCAGTATATCGCAGAGGCTGGCGGTTCTATCCGTGACGACAATGTGATCGAGACTTGCGACAAATACGGCATTGCCATGGCGTTCACTCACGTACGTTTGTTCCACCACTAATTTTAAGTGATAAATATATGAGCGATATTGACGATATTATCATGGGCGGCATGGTGTTCAAGGGCGGCGGAGGTCCGAAGAAGGACAACGACGACAAGGTGAAAACCAAGGCCAAGAAGAAAAAGTATATTACAGGGGCGCATGGCAGCGGCTCTGCCCGCCAAAAGGCGAAATATCGCCAGCAACGCGCCAACCGTAAGAGTCAGAAAAGATAAGCGACGGATTTCCGTTTTCTACTTCACACTACACCAATCTTGCATAACTCGCTGATGTTCAGCAGAATAAAAGGGTGTAGTGTGACAACTGACACTACACCAACACTACACCACACTACACCCCCCCGCTGGAGAAGAGAAAAGGTGAAGTGTGGTGTAGTGTGAGTGAAGTGTGAACACCGACATTACACCCACAGAACAACTTTATATTCAGCGAATTACAGCAATTTGGTGTAGTGTGTAGTACTTTTGCCAATTCTATTCTCTACAATTACCCCTTTCAAGATTTTCTCCGCGATGAAAATATAACTGCCTAGCTAGGGCAAAAAACTGCCATAGCCGAGGCAATCTACTGCCACAGTATGGCAGTAAACCGCCCAAGGCTCCGCAGCATTCGATTTATCCCCTAGTTTTTTAACAAAAGCCCTAGTTCTTGACGCTCTTCACGCCCTTGCCCTTGGTAAGGTGTAGCGTGACCGCCTTGAGCTTATGCCCACTGTGGTCGAAGACGATGGCAGGGTCTATTCGGCGACCACCGAAACTTATCTCGAAATGAAGATGCTCGGTAGTGGCACGCCCCGTGCGCCCCGTCAAACCAATTACTTCGCCAGCCTTCACCTTCTGTCCCACCTTCACCTTGTTCTTGCTTTGGTGGCTATAGAGGGTCTCGAAACCATAGGCATGTTTGATGCGGATGCAGTTGCCGTAGCCATAGAAGGGACCAGAGGCAACCACCGTGCCGTCGAAGGCAGCCACTATTTCGTCGTTAGGACAAGTCTTGAGGTCTACTCCGGAATGGCGGCGCTTGCCTCCGTAAGGACTGATGACACGAGCACCAGGCAAAGGATAAGCCCACGCCTTCTCCTCCATTTTCTCCAAATCAAGCTCGAAGGTGTTGGTGATAGTGAAAGGATCGTTCACCTCGTCGGGGTCGAGCGTCAAGCCACGGGCGGCTTTCTTGCCGCCATTCTTAGTGCTGTTGCCTTTCTCGATGGCATCCCTGCCGGCGGAAGAATCCTTGCCGCCTACGACAGAGGCGATGACACGTGAGCCCGACTTACGAAACTGCACCGTCTGGCGGCGCAACTTATGGCTCTTCAACTCGATGAAAGTCTCGGGGTTCAATCTACCACCGTTCACCATGATGGAGAAGTCGCAATAGGTCTCTCCATCCTTGGTGCCCACAATGGCGATAGTCTGCCCAGCCTCCACATGCGCTCCCACCTTCACCAGGTTTTCCGCATTGTTGGCGTAGACCGTCTCCAGTCCGTTGTCGTGGCGCACTACGATGACGTTGCCCATCGACTCGGTCTTGCGAGCCAAGCGCACATAACCATCAAACATCGCCTTCACCGCATCGCCCTTCGAGGTAGAGATGCGCATCACGCTGTTACCATTAACCAAGGCAGCCTTGCCCACAGGAAGCGGGAAGGAATATTCCGAACCACGGAATATCTCAAAGTCGACGTTGAAGGCTTGACTCTGGGCAAAGAGCCCTGGGGTAGCGATGCTCACCTGCTGCTGTTCGGCGGTGGTAAAGACATTCTTGGCAGGCATGAAGCTGGAGAGCGACAGGAACATCACTCCCGATGCAGCTAGCAAGCCTAAGCCATGCTTAATCATTTTACTTTTCATGTTTACCTTATTTATATATAAAGACAAACATCCATTTCTTCCTCTCCCAAAGTACTTAGAAAAGAAAGAAATGGATGTTATCCCTTATTTATTATCAATACGCTTTATTATTTCTCCATCAAGATGGCTGTATAGATGCGCCCGCTCTCCGTGCCCAGCTTGCGAGCCGAGAAGAACTCATCGCTGTGGGCGTAAGTGCAGATGCCACAATCCTGGATGTTAGCCTCCGGCACACCGCAATGTATCAAGATTTGCTTGTTGCAGAGCGGCAGGTTGATGTGCCACTTGAGCGGTTGCTCGATGTTGCCAGCCTCAGCCATGCGGTCTCTCTCGGCGGCCGAAACATGGAAGGCGGCGTTAGGGCGTTGCTCGGCAATCTCGCCCATAGGGAAGGCTGCCTGCTCGAAAGCCTCGTAAACCTCGTCGCCCACCTCGAAGTTGTCGAGCGAGATGCCTGGGCCTATCACTGCCTTCAACTTCTTCGGGGCGGACTGATAGGCGAAAGCCATCTCCTGCAGGGTCTTGTGTACAATGCGCGCCAAGGTGCCTCTCCATCCGGCATGGATGGCTGCCACGGCATGATGCTCCTCATCATAGAGAAGGATTGGGATGCAGTCGGCTGTGGATACTCCCACGCAAACACCCGTCTGGTCGGTCATCACGGCATCCACCCCTTCGAGCACCATCTTGCGGATGTTCTCAGGCATACTGAGATACTCGGCGGCAATCTGTCGCACCTCCACCCCATGCACCTGATGAGGCATGATGATGCGGTCGGTAGCGATGCCAAGTTCATCCGCCAACAACTTGCGGTTCCGAGCGATGTTCTCAGGCTCGTCGCCACAATACTCATTGATATTGAATTCGCCATAGTTGCCCGTGCTCACGCCACCCTTGCGAGTGGTGGAGAAAGCCTTGACACCAGCGGCTATATGATATTCTTTCAACATAAAACAGAATTTTCTTATCTAAAAAATCCGTGAGATCTGTGAGATCCATGTGCGAAATTACTCGTATTCGAAGTCATCGAGGTCGTCTACATCCTCGATTTCATCATCGTCGATGTATTCCACCACGTCCTCGCCTTCTGCCTCCATCTCCTTCTGGAATCGAGACATATCCTTGTCGCGATGCACGAGGGTATCCTCGGAGGTAATCTCCTGGAGCTTGTTGCTCTCCGAGTTGAGTTCCTTCCAAAGCACATCTTTCAACTCCTGGATGCCCTGACCGGTAACGGAAGAAATGAACACCACAGGGAGATCGGTAGGCAAGGTTTCCTTGAGCATCTCGATGAGTTCGTCATCAAGCAAGTCGCACTTGGTGATGGCGAGCACACGATGCTTGTCGAGCATCTCTGGGTTGAAGTTCTTGAGCTCACCCAGCAATACCTCATACTCCTTCTTGATGTCGTCGGTGTCGCCTGGCACCATGAACAGCAAGAGCGAGTTGCGCTCGATGTGGCGCAGGAATCGCAAGCCCAAACCTTTTCCTTCGCTCGCGCCCTCGATGATACCCGGGATGTCGGCCATGACAAAGCTCTGGTGGTCGCGGTAATCCACGATGCCCAGTGATGGTTCGAGCGTAGTAAACGGATAATTGGCTATCTTCGGACGGGCACTCGACACGGCGCTCAGCAAGGTAGACTTGCCGGCGTTAGGGAAGCCCACAAGACCCACATCGGCCAAGAGCTTCAGCTCCATGATGATGGTCATCTCCTGCATAGGCTCGCCAGGCTGCGCATAGCGAGGAGCCTGGTTGGTGGAGGTACGGAACTGGAAATTGCCCAGTCCACCACGACCACCCTTGAGGAGCAGCACTTCCTGCCCGTCGTATGTCACATCACATACATACTTGCCCGTCTCGGCATTATACACCACGGTTCCGCAAGGCACGTCGATGTAGATGTCCTTGCCGTCAGTGCCGTGGCACTTGTCGCGCCCACCGTTTCCACCATGCTCGGCGAAGAAGTGGCGCTGATATTTGAGGTGCAGCAACGTCCAGTAGTTGTGGTTGCCGCGCAGATAGATGCTTCCTCCACGTCCGCCGTCGCCACCGTCAGGACCGCCATTCGGTTGGTACTTCACGTGGCGCAGGTGCATGGAGCCCTTGCCACCCTTACCAGAGCGGCATTGTATCTTTACGTAGTCTACGAAATTGGATTCAGCCATATTATGTTTTTTAAATAAATCTTCCCCGCAGTTGCGGGGAAGACCATTGCATATAAAAAATTAGAGATTGTCGATTACATCACAAACACGAGCGAAGATCTCATCTACAGTGCCGAGACCCTCGATGTGGTGGTGGATGCCCTCCTTCTCATACCAGTCGATGAGAGGAGCTGTCTGTGTATGATATACGTTGAGACGCTTCTTGATGGTCTCCTCGTTGTCGTCAGAGCGACCGCTCTCCTTACCACGGTTGATAAGGCGCTTCATCAACTCATCCTCTGGCACGGCGAGCTCGATCATGGCAGCTACCTTGTGGCCACGCTCAGCAAGCATCTTCTTGAGAGCCTCAGCCTGTGGAGTGGTACGTGGGAAACCGTCGAAGATAACACCTGCGTGCTCCTTGCCGAAGCTATCGTATACGCTAGCGAGGATGTCGATCATCAACTCGTCTGGAATCAACTGACCATTGTCGATATAACCCTTGGCTGTCTTGCCAAGCTCTGTACCATTCTTGATTTCGTTACGAAGAACGTCACCTGTAGAAATGTGACCGAGACCATACTTCTCAATCAACTTGTCGCTCTGTGTGCCCTTACCTGCACCTGGAGCGCCGAAAATTACGATATTTTTCATCTTTCTTTATTATATATTATAATATGTTATTCCACAATCGTGTAGATGTCTCGAAGGTTGCGACCTTCCTGGTCATAGTCGAGGCCATAACCCACGATGAAGTCGTTAGGGATTTCCATGACAGCATAGTTGATGTCGAGGTCCACCTTCAAGTTGCCCGGCTTGACGAGAAGCGAACAGATCTCGATAGAAGCAGGATTGTACTTCTTCAAGTCTTCTATCATGTGCTTCATGGTGAAACCAGAGTCTACGATGTCCTCCACGATGACAACGTGGCGACCTTTCAAGTCGTGGTTCAAGCCCATGAGGGTCTTCATGCTGCCGGTAGAGGAGGTGCCCTCGTAGGAAGCATATTTCACAAACGAGATTTCGCTTGGTATCGTAATCATTCGCATCAAGTCGGCTGCGAAGATGAACGAACCATTCAATACTGCCAAGAACACTGGGGTCTTGCCCTCATAGTCCTTGTTGAGACGGTCGGCTACGACCTGTACCTTCTTCAAGATTTCGGCCTCAGGAATCGAAGTCTTGAAGGTCTTATCCTTGATTTTTACTATACCCATAGTCTACGAAAATAAATATTTTGTGCAAAATTACGAAAAAATCGTGAAACATCGTGCTTTCATACACCTTTTTTTAGTACTTTTGCACTTAGAAGTCTAAATATATCAAGGATTTCAGCAAAAAAACATAGTTTTAACCAATTTCGCATATGAAAATATTCACAAGCGCTCAGATTCATGAGCTCGACAAATACACCATAGAACACGAGCCTATAACCTCGCTCAATCTGATGGAACGAGCTGCCAAAGCTATCACCCGTGCCATCGAGGAGGAATGGTCCAACCGCACTCCCGTAGTGGTTTTCGCAGGACCAGGCAACAATGGCGGCGACGCCTTGGCGGTGGCTCGCATGCTGGGAGAGGACGGCTACCAGGTGAACGTGTTCCTCTTCAACGTGCACAACAAGCTTTCCGCCGACTGTGCCACCAACAAAAAGCGACTCGTCGAGGGTAAACATGCGAAACAATTCACTGAAATCACAGTCAACTTCGACCCTCCACAGCTCAACGCCGACACGTTGGTGGTGGACGGTCTCTTCGGCAGCGGCCTCAACAAGCCTCTGGCAGGGGGATTCGCCGCCATGGTGAAATACATCAACCAAAGCCCAGCCAAGGTAGTGAGCATCGACATCCCGACAGGTCTCATGACCGAGGACAACACCTATAATATCCACGCCAACATCATCCACGCCGACCTTACGCTCACCCTGCAACAGAAGAAGTTGTCGATGTTGATGGCAGACAACCAACAATATCTGGGCCGCCTGAAGGTGCTCGACATTCGCCTCTCGCAAGAATACATCCAGAAGACAGACTGCCGATGCCGCATCCTGGAGGAGAATGACATCCGCCAGTTGATACGCCCTCGCAACGATTTCGCCCACAAGGGCAGCATGGGCAATGCGCTCATCATAGCCGGAAGCTATGGCATGAGCGGTGCCGCCGTGCTCGCCACCAAGGCTTGCCTGAGGAGTGGTGCCGGCAAGGTGACCACCCATACGCCCAAACGAAACTATGAGATTATGCAAATATCCGTGCCCGAAGCTGTGTTGCAAATGGACACGGAGGAAACGATATTCAGCGAACCTGTAGACACGGAATTTTTCGACGCCATGGGAGTAGGTCCCGGATTGGGAACGAGCGAGGCTACAGCCATCGCCCTCATCGCCCAACTGCGCCGAGCCACCTGTCCGGTGGTGATAGATGCCGACGCCATCAACATCCTATCCTCTCATCGAGCATGGATGCAGCAACTGCCCAAGGACATCATCCTCACACCACACCCAAAGGAGTTTGATCGCCTAGCTGGCAACCAAAGCAGCAGTTGCAGCGAGCGTCTGTCGAAAGCCAGCGAACTGGCAGAGCGCCTACAGGCATACATTATACTGAAGGGGCACTACTCTGCCCTCTGTCATCCCGACGGAAAGATTGAGTTTTGCTCCACAGGCAACAGCGGAATGGCTACGGCAGGAAGCGGCGATGTACTCACAGGTATCATCACGGGACTGCTGGCTCGTGGCTACAAGCAAGCCGATGCGTGCCGACTGGGCATGCACTTACATGGCCTGGCAGGCGACCTTGCCATCAAAGACCTGGGCAAGGAGAGCCTCATCGCCGGCGACCTCATCAAATATCTGCCAAAGGCTTTCCTCCGGATGGAGGACTAAGCCTTTGGCTCTGAAAGAAGTTTTTTCCTTATTTATCACATACAGAAAGCATGTTCATTCGTACCAGCATGCTTTCTGGCTGCTATCAGCATCAAAATAAGCAGAATTCCAGGGCGGCTAGGATACACTAGCCGCCTTTTTTGCCTCAAAGAACCGAATCTCCAGCGTTCGCTTCAAGTCTGCTTTTCTATCCATATTCAATTTCTTGCGAATATGGCAACGCTGGCTGGTGACATTCGACTCACTCTTGCCCAATTGGGTACAGACTTCCTTCAGCGTCTTCCCCTGAAGTATGAGCTTGCAAATCTCCTTTTCGCTGTTGGTCAAACCTTCGCAAATATGATCCCATACCACTCTGTCCAGCTCCTCCTTGCGCAGGTGCTCAGAAGCGGTAGAGATAATGTTCTGCCTCAAGTCGGGTTCCAGCCGGGCGATGAGATTGCCGGCCCGGTCGTCGTTCTTGTCCTTCAGATCGGCAAGCATATTGAGCGCTCTCTGTTCGATGCTATTCACACGGTGGGGTTGGCGAAGCCCCTTGGTCACCACCTTCATGTTATATACCGCCACATAGACATTCATGATGAACCCCACGAATATCGCCTTGGCACTGAAAAGAGAAAACAAAACGGGATTATTGGCGAAATAAAAAACAATAACCGGAATCAAGCCCAGGGAAATGGCAAGGGATGTCTTATAAAGCAACTGGCTCAAAGCCGCTATAGACAAGATAAACATGATGAATACATCACCGACAACACTCAGCTCATCTTGCCGGCTACCGAAGAGAACGCTGAACACACTATCCACCGCCAACTTGGAGAAAAACAATAAGTAAAAACACGAGATGCCCTTTACAAACGAGATTTTCCTTGTCCAAATGGCAAACTGCAACCCCGTGAACAAGGCTAGATGCACAAGCGTGAGCGACAATCCCCATGGCTCCTTGAGCCAAAGAAACAAAATAAGATGGTAAGGGATAATCGCCAGTTCACAGAAGGTAAAAAGTAGATAGGCTATCATTCGCCTGCGATCTACTACACCACAATATTGGGGGTAGAAATGCCGTTCTACCTCAAACATCCATTTTACCACAAGACTTCTCAATTCCATTTCCTTTTGATTTAGTTTATTAACGTTTTACTTATACTTTTATTAGTTTGGATAGCAAATATTTGTCATATTGCCACTCAATCCCTTAGGTCGTTTTAGTGGTTGCAAAGATACGACTTAAATGCTAAAATCGTATCAAAATAGTAAAAGAATCGTTCACTTTTAACAACTTTAAGCAAATATCAGTGCTAAAAAATCAAGAAATACAGCATTTTCAGTATTTTTCAGTGTAAGAACAGTTGCAGTATTTCTATCTATTTTATAATTTTGCAGCTGTAAACCAAACGAGGCGATGAAAGTATCGCTGAAAGTAAAGCGGAAGTAAACGGATTCCGCAACGATAAGAGTATAAGTAAGTATAAGTAATAAGTAAAAGGTGATTATTATTAATCACTCAAATCATTTAAAAATTGTTTTAATAATTTGAGGTATGAAGAAAAGGATTTTCACTGTGCTTTTGGCGGGTAGTAGTTTCATCTGTCCTGCCTTGGCACAGAAGGCGGCGGTAAAGACCAACCTGCTTTATGATGCAACGACCACCATAAACCTAGGTGTAGAGTTCGGTCTTTCGCCCAAATGGACACTGGATGTTTCCGGAAACTACAATCCTTGGACATTTTCCAACAACAAGAAATGGAAACATTGGATGGTGCAGCCAGAGGCTAGATACTGGTTCTGCAACAAGATGATGGGACATTTCGTGGGCTTCCACGCCCTTGCTGGATCACACAACATTGGTGGCGTAGACTTGGACTTCAAGTTTCTCGGCACCGATTTTTCCAAACTGAAAGACTATAGATATGAAGGATGGTTCGTAGGCGCAGGTGTCGCCTACGGATACACTTGGGCACTATCCAAGCACTGGAATTTCGAGGCAGAGCTGGGACTGGGCTACATATATTCTCGCTCCGACAAGTTTGAGTGTGCAGAGTGTGGAGAGAAGTTGGAGAACGACAAGCCTCACAACTATGTAGGTCCTACCAAGGCAGCCCTCAACCTAGTGTATGTGTTCTAATCAAAAATCCAACATTTTTATAGCGTCAATCAAAATGAATAATATATATAAGGTATTAAGCACAGCGATAACTATCGCATCCCTTGGCTTGCCTCTGAATGCAGAAGCACAAGACAAGGCAGGCAAAGACATCGAGATACTGAACAAGGAAATCAAAAAGAAGGGGGACGACGTGAACATCATCATGGACCTGAATCTCGACAAAGTGAAGCTGGGCAGTAACCGTGGTCTCATCTATACCCCTATCATCCTCAACGAGCAAGACACGCTCAAGTTGCCATCAGTAGAAGTGATGGGGCGCAAAAGATACATATATTACTTGCGCAACAAGAAATCTGCCACCACGAACCCTCTCATCGTGGCACAACGCAAGAACAACCAAGCACAAACCATCCATTACGCCTACACCACTCCCTACCAGGACTGGATGAAGAACTCGATGTTCGCCATCGGTCACGACACCTGCGGATGCAACCAGACGCTCCTAGCCGACGGCATACTCAACCCAGAAGGTGAAGCCCTCTCCACTCCTGCCAAACTCTACCATGCCTATATAGAGCCAAAGGCAGAGGCCATCAAGAGAAGGCAGGAAAACGGTTCGGCACGCTTGAACTTTGTCATCAACAAGTGGGACATCCTCGCCAACCTCGGCAACAACGCCAAGGAACTGGAAACCATTCGCAAGACCATCTATCTTGTGAAGGACGACCCTGACGTAACCATCACATCCATCAAGCTCCATGGCTACGCTTCGCCAGACGGAAGATACGCCAACAACGAAAAACTGGCTAACAGCCGAACCCAGGCACTCAACAAATACTTGGTTGACACCTACGGCGTAGACAAGAAGCTCTGCAATGTGACATCCACAGCCGAAGACTGGGAGGGTACCCGCCAATACATCGCAGAGCATGACATTCCACAGAAAGAAATCGCCACAAGAATCATCAACAGCCTGATGAAGCCCGACGAAAAGGAGAAGGCCTTGCTCAACAAGGCTGGAGAGGCTTACAAATACTTGGTGAAGAATGTTTGGCCAGCCTTACGCCGCACCGACTACACCATCGAGTATGACGTGAAGGCATTCAACGTGGAAGAAGCCAAAGAAGTGATGCGCACCCGTCCGCAGAAGCTCTCGCTACAAGAGATGTACATGGTGGCGCAGGCATCAGAGAAGGGAAGCGAAGACTACAACAACGTATTCGAGACCGCCGTCAAGATGTTCCCAGAAGACAAGGTGGCAAACCTGAATGCCGCATACATAGCCATCGAGCGTGAAGACAAAGTGAGTGCAGAGAAATATCTGCAGAAAGCCGGCGACAGTGCCGAGGCCGACAACGCCCGTGGTTGCCTCGCCGTACTGAAGGAAGACTACCAGGGAGCCAAGACATACTTCGCCAAGGCAGCCGCAGCCGGATTGAAGGGTGCCCAGGAGAACCTCGACAAGATTTTGAAGTATCTACAGTAAAAGAAACGACATCGCCCCTCTACCCCAAGGGGCGCAAGATAAGTAAAGTAAAGAGAATATAATTGTATAACATTTTAATTTTTCAAGTATTAAGTAAAAGATTATGAAAAAGATGAATTTGCTCGTAATGAGCTTGGTATCTGCAGCCGCTTTGACATTCACAAGCTGCAGCAGCAACGATGATTTGGCAGGAAACGCTGGTCAGGAGAAAGTTGGTGAGTTCTACATGACTTTGACAGTGCAGACTCCTAACGCTAATGGCACAAGAACTGTTCAGAGCAACAAGTATAATGCGACAGCTGCTGAGTCTAACATCACAAGTGGCACTTTCTACCTAGTAGACGCTACAGGCAACATCGTTTATCAGAAAACAATCTCTGGTACAGAGTTCGCAAATGTAAGTTTCAAGGATGAAGAGACTGGTAAGACACAGCTTCTCGTTCCTGTTCAGAACGTACAAGCCAACACAGAATATAAAGTTTACTTCTTGGCAAATGCAACAGACGCTAAGCCTTGGGAGAATGTATTCACTGCAACCGATAAGTTTGCTAAGCCATACGTAGAGGACAACAAGTTCGCTATGTTCAATGAGAACGACAAGAGCGTCGATGGCAACAGCTATACCGTGCAGTTCACCGATGCCAACAAGGACAGCAATAATGGCGCTAAGGTTTCTGGCACCATCAAATTGGAGCGTCTTGTAGCTCGCATCGACCAGCCTACATCTGAGGCTACAACCATCAAGGCATACACAAAGGAGGATGCTACCGATGCAGAGAAGAAAGCTATGGAAGATGCTCGTGCCAAAGTTGAGAGCGTAAATTTGACTGGCTATGCCATCTCCAACTTAGCAAACAAGACCAACATCATGCAGAAGTGGAATGATGCTGACTTGCTCATTCCTGATGGCATCACTTATTACCAGCCAAAGAGCGAGTTCGGTACTGCCACGAGAATGGACAACGCTGATTATTTCAACGAAATCGGTGAGGACGCCAAGGATTACGTTTTCGAGAACAACAACAGCGAAAACGCTACATTCATGTATTTCGAGTACACTGTAAAGCTCACAGATGCAGCTAATCAGGGTGCAGATTGCACAGATGGCACTTTCTATCGTTACAATGGTGTGATTTACACAAGCATCAATGCTATCTATGAGGCTTACAAAGATCAGCCAGTTCTCTTCGGTGGCAAGAGTGCTGAAGAGCTCAAGGCTGAGTTGAAGATTGTCGATGGCAAGATTACTGCTACTGAAGAGGAGTTGTCTGCCTTCCGTGCCAACAACACCATCGAAGTATTCCGTGCAGGTAAGACCTACTACAAGCAGACTATCAAGGACAATTTCATCGGCTACGAGAACGCCATCCAGCGTAACACTGTATACCAGTTGAACGTAAAGAATCTCTTCAACATCGGTGCAGATGTACCTAATGGCAATACTGATAAGAAGCCTATGTACTACCTCGACGTGGAAGTTTCTGTTAACCCTTGGGTTCAGAACACTCAGGATGTTGACTTGAAGTAAAACATCATCATTGATTACACGTCACTACGCATAAATATTAGTATTTTTATATATACCTTTCTCTCGGAGGAGCATTCCTCCGAGAGAATTTAAAACACTTTTTTTAGACACGCTATATTGCCGTCAACAGAAAAGACGGGAAAACAAAACTTGTGCTTCAACGAAAGCACCACTTCTAGTAGAATACAAGGATGCCGAGCCTCATCGGCACACAATTATATATATTACAGAAATCATATAAACATCATAAAGACATGGCACATTTCTTCATCAAAAACTGTTGCAAAGTAGCTTGTTTCTCAGCTATCGCCCTTTCATCGCTCTCTTCTTGCATGAAAGACGACATCACCGGCTGTCCTACAGCCAAGCTGTCTCTCAAGTTCGACTACACTTACAATGTGAAGGAAGCGGATGCATTCTCCGCAGAGGTGAAGAACCTCAACGTATATGTCTTCGACAAAAATGGTAAATTCGTCGATAACTATACGGAGTCTGCCGACAAATTCGAGACTGGGCACGAGATGCAAATCACCGACCTGCAAGCAGGCAAATACACCTTTGTTTGCTTGGCACGCGACAAACAACCCACAGCCAGTAGAGCTGAGGGCGATGACGAGATGGAGTTCAGCTTCACCCAACTCACCCCTGGCGTATCCACCATCGATGACCTGCAAGAAGAAATGGGCAAGAAAAACGGAGAAGAATCACTTAACGACAAACACTTCACCGCCCTCTATACCGCCCAGGACTCACTCAGCTTCGACGGAGAGAACGACGCAACAGGAGAACTGAGCTTGATGAAATGTACAAAGACCTATAGAGTGGTGATGCTCCCATTCGAGCCTAACCAAGAAGGATTCACCGCCGACAACTTCGACGTAGAGATAAAGGGCTCCGCCGCACTACTCGACTACAAGGGAGACAAGGTGAAGCCGAAAGCCATCACCTACCTGCCATACGACAAGCAACTGGTAGAAAACCACAGCGGCAAGACCGAGGTAGAAGGCGAAGATGTGGAAAAAGCTTTGGTTTACGACCTCTCGTCATCACGTATGTTTGAGACCAAAGACGATAACAAGAGTCGTGCAACGGAAGGAACCAACGAATATGACGACAAACGAATCGTCATCACCGACAAAAGAATCGGCAAAGTCATCTTCAACCACTCGCTGCCTTGGTTCCTCTCACTCTGCGCCAGCGACCGTTACGGCAAGGATTGGACCGACCAGCAATACCTGGATCGCCAAGACCACTACACGCTGGTGTTCTACGTTCCAGCACCAGACTCGAAATACAGTATGGATGCCCGAGTAAAAGTGAACAACTGGGTGATGAACCTACAGAATGTAGACCTCGGTTCCAACACAGAAAAGAAATAAGGCAGTACTACCCACACTGCCAGATGAAAGAAAAAGATGAAACAAGTATAAGTAAAGGATTAGACATGAAACTCAAGATAACAGCTTTGACAGCACTGCTGACAATAGGTCTGCTCACCTCTTGTTCGGAGCAAACGGACAATATTGAGACTGAAAGCGAGAATGCCTATCTCAATCTCAATTTCTCCACAGCCTCATCGAGTTCAACAAGGTCTACCGCCTTGACCAGAACAGGAGAAGCAAGCGATGCTGACCTCAGCCCAGCCAACCCAACTCAGGAAAGCGACATCCATACCATCAAAATATGGGTGTTCAAGAGTGGTTCGGACGACAACAGCAAAGCCATCGCCTACAAAGAAGAATCTCCAAAGACAACAGACGGCAAGGTGGCAAACGAAACCACAAAGCTCAGCATCCGCTTTCTCAAGAAGATTGACGGCGAGGAAGTGAAGGATATCGATCTCTACATCCTAGCCAACTCAGAGAGCACCAATATGGCAGAAAAGCTAAGCAAGGATTTGGGGAAGACAGACTTTAAGAGTCTCACCCGTAGGGAACTGAAAAAAGCAATGTTCGACAATCCGTTCGGCATCAAGAAAGATGGCACAGCTGAAACGACCGCAGTACCAGAAGGCAAAGGACTTCCCATCTCTCGTGCCGTCACAGGCATTTCCGTTAGCGATCACGTAGCAGACACAGAGGCTGCCGCAGCCTCCAAGGGCATCAGCATTCCGCTGACCAGAGCCATCTCAAAGCTTCATTTCTTCTTTGCAAGAAAGACTGATGGCAAGACAGACAATGTAGAAGTAACCAAAATCGTGGTGAATGGCGAGACTATTCCAACAGATAGCTACATATTCCCAAGCGAAGAAAACTACGATGCAGCCTTGTCAAACAAGAATGCCACACGTGAGTATTCTGAAGATACCCAATATGAACATCAAGAAATCACACTTGCTGGCGTAGCCAACAGCCAGATAGCGAGCGTATCCTCCCCCACAGATTACAAACGGGGCGAGAATGAGACGGCAACACAATACTTAGAACGCCTAGAAAAGGCTAAGATTACATCTCAAGACCTCTGCTATCTGAGAGAAACTCCTAAAGCCATCAAGGGCACCATCTATTATCGCCTCACCCAAGGCGGAGCAGAAAAAAGCACCGAGTTCACCATCCCTTCAAATGGCAAAGCCATCCGCAACCGAGAACTCCTGATATACGGATACTTCGAGAAAGGAGAGATGGGCTCGCTATACATACAGCCTACCGTTGCCGACTGGGTGGATGGAGGTAGCTATAACTGGATAGATGCGACAACCGGGGTTGAAATAAATGAAAACGATACTACCGAGTGGGGATACAAGGTATATTACGGATTTCCAGAACGTGGTCCACTGATTACCCTCAAGGATATTGACACCAATGGCAAGCCATGGATTCTCCAAACAAACAATCCAATGTTTGGCTTTGTTGTATGCGACAACGAGAAAGGAGAATACAAGAAAGAGGTATCTGTCAAGGACGACGATATTTTAAATCCCAAAGAAATCGGCAAGACCTACAAGATAGAAGATTTCATTATCAATGAAAGCGGAGAGAAAAAGACGCTCTACTTTTATGTCGTGCCAAAGAACAGATTGGATCTAGCCAAGCCTCATGAAGTAAAAGCAGAAATATTCTTGACCAAATATCCGAACGACAAGTTCATCATCAATCGAGGATTGAAATATCGTGGTTGTACAAGTGGCAAGAACGCAGGCAAGGATCTCCATTTTGAACAAGTTTTATAAAACAAAAGAAAAAGCATTCATCATGAAGAAATTAGATAAATACATCATATACACCAAAAGCATCTTGGCTTTCTCCATCGGATTGCTTATCGCAGGATGTTCGGCTGAAGACGAGCTTGGCACAAGTTCGACAGGTCAACAGTTGGACTTTGTCCCGATGATTAACGACCTGCAAAATACGAGAGTTGCAGCCGAAGAAGGTCTTCATGAGAAAGATTTGTTTTCCCTTGACTTCAAGATGTTTGACAGCAATAACAATAAGCATATTGACAAACAGATAGTAAATCCCGAGGAAGGGAAAGCAGAGAAGATTGGCGATGGCAACTGGAAAGACGAGTTTAAACTGGAAACAGGCAAAAACTATTGTTACTATGCAGTAGCAAACGGAAACGACCTAAAAGGCAAAAGCCTCAATGAACTTTTGACTGCAACCATGCACGACGACAACATATGGAAGACATATCTTAAAGAGTCGGACAAGAAATTCCTAATGAGCAGCATGGGAAATTATACCATCGGGCAAGAAGAAACTCAAACTATCCCGGTAGAGCTAGTAAGAGCTGCCGCCAAAATCAAGCTGAACATCATTTCTACGGTTAGCGGTTACGACATCAAAGACGTAAAGTGGAAATTTGCCAACTACAACACAAACACCTCCGTCTTCGCTGGACAAACCGCTACTCCTAACATTACAAGTAATACAGCCTCAAATGAGGCTCAGCAGATAGAAGCCAACAAATATGCTGTCACAACATATAGTTACGCTACAACATGGACAGGAAAAGATGATGCACCACAAATCATTGCAGAAATCACCTTTGTAAACAAAGATGACAAGAGCAAAGAAGTGACCAAGACATACAACATCCCTGTTCGTGATCCACAAGAAGACAAGAAATTGGAGCGCAACTATATCTATACAATAAATGCGAACATCAAATATCTCGACACAGAGACACATATAGACTACAACAAAGATCTGGGATACTTGAAATGGGCCATCACCAAATGGACACAAGGAGAAGATACCTATGTAAACGCAGGCAAGACAAGTTATCTTGTGGTCAGCCCAACTGTCATCAGTATAAAAGGTTTTGATAATAATGAGACTCAAGATAAAACCATACAATGGTTTGCTTCTGATATGTGCAACATTAGAAAGCCAAAAGCATATTACTTGGACAAGGAAGGAAAAGAAATAGGACAGGATCAAGGTCAGATTGACTGCAGATTCAACAATAACAAAACAGATAGCAAAAGAGGTTGGGTGGACATCCATGCTGGGATGCCTCAATATCCAACCATCGTCTATTGTACATTTTATGTAGGGGTACAAAACCAAAATGACGTAGAGCAGTATGTCGTGGCTAAGAAATATCCTTCTATCTATTCGATGAACGTCTTGAGCAGTAGCGATAGTGGAAATGGGGTTAGCTTAAGCAAACGCCTATATACGGTTCAGTTCTCAACAAACAAGACAGCACAGAATATCAATATCGCCCAACCAACAATAAATGGGAATGGCCTGTCAACAGACAATACGGTTTCGCCTGCGCTCATTATTGGTTCTTCATGGCATAGTACAGTAAGTACTGTAGACTGCAACGAAAAAGCAAAGGAGTATTGCAAAAAATACAGCGAGACTGCCACTACCAAAAAGAATGAATCGCTTGCCTTGAATGGTTGGCGTCTTCCGACCAAGGAGGAAATCAAGCAAATCATAGAGCTGCAAAAAAACAACCAAGTAATAGACAAGGATTTGCTACAAGGCGAATATTACTGGACACTCGATGGAGGCAAATCAGAGCAGAGAAGCAATACCAGTTTTAAAGGGGAATACGTAAGATGCGTTCATGATCTGACATCCGAAGAGATAGAAAAGATTGAAGAGCAAGGTATAAAATAAGGTAAGAACATGAAGCAATTTAAAACATATATACACATAATGGCTATGCTGTTGACAATGATGTTGACAGCATGTTCAGACAGTGTTGTCAATGACACTCCTTCGACAAGTGATGCTGAGGATGGTTACTATACTGCTCATTTCAGCATCGCCATACCAAGTTTCGAAGAGCCCGAAACTACGCGAAGCACTGTGTTCATGAATGAAGGAATAAGAAGCAAAGACGATTTAAAAATATTCTGTTTTGACAATGAAGGTCAATTCGTGGGTTTTGGAGAAATCCAGGACTTTAACCCTATCATTGGATTGAAAAGGCATAAAGATGGAAGTTATGAAATTCCTGAGAGCAGCGAACAGGCAAAGCAAGACAATACAGGTGTATCAGGAGGTGGCATCAACAAGGATGGTAGCTCCGAAGAAAGAGATTTCACAGCAAAAATTCCCAACAATACTTCTCGCATCCATTTAGTTGCCAACGCAACCAAACAATACCAAACCATTAATTTTAACGACCAATGGAAATGGGTAGGTATGCATGAAAACATTCTCATGACGACTTTCGAGACCAATCATACAGAAAACCAAGACGTAATGACTCGCTACTGGGGCTACATCAAGAAAGACAGCCCTAGCGAACTAAAGGATTATCTGGACCAGAGCAAAAAAAAGGCTGATTATATCATTCATCTCATCAGAGACAGGGCAAAGATATCTGCCGACTGGAGCGAGGAAGCCAAGGAAAAGAATCCCAACCTAGTCAATGATTTCAAATTATCAGTATTCAATGGAGTGGCATACGGAACATTGGCACCATTCAATCGAAACGAGCTCGTCTTTGACCCCACGACGGGAGACAAGAATTGGGTATGGAAGGTTGACTATGTAACACCTGCCATGAACACGACAAGGCTAAAAGGTGACAATGGACAGATGTACAACCCAACAGCAGCATTCGAAGAGAACAACTTGCCGACAGACCCTACAAAAGTCACAATGAGTCATGGCGGGAAATACTATCTGATATATCTGCAAGACAAAGACAACAAGCCATACGCCATCAAGCGAAATTACGAATACAAGATTATTATAGACCAGCTAGACGAGAGTTATGGTAAAGGAAGCTCAGAGGAAGCCATAAAAGGAGCCCCTGTAAATAATCCTTGGATTACCGTGGAGCAGATTGTACCGGGAGTTTCCGACGGCAACCACGAATTGGCGATTATTGGAGGAACCTACAAAACGATAAACTCTGGAGCTAACACCGAGCAAAGCATCCAATTCACCTACAAAGGGGAAGATGCCGCCCAAAAGCAGCCATCTGACTTTGTGGTTTCATGGACCAAGAATCTTGCTTTCGGCACAGCTGATGCCCCCAAGATAGAAAGTTATTCATACGATAACAGCAAGAACGTATGGACGGGAGCCATCACTTACAAGTTAGGCGCAATAGACAACACCTGGAGAGAAGGAGTCATACACCTTATAGACAAGGTGCATGGGTTGAACAAAAACATCCATCTTTTCAGTGTGAACGAAGCAAACTATCAGTTTAATGGTCCTACCAATATAGGTACTGCCAAAGGTAGTGAAGGAGATTTCCTGATCACCATCCCAAGCGACTATCCAGATGAATTACTTCCTGTGAATCTAAAGATTGCATCGAATGATGTAACCCCAGAAAACTTGGAAGTAGAAGTAAGTGACACCCAGAAAGAAACCAACAATGAATGCAAAACAAACAATTGGTTCAAATATAAGGCTGAAGTCATCAAGAGGAGCAACGAAGGTGAGGAAATCCCAGGCAGCAGGAATTACACTTACACCATTAAATTGAAAAATGTACGGAACGCTACATCTGGCAGCAAAGGTTGCTTCTGGCTGAAGGCCGACAACTTCAACCAGGGCAAGGCCAAGAAGATTGAGTTCACATATAAATAACGGATATTACCCCCAATAAAGAATATTAATAAAATAATAATTATCATTTACTAAACAAGTATTTTGCGGAAACGGAAAAACTAGACTGGTCGTTGGAACTGTAGTTGCCGAGTTGTCTCACCTTCTATGGTTCCGCGACTTTTATTTTTTATGGGAAGAAACTTGGGACATTCGATTATTTTTTGTACTTTTGCAAACGATAATTCAAGCAATAGCATATAAACTCTTCCCATAAGTAAAAGAAAAAATGAAAGCAAGACTCATCATCATATTCGCATTGTTGGCTTACGCCTTTGCGCCAGCCAAGGCACAGCGCGATTTTCCCTACCCCAGTGTGCCAGACACCCTACGCTCTGTAGAACAGCGTGCCTCCTATCTGTGCGAGCACTACTGGGACAATTTCAACTTTGCCGACACCCTGCTCTTGCAAGACAAGGAGATGGCTGAGCAAGGATTCGTCAACTTCATCGACATCCTCGCCCGCTTCGACCACCATATCGCCACAGAGGGCGTCACGGCATTCTCCGCCAAAGCTTACACCAACAAGAATGCCAAGGAGAAATTTGAGAGCCTCATCGAACATTATTACGAGAATCCTGAGTCGCCTATGCGCAACGACCGCATCTACATACTCTTCCTCAAGGAGATGGCTCTATCGCCATACTTCGACGAGGCCGAGAAGGAACGCATAGATTTCCGCTTGAAGGCGGCTAGCAAGAACCTACCTGGCACCATAGCCACCGACTTCACTTTCACTCTGGAAGACGGCAAACAACACAAGCTCAGCGATTATAAAAGCCAAAAGGTGATACTCTACCTGTACGACCCCGACTGCGAGAACTGCCACAAAGTATCTGCATGGCTCAGCAAGCAGCAAATACCTGCCGACATCACCATGCTACGCATCATCGCAGACGCACGCCTAGGCAACCTCTATAGCCTCAAGGCGATGCCTACCATCTATCTGCTGGACAAAGGAAACAAAGTAGTGCTAAAGGACTGCACTCCAGAACAATTAATAGAACGTATGAATATGAAAGAAAAATAAACTAGACTGGCCGTTAAGGGCGACGTATTATCATTTACTATATATCATTCAATAGATTATCATTTACTATAATA
>DJSH01000016.1:32374-43748 GCA_002440225.1 Candidatus Segatella violae
TTCTGTAGATTATCATTTACTAATCATATATTTATATAGACTTTCTAATCTTTTGCCTTCGAAGAGTCATAAGTCATATTGAACTCCTCGCGCACGTGATCGTTTCTTTTCACGACGATTACATAGTCACCATCTTTAACTGTTCCAACCTTGGCAACGAGTGTGTAATAACCATACTTACCAGACTTTCCATAATTACCGGTCTCAGTAATGATCAACTTATTGCCAACCAATTCTGTGGAAAACTTGATGTCAGTGCCTTGGTCGAAGATAACGTTCTTGTGGGTAAGCATCAGCTTGCCACCGGCGAGTACCTTGCAAACCAGTTTCTCTTGGTTGTCTGCGCCCTGATTGCTTTCCTGCCCTACGGCTGAACCTGCAGACATGGTGTAGCTAATCAACGAGAAGTCTGACTGTGTGGTAGAAGAACTTATCATTTCACTCATTTCATCGTCAGACGCACTGCAACTTGTAAATCCAACAGCCAACATCATTATGGCGATTGCCATCATAAAAACCTTTTTCATACTTATATCATTTACTAATTGTTAACTTTCGATCTTAAATTCCCAATGACTAGACCACAGCCTTGTGCCGCAGAGAGCGTACATTGAGAACAACAAACAGCAACATCACGTTGCCTCCATCATCTTCTACAATTATACAAATGATATATTTGGTACTATTCTTTATTTACAAATGATTTCTTTCATTTGAACATTGCAAATATAGCGAAAACTAATTTAGTATGCAAGTTTTCTGCGTTAAATAATGTAAAGTTAATGATGTTGTCGCACACATTAACACACGGAGAAAGGCGTGAAATTGTGTTGACGCACACAAAAAAAGCGGGAACCTAAAAATAGATTCCCGCTGATATTGCGTGTTGTCACACTTCGATGATTAGTCGAGGTTAGCCAACTTGTTGTCTGAACCAAGAACGTCTGTGATCTTGTGCTTGTAGAGGTCAACCATGTACTCACGAGCCTTACCGCAGTACTGACGTGGGTCGAAGTACTCTGGGTGCTCAGCCAATGTCTCACGAACACCTGCTGTGAAGGCAAGACGAGAGTCAGAGTCGATGTTGATCTTGCAAACTGCGCTCTTAGCAGCCTTGCGGAGCTGATCCTCAGGGATACCAACAGCGTTAGGCAACTTGCCACCGAACTTGTTGATGATGTCTACATACTCCTGTGGAACTGAAGAAGAACCGTGGAGAACGATAGGGAAACCAGGGAGCTGCTCCTCTACTGCTGCCAATACGTCGAATGCCAATGGAGGAGGAATCAAGCGACCAGTCTTAGGGTCACGTGTGCACTGCTCTGGCTTGAACTTGTAAGCACCATGAGAAGTACCGATTGAAATTGCCAATGAATCAACACCTGTACGAGTTGCGAAATCTACAACCTCCTCAGGCTTTGTATAGTGAGACTCCTCAGCTACTACGTCATCCTCAACACCAGCGAGGACACCGAGCTCACCCTCTACAGTTACACCGAACTGATGAGCGTAGTCTACAACCTTCTTTGTCAATGCGATGTTCTCCTCGTATGGAAGAGCAGAACCATCGATCATTACAGAAGAGAAACCGAAGTCTACACAGCTCTTACATGTCTCGAAGCTATCACCGTGATCGAGGTGAAGCACGATCTCTGGGTGGTTGCAACCCAACTCCTTAGCGTACTCTACTGCACCCTCTGCCAAGTAACGAAGCAATGTAGGGTTAGCATACTTACGAGCACCCTTAGAAACCTGAAGAATAACAGGTGACTTCAATTCAGAAGAAGCCTGGATGATAGCCTGGAGCTGCTCCAAGTTGTTGAAGTTGAAAGCAGGAACGGCCCAACCGCCCTTGATAGCTCTTGCGAACATATCCTTAGTGTTCACAAGACCGATTTTCTTGTAATCTACTGCCATAATTTTTAAATTTATTGTTTTAATGAAACATTCTTCTATTTGTCTTGGCTCGTTGGAACTCTGCCGAGCCCCTTCCGATAACCGAGTGCAAATTTACTTTTTTCTTTTGAATCCGCAAAATGATAGCTCGCTTTTTCGTGTTGCAATCGAGTTAAAAAAGTTAATTCACTCAAGTTAAGCCGCTAAAGTTTGCGTTTTGCAAAATCTAGATAGCAATTTAAAGTCTCTACTTATGGTTTGCCATGCGATACTGACGTAGAGCGTAAGCCAACACGACGATGAACCCGATGAGCGGCACCACAAAAGGCATCACCACATGGGTGCGGTCGGCGATGAGTCCCATCAACAAGAAACCGCAGCCTCCGATAGGTGTCATCATCAGAAGTGAGGAAGCACTTTTGGTGAGATTGCCCAACCCGGAAAGGGCGATGGAGAAGATGGTAGGGAACATGATGGCCTCGAACATGTAGTTGCACAGCAGGGCGATGAGAGAGATCTCGCCCAGGCACATCAGGACAACCGAGATGCAAACCACGCAACCCACGGCGCAGATGAGCAACATATTGACTGCCGTCACCCTGCGCATAATCCATGCGCCGAGGAATCTGCCCACCATAAAGAACGCCAAGGCACAGGTGAGCTCCACGGAAGCTGTACGGTCGTCCATCCAATGCATGCCCGTCACGAAATTGATGAAATAGGAATTGATGGAAATCTCAGCCACTTCATAACACAGAAGGGCAACGAGGCCAAAGACGAACATCTTGTGATGGGTGAAGAGCTTGCGGATGTTGGAGCCTGCCTCAGTATCCTCCGCAGTGTTGGCATGCTTGATTTCGGGCAAGTTGACACGAGAAAAGACGATGGCGATGACGAGCACCAGCGCACCCAAGATGGTATAAGGTACCACCACGTTGCCGCCCTCCTCGGTATTGTTGAAGAGGAACTGTCCGATGCACAGGGTGGCGAAGATGCCGCCCAAGCCATTGAACGACTGCGAGAGATTCAATCGGCTGGTCGCCGTTTCCTTCGCTCCCAACTCAGTGACGTATGGATTGGCAGCCGTTTCCAGAAACACCAATCCGCATCCAATGATGAAGAGACAGCCGAGGAAAGCATAGAAACTACCTACTGCCGCACCAGGGATAAAGAGCAGCGAGCCCACGCCAAAGAGCAAGAGTCCGAACACCACGCCACGGCGATAGCCATAACGATTGATGAAGATGCCGGCGGGGATCGCCATCAGAAAATATCCGAGATAAGTAGTCACCTGGATGAGAGCCGAGTGGGTGATACTGATATGTAAGGCATTCTGGAAATGCTTGTTGAGCACATCCAGGATGGCACGAGCGAAGCCCCACAAGAAGAAGAGCGACGTTATCAAAATGAAGGGGACAAGGTATTTCTTGTCCGTGATTTGCTTTGTTTCTTTTGTTTCCTGTAACATTTATATTCTTTTTACTTAATACTCATTGTTAGCACCCCCGACTCTACTTCTCGTCGTAATGAAAGTACTGGAAGACTCCAGAGCCACTCTGGCTGTTCTTGCCCTCAGCCATCAGGCCCAAAGTTACGCCAGTGAATCCCCCAGCCACCTCGGTGCTCATCAAGCTGCAATTGACCACACACAGCTCTTGGAACTCATTATCCTTGAGCGCATAGTCGAAATAATACATATTGCCATCGCTGCGAACACGGAGTTTCACATTGCGCAAACGGAGTTTGTCGCTGCCTTTCACCGTCACTTTTTTCTCCAGGTCGATGCTTTTAACCGTATAATCGATGCTCTTCAACTTGCAACGCACGGCTATCTGGCGATTCGTCACCACGAAGTCGAGATGACCGTCATTAATCTGATAAACAGAGAGACCCGCAGCCAAGTCATCGGCCACCCCACTCTCGGCATCGGTTGTTTCCGTCAAGCCCACGAGGGTTTCCATCGTGAATGTTGCACTTTCCTGTCGACGCCCCACAAAGGTTGGCTGATTGTTTTCGGTCAATGTGCCGTGAGGCAAGAGCGCCAAAGCTACTGCCTGCGAAGGCTTTACATTCTTGTCGCCACGAGACATCCCTAGCCATTGATAGTTGCTCTTTATAGGATTTTGGATGTACATCCACTCATAATCGCCTGTAGTTGGAGCAAACATGCCTGCGTCCAGATGTTTCTCCACAGGTACAGTAGGCAGGATGTTCGCCTTGACCAAGGTGTCGATAGGCAAGCCGCCATTCACCACCGGCCATTCTTCTTTCTTCCACTCCACAGGGGCGAGATAAGTTTCCCTGCCCAAGTGATGATAAGAGCCGCCATAGTTGCGATAAGCCAGAAACACCATCCACCAACTGCCGTTAGCTGCCTGCACCAAGTCGCCATGACCGGTGCCCTGAATCTGCATCGACTGTCCCAGGCGGCTACAGTTGGTGAGGATAGGATTCTGAGGATTGCTCTCGTAAGGTCCCTCGATGTTCTTGCTGCGGGCGATGGTGAGATGATGCGCCAACTCGGTACCACCTTCTGAGATGAGAAGATAGTAGTAGCCATCCTTCTTATATATATGTGGTCCCTCAGGATAGCGACCGCCATCGCCCTGCCAAAGTTTCTTGCTCTCGGTGAGCTGTTCGCCTGTCTTTGGATTGATTTCGCAAAGCCAGATGGCATCGCCCGGATTGCTCACCATGTAGCACTTTCCATTCTCGAAGTAAAGCGAAGGGTCGATGCCCTGCTGCTTGAGCCAAATAGGTTCGCTCCAAGGGCCACGAGGGTCTCTGGCAGTCACCATGAAGTTGCCGCCATTGCCCACGTTGGTGGTTATCATGTAATAGGTGCCCTCGTGGTAGCGGATGGTAGGCGCATAGATGCCGAGCCAAGAGCTGGCTCCCTTCAAGGGGAGCTGGCTCTCACGGTCGAGCACATTGCCTATCTGCTGCCAATGCACCATATCCTTGCTTTGAAAGATAGGAACGCCGGGGAAATATTGGAACGAGGAGTTGACGAGATAGAAGATATCTCCCACCCGACACACAGATGGGTCTGGATGATACCCTGGAATTACAGGGTTGCGATATTCCTGCGCTAACGCTGGCAGCACGCTCAGCATCAGTGCCATCAATAGGCTTAATAGGCTGAAATGTTTCATATCAGTTGATTTTAAATACTTTGCAAAGGTAGAACATTTATTTGAAAACGCCAAAGAATATAAGAGAAATTGTTTCCAAGCCTAAGGAAAATTGTCGATAGACCTAGATGCAATCATCGACAAACCTAAGGAAAAGTTATGTTCAACGTCGTTGAACATACATTCAGCGTCGTTGAACACACATTCAACGTCGTTGAACACACGTTCAGCGTCGTTGAACATAGACTTTCCCTAGGAGAAGCGACAAGTATTACCAGGAGAAGCGACAAGTATCCTTAACTTTGTAAACATCTTCATACCTTTGGAAGCAGCACCGCCCCCTCTTGCTTCTTGCCATCCATCAGTATCCGCATCGGATGCTCGAAGCGCACATGGCGAACGTACTTGGTCTCTTCCACCGCCGGCATCGCATCGAGAATCGCCTTGTTTACGAAGCCTCCATCCTCGACATTCGTATCTATCGTAAAATAGCCCACACCAAAGGAGGTAAGGTTTTGGAAGAAATGGGTGCCCTGGCTCGGGTCGATGTTGTAGTTCTTCAAAGCCACCTCCACGATGACTCTGGCGGCACTGATATGCGGCCACTTCACAGGCACACCGAGGTAATGGTCGCTGGAGCCCCAACGTCCCGGACCTATCAACACATAGTTCTTGCCATCTGCCAGGAACTGGCGATTGATGCGCTCGATGTCGTCGGCAACGTAATAGTTGTTCATCGCCGAGAAGTTGTCATCGTATTTCACATAGACTACGTCCACCACATCCTCGCTGATGCCATGACCAAGCGAATTGTGGGAGCGCAACAAACAATCGCTGTCAGGTATCGCCTTCACATCCTCATCGAGCATCTCCTTGGCATCCACTATCGGACGAATCTGGAGCAAATAGAACTCGCAGGTCTTGTCGGCATTGATGTTGCAGGCGAACTCGATTTCCACAGGGCGACGCATCGCCTCGCTTCCAAACTTCATCGACATCTGAAGAATCTCCGGCAATGGGATGACATCATGTTGGAGCACACTGGCAAAGGTAATCACCTTGCGTCCATTCTCATATACGCCGTCGTACAATACTTGGTCGTAGGAATCGAATGTGGAGGCGATGTAGTTGAGCGAGCCATCGGCAACGGCATTCTTCACCTTCATCTTGAGGATGTTGAATCCATCGTCCACCTTAAAGTCCTCGCCCACGTGCTTCATGTCGAGGGCATAAAACTGGGTCTGCGTCTCGCTCAACGCCTTGTCCACCTCGGAAGTCTGGAGCACCTGGTTAGGATGATAAGGACAAACTCGCAGGGTCTGACCTCCATCCACGATATACTTGCCCAATCCGAGCGCCAAACTGGCGATACCCTCCTCTGCCGTCTCGTCGCCTATCGGATAATAATTGAGCGAACGAAGCACACCACTCATGTTCGGGTAGAAATGGTCGCCATAGGTCTTGCCAACCACTTGCTGAAGGATGACCGCCATCTTTTCCTGGTCGATGACGTTGCTCGTAGCCGTCATATACGCCTTGGAGTCACGATAGAACACCGAGGCATAGACACCTTTGATGGCACAAGCCAACATCTGTAGCATCTGATACTTGTCCTCCAAGTAAGGTATCATATAGGTGGAATAGATGCCAGCGAAAGGCTGATAATGGGCATCCTCCAAGAGCGAACTGGATCGGATGGCGATAGGGCTCTTTGTCGCCTCGAAAAAGGTGAAGAAGTCGGCTATCAACGAATCCGGCAATTGGGCACGAAGGAAATGCTTCAATATCTCGTCGTCGCTCGCATCACTGAGGGCTATCGGATAGAGATTGTTGCTCTCCATGAAGTCATCGAAGATGTCGGTACAGAGCACCACGGTCTTCGGAATCTGCACCGTGGCATTCTCATACTGATTAAACTCCGGATGGCGCTTGATGACATTGTCGAGGAAAGCCAAGCCCCTACCCTTGCCGCCCAACGAGCCTTCGCCGATACGGGCAAAGTGGGCGTACTTATCAAACTTCATGCGGTCGAAGACTGCCACAACGCCCAAGTTCTTCATGTGACGATACTGCACGATGGCATCAAAGATAATCTGGCGATGGGCATCCACATCCTGCAACCGCTCCCATGTAACATTCTTCAAGAAAGCTGACACCGGGAAAATGGCACGGGCACAAAGCCAGCGGCTCATGTGGTTGCGACTGATGTGATAGAGCATCGAATCGTTAGGAATATTGAAGATGTTATCCTGCAACTCCTTCAAGCTGCGGATGCGCATAATCTCCTCATGGGTCTTCGGGTCGCGGAAGATGAAATCGCCGAAACCCATGTGCTCCTCCATCAACTGACGAAGGTCCACGCTCATCTTCTTCGAGTTCTTATCGACGAAACGGAAGCCTTCTGCCTCTGCCTTGGCACGGTTCTCACTCTCTGAACTCTCCAATATAAGAGGAACGAAAGGATCGTTCTTGCGGATATAACGGAAGAGCTTGAGTCCTGCCTCAGGGTCTTTCTCTCGACCAAAGGTATCGGTACGATGTTTGGGCTTCGGCAATGTTTCCGTCAAGGTGCCAAAAGCCTTGGCTGCATTTTTCAGAGGGAACCGAGCATCGCTAATGACACCCAGGGTATTGTCGGAATACTTGTCGTAAAGCTTCAAAGCCTCCTCGTAGGTACGAGCGAGCACCACCTTCGGACGACCACGCATTCGCATCGTGGCAGCATGGCGGTTCAAGGCTTCCTTGGAGAAATTCTTGCTCTGCTCCAAGATATAATTATAAAGGTTCGGCAAGATGGAACTGTAGAAGCGGATGGAATCCTCCACCAAGAGAATCATCTGCACGCCCGCCTCCTGGATGTCATGCTCCAAGTTCATCTTGTCCTCTATCAACTTGATGATGGAGAGAATCAAGTTGGTATTACCCAACCAACAGAACACGTAGTCGAAGATACTCAAGTCTTCGTTCTCCATACGCTTAGTAATGCCATGCGAGAAAGGAGTCAACACCACGCAGTGGATGTTCGGGAACTTGCCCTTGATGTCGCGCGCCACGTCGAAAGCATCGTTGTCGGCATTGCCCGGCATACAAATCACAAGGTCGATGACGGTGGAACGCAACACCTCGGCAGCCTCCTCCGTGGTAGACACCTGGGTGAAGGTTGGGGGATATCGAAGACCCAGCTCCATATACTCATTATATATCTTCTCCTCGATACGTCCATCATCTTCCAACATGAACGCATCGTATGGGTTTGCCACAATCAGCACATTATAGATACGACGCATCATCAGATTGACAAACGAAACGTCTTTCAAGTAGAACTTATTCCACTCCTGCGGTACATTATTTTCCATATCTGTCGTTATTAGTACTGCAAAGATACTGATTTTCTGATATTTACTTGCATCTTTCAACATTTTTTTATATATTTGCGCCCATAAACAAGATGATATGGAAACAAAAACTTTCATAACAGCAATTTTTACAGCTCTCTGCCTTGCCCCATGCTTTGCCCAAAAGCACCAGCATGGCAAAGCCTCGTTTTACTCGAAACGAGCCACTGGAGCACGCTCGGCAAGCGGTCAACGCATCCATCACGACAGTTTGGTATGCGCCCATCGTTTCTATCCCTTCGGTACACATTTAAAGGTAACGAACTTGAGCAACGGAAAGAGTGTAGTGGTAAAAGTAATCGACCGCGGTCCCTTTGGACGAGGCAGAATCATCGACATATCTTGGGCTGCCGCCAAGGCCATTGGAATGATAGCCCAAGGTGTGGCCACGGTGAAAGTGGAAATGGTGGAGAACCCAATTCCGTTCAAACCAGAGGACAAGAAATTGCCAATCATCGACTTCGAGATGGCAGAGGCTGACTATAAGTTTCCTAGTAAATGGGGCGAGAAGAAAGAGGAAAAGGCACCTATCATAAAAAAGGAAACTTCAGAAACGACGAAGCATGAGAACAAGAAATCTATGGAGCACAAACGAGCAGAAAGCTCAAAAGTTCATAGCCTAGAACAGCATTCTAGATCAAAGTAAGAAAAATCGCCCTGTAAAGGCAAAAGTTTTATTGTTCACCGACTTTAGGAATAAAGCTTTTGCCCCTACAGGGAACGACTATATATATTTGGAAATCCCATTACCTCTTGGTAGGAATATCAAACTGATTGACCTTAGAAATAGACTTGCCACCCTGTATCACAGAAACACAGAAACGAGCGACGCCATCTTTCAAACGGTTGTCAGATTTCACCATTGCCGTATACCGGATTGTGTTGCCAGGCTCAATCTTCTCCACATGAACACTAGGTGAAATAAATATATGCTTGTTGCCAGTAGTCTCCACGACAGTAGGTACAACATCATAAACAGCTTGCTTACCAGAATTACGTACCTCGAAAATCAACTTGCAAGTTTCATTTCGATTGAGGGTATTATCCTCGTTGGCATCAACAAAACGGGCGTTCAAAATCTCCAAGGACGGAGAATAAGAAAAGTTACCACCCAATTCATCTATCTTAGCACTAGGCATAGATGATGTAGGCTGCTGTGCACTGTAGTTTCCAGTATAATCCTTACCATCAAAATCATAAATTCGGTCATCACCACTATTGGATGAATCGAATATCTGAGAGTCATTGGGAGTAGATGCCCCCTCATATGAACGGTCGGAGTAATCCACGCCCTGACTGTGGCGAGAACGACTTTCTGGATAAGTAGACTGGCGCTGAGCTTGAGCTTGGTCTGCTTGGCTTCCCAAAACGGCACCAACGGCAGCGCCACCAGCCATGCCGATGATAGTTCCCATGTCTGAGCCCCGAGGACCACCAGACAAACCACCTATAGCAGAGCCTAAGATAGAGCCCAAAGAAGCTCCTGCATAAGCACCACTTCCTGTATATGTACCGCAACTACTCAACATCAAAGAAGAGCATAAAACTAAAACAAATATCTTTTTCATTCTAGTAACCTTTAAATTTTCTGCAAAGATACAACTTTCTTCAGAAATGAGACAAGAAAGAATCCCTAAAAATATATAGGAAAAACCCTACAAGGATGAAAAGTTTCTTGAAGCAACAAAAAAAGCGTCCCTGTCAAAAGACAAGGACGCTTAATCTATCTGAGATATTTTGTAACTTATTCAGCCTTTGGAGCCTCCTCTGTTGCAGGAGCCTCTGCCTGTGCCTCAGCTACAGGAGCCTCTTCAGACTTAGTTGCCTTACGACTACGACGAGTCTTCTTAGCAGCAGCCTTCTGAGTCTTAGCCATATTCTCATCAAAGTCTACGAGCTCAATGAAAGCAATCTCTGCTGCGTCGCCCTGACGGGTACCCAACTTGATAACACGAGTGTAACCACCTGGTCGGTTAGCTACCTTCTCTGCAACCTCACCGAAGAGAGCCTTGACAGCATACTTATTCTGAAGATAACGGAATACAACACGACGTGAAGTAGTGGTATCGTTCTTAGAACGAGTAATCAATGGCTCAACATACTTCTTGAGAGCCTTAGCCTTTGCGAGGGTCGTAGTGATTCTTTTGTGCTCGCTCAAGATAAGTGATGTTGCCATATTAGCCAACATCGCATTACGATGAGAAGCAGTACGACCTAAATGGTTGAATTTCTTATTATGTCTCATTTTTGTTTTGTTCTTTTTGGACTAGGAGCATTAAGCATCCTTGTCTAATTTATACTTTGAAATATCAGTTCCAAAAGACAGATTCAGACTCTCGAGCAAATCATCAAGCTCTGAAAGCGATTTCTTACCGAAGTTGCGGAACTTCAAGAGGTCAGTCTTGTTATACTGAACCAAGTCACCAAGTGTCTCGACATCAGCTGCCTTCAAGCAGTTGAGGGCACGAACACTAAGGTTCATGTCTACGAGGCGAGTCTTAAGCAACTGGCGCATGTGGAGAACCTCCTCATCAAACTCCTGGTTACTCTCTTGATCCTGAGTCTCAAGAGTAATCTTCTCATCAGAGAAGAGCATGAAGTGATAAATAAGGATCTTCGCAGCCTCTTTCAGTGCATCCTTAGGACTAATGGAACCATCTGTTGTAACTTCAAGCACGAGCTTGTCATAATCGGTCTTCTGTTCAACACGATAAGGCTCAACTGAGTACTTTACGTTACGGATAGGGGTGTAGATGGAATCGATTGGGAGAACGTTAACGTCTGTGCAGAATTGACGATTCTCATCAGCAGGAACATAGCCACGTCCCTTATTAATTGTCAGATCAATCTGCATCGAAGCTTTGGCATCTAAATGACAAATCACCAAATCAGGGTTTAACACTTCAAATCCAGTCAGATACTTGCCAATATCACCTGCCTTGAATTCTG
>DJSH01000075.1:0-7018 GCA_002440225.1 Candidatus Segatella violae
TATTGTTGCGGATTTTAGGTTTAAAACATACTTAATCATAATTGTAAAAATTTTGAGTTAATCACTGCCGATTCCGCATATTCCTCTTTTGGTATTGCCCTCATCAAGGAAAGCCTCATCGCATAATCCCTTTTGGATTACATGGCAAAGATACCACTTTTGTGCTGGTCAATCATACGATACCATACGTTGTGTGAGATAATGAACGATAAAGGGACATTCTTTAGCGGAAAGCCTTCGCATTCCGAAAGAATGTCCCTCTTTATCCTATGGTTCACCCAAGTATTCTACAATCAATCCAACCTCCTTAGGAGTGAAAAACTTGGCAGACTTGCGATAGCCCCTCTTCACCAACTGCTCCTTGAGCTGAGGGCTACGCCGAATCCACGACATGAGATGGTTGACTGCCGTATGGGCAGAACTCGCATCTGGGAAATACAGCAGGGCAAGTTCTGACTTGCCGTATGTCTTAATTTTAAAATCCGTCATAACTATTTTTTCTTATTTTATAAGATGATTAATAAAACATATCATTTATGGTATGTAAGTATCTTAACTAGACGTCGTAAGTATGATACTTACGGAGCAGAACCCTTATATTTGGCCTCACCCAAGAGTATATCAGCGATGTCAGTATTCGGTTCATATTGCTCCATGAAGTCAAGCACCTCATAGTTGGCAATGCCGCTCCCAGCCATACAATCCTTCCACTTATCATACTCGCCACTGTCGGGATACACCATGATCTTTCTACCTTGCAAAGGCACCAACTTGCTCTTCTGCAAGTTACCACAACCACCTGTAGCCAACCAAACAAACTGAGGATAATGACAGGCACAAATGATAGCTGTTTTCTCACTCTCCACAATGCAAACCGTCTTGTCTGGATAATGAGGCAGCAGGTGCAAGCCAAAGAGTACCTTTTCGGTCTCAGCCAACTGAGGTCCTACGTGGCTTCGCTCACAGATGGAACGCATCGAGTTTCCCCAATTACCGACACGGTGACCATCGCTCTTGTAAGCCATCAACTTGGCATCATGCACCCTCCCCTGCTCGTCTATCAACCAAAACACCACTGCTGGCCCATAGTCAATGCCTCCAATGACGACATTTTTCAAAGTACCACCCACATAATAATCGGCTAGAACTCGCTGGAGATTTCCACTCGTTGCAGATGCAGCCATTCCTCCTTGCTTTTCATCAATTGCATTAGCTGATAATGAAGCATTATCATTCTTAAGAAACAAATGCTCTAACCAACGTCGAAAGGTGCTTGTGCGCAACATCGATTTCACCACCCAAGACATATCGAAGAACTCCGTTTGATGTCTCTCCTGTAAGTCCATAAAACGCACTTGCGAACGTTGCTTCCCACGATGAGACAATCCCAATACAGGCTGTCCATGGATTAACTCGGCATCATTTCTATCCTTCCACTTCTTAGGATGATCTTTAAAATATTTCCTCGGTGGATAATGATAACCACAAGAGGCTGTATGGTTGCATTTGCCACACTCATCAGCAACATACTCGCCAGTCTCCACATCGACATAGCGGGTAAAGCAACGCTTTCTGCCACATTGTGGGCAAACATAACGGTTGGCACCACCAGCCTTATATTGCTCCAACATGAATCTAATATCATCGTTTCTATACATCTGTAATGTTTTTTTATATTAAAAAACTTGTATCAGAGTGTATCATTTTCGAAATAATACAAACAGACTATTAAGTAATTGATATATAGAGTTTTAGACTGTATCAACACTGATACAAAGTCTTTTGTTTGACACAAGACGTTGTATCGGTTGTGATACATCATAACTATACCTATATCAATATATTAATTATCATTTTGTATCAAAAATCAGAATGATACACATCTGATACATCTCGTTTACTTCTTGGTTGTTCCCACTACCTTTTTGGCGAGTCCATAACTCTTGGCTGTACGCTGCACCATTCCGAGACTCGTACCCAACTTATTGGCGATTGCACGATATGACAAGCCATTAGGTTCCTTGAGTTCCTTCACGATATCACGCTCCAGTTCAGCTTTCTCATCACGGGTTCTAGGCAGATGGGCACGCTCTTCGTCATAACCACCAAACTCGAAGTGAAGCCAGTTGTCGCTTGTTGTCAAGCGAAGCTCCTGCACATTCTTATAGTCGAGTTCAATAGGGAAAGAACGATACTTCAGCTGAATGATGTATCGCAAGTCCTTATCCTTTTTCGACTTGTTGAGACCTATGACATTGTCGGCAAGATTGCTAAGAATTTTGCTTCCTGCCAAATCGTTGAGCGTAAGAGGGTCGCCAGGCTTACGCTTAGGCACATGGGCGAGGATGAGCATCGTCCAGTTGTGGGTTCTACGCAAGCTGAGGAGTTGCAACATGATGTTACCAGCCTCGCTACCCTCCTTAGAATTGATGCAAAGATTGGTGAAGTTGTCGATAACCACCACATCTATGCCTCTTTCGAGGGCAAGTCTTTGTATCTCTTCTAGAATATGACTTTGCTCGGTAACATCGTGCATACGAGAATAGTCGATGTTGGCGATATAGAACGTTTCAGGAAACACCTTCTTTGGGTATCTCATAGCGAGCTGCTGTTCAGAAAGTTCAAAATTGACATATAGGACCTTCTTACCAAGCATAGCCATTAAGCACGCCATCTGAATCGCGAGGATAGTCTTTCCAATACCAGTATCACCAAAGAGGAAGGTTGCCTCATGCTCTACGACAATACGATTGACGAGTTGACGAGGCTCATCCATTTGTTTACCTTTTTCAAGGAAGTTGTTAATGGAAGAAACAGAGATAAAGCTGTCATTCTCCTTTGGATCATCGGATGTAGCAGCGTCATTCACTATAACATCCAATTTTCTCTTAGATACGAAGTCTTCCATCAGGTTCTCCTTTCTCATTAGAAGTTACACGACTTGCCTTCTCTGCCACTTGCTCAGCAAGGTGCTTGCGATAGACGACAGCCAATGGTGTGTTGGCGTGGAGAAGCATATCTGTGATGGCTTCTCCGAGAGATAATACCTTATTCATATATTATAGGTATTAAACGTTACCCTAGCACTTACCTGGGTTATATAGGACAACTTATGTTATTCATCCCCAAGCCATCGGACCGTGCTCAGTTTTATACTGCTGGCTAACATCTTATCAAAAAGAATGCAGCAGAATTCCGATGTTTAGAATTCTGCTGCAAAGATACAATATGAAAAAACATGAGTTCACGTTTTCTCACGTTTACTCACGTTTACTCATATATTATCATACAAATTATTATAAATGTGAATAATTTATATGAATTACTAATACTATTTCATGTAATTTGCAATGCATTTACACCACGTATTTAATGTCGGATTATAAATATCATACTTATTCAGAACTTTCCATAAAGCTGACTTGCAAGACATATTTGAAATAATTC
This sequence comes from Candidatus Segatella violae, assembly GCA_002440225.1. GTDB lineage: Bacteria > Bacteroidota > Bacteroidia > Bacteroidales > Bacteroidaceae > Prevotella > Prevotella violae. Next base: position 3,448 of record DJSH01000075.1, read on the forward strand.
CTTTATTGACATAATCAGCCGCCACTCTCACAATTTCCGGATTATTATTTATGGTTTTGATTTTTTCCACAAACGAAATAACATCAGGAACGCTACCGTAAAAAATAGGTTGCAGTTCATCTATTAAGCCCTTATCCTCCAATTCTCCTGATTCATTAACCAATGAAGAATACTCTTTCAGCTTATCATCCCCTAAAAAAAGAGCATAAGCATTCATAACATCTTCCAATTTATATGGTTTTCCATTTTCATCTTTATAGAATCCGTGGTTACTAGTTGTTACGATGAACTTCATCATTTCCCTTCTTCTCTTTGGGTCTATATGTATATTAGCAGAGACTAAGCCTGTAGAAACAAGATTTTTAGTTTGTCCATTTGCCCAATCTGTACGTTCCTTATCCCACAAATAATCTATGTCTTCAAGCAATTGCAATCCTTCATCTGTAACAAAAGTAATTCTATCGCTAGTATGATAACATAATAGATGTTTTTTTAATAATGATTTCAATATTGCGCCAAACTCCTTATTTGTTTTCTCTCCCTCAAATATATTTTTCTGTTCTCCTTTATTTTTAAAATGGACAAGAACCGCATAGCTATATTTTGTCAAGCCCTTTTGATTAAGAATATGGTTGAGCATGGCTTCCTCAAGATTTTTCAAATCATCCAAAGCTGCACGTCCTTTTATTTTAATCTTGGAAGAAACGACTTTACCACCCTCAGCAAAGTCCGCATAAACGAAATCGTTTGCTTTGAGAGATTTTAACGCCACATAAAATTGGGCATCAGACAATCCTGCTGGTGCCTCATCATGCTGTTGTCCATCTGCTAGATGTTTCAGCACTCTTACTTCTTGTTTGGTAAATATATAGTTCATAATTCAAGTTTCGCAGGTAGATAATGATTCGGGCTGAAGGCCCAAAAGCACCTAGCCTAGGGCAACGCCCTAGGNNGGCGTTGCCCTGGGCTAGGTGCTATTACCCTTTCAGGGCGCATTCTTGAGTACTTGCGAAAGTTCAGTTCATAACTTTATATTTTTGCTTCAAAATTACAAAAATATTCCTATAAAAGAGAAGAAAAATCAAAAAAATTGCAGTTATCTCCATGATTTTTATTACTTTTGCATGTGGGTTATCCTTTTTTACGAAGGAAAAGCCCAAGACATTGTGGGTAAAAACAAAAGCATTCGCTATTATTTCGCGTTTAGCCAAGAGCCTCGGAAACTCTATTTGGAATAAAAAGCACGAAAATAATATGTGACAGGTGGCTCGTATAGTAGCCTCTGGAATACCAAAAGCGATGCATGCGCCATAGGGCGTGATGCATTCTTATTAGGTATTCCGGGGCTCCATTCCGAGGCCGCCCCGTGCTAAACGCGATAAGAGGCATCACGCCTTTCTTATTACCCTATTGCGTTTTGCGGATTGATAGTTGGGTGCAAAACAACTATCAATAATTATGGCAAACAATACATTATCAAATGCTAAGGCTGCCAAGAAAGACGAGTTCTATACCATGTTCTATGACATAGAAACCGAAATGGAAGCCTATCTCGATTACAATCCTGATGTATTTCGTGGCAAGACTGTCCTCTTGCCTTGCGATGACCCAGAGTGGAGTAACTTCACCAAATACTTTGCTCAAAACTTCGAGGAACTGGGATTGAAGAAACTCATCTCTACCAGTTATGCTCCAGAGAGCATGACCTATAAAAACGGCATACAGTTGTCCTTGTTTGAAACTCAATCTTTAAAGTACGACAAGGACAAGACTAAGACACATGGTAAAATCTTTGTCTTAACCGAAGACTCCACAAGAGACAGAATGACCAATCTTACTGACTTACAATGGGATTATCTAGAAGGTGATGGAGATTTCAGAAGCGAGGAAGTCAAAAAGCTGAGAGATGAAGCAGATATTATAATAACCAATCCACCATTCTCTCTATTCCGAGAGTTTTTGGCTTGGATTGTCGAAGCCAACAAGCAGTTCATTATCATCGGCAACATCAATTGCGTAACATATAAAGAAGTATTTCCTTTGATAAAAGATAATAAGGTATGGATGGGAAACTCTATTCATAGCGGTGATCGAGAATTTGGTGTGCCTGATGAATACCCATTAGAGGCTTCTGGAACAAGAATAGATGAAAATGGCAAGAAATACATTCGAGTAAAAGGTGTAAGATGGTATACTAACATTGATCATGGACACCGTCATAGCGTCAAAGACTTTATGACAATGGCAGATAATATCAAATATAGTAAGCATAAGGAGGTTAAGGGAAAACAATATCAACACTATGATAATTTCGATGCCATAGAAGTTCCATACACTGATGCGATTCCTTGTGACTATGAAGGGATGATGGGAGTACCTATTTCTTTTCTTGATAAATACTGTCCTGAGCAATTCGAGATTGTAGGTATCACTAAAACTTGGTTTAGTATGGCTAATAAAACTTATCCAAAACAAATTCAAGTTAGTAAAAATGGCAAGAAAAGTGTGGTTACGAAACTCAATGATGGTCCTGTGATAAAATTAGATAGACCTTTGGATGGAGAGGTTTATTACATCGTTGATGGTAATTATTACATACAGGCTTATGCTCGAATATTAATCCGAAAAAAGCAATAACAATGGAAACTGAATTAAAAGAATATACAGTAAAAGAGCTGTGTGAAGGATTCACTTACAGCAAAGTTGACGGAAAAGGACTATATGGCTTAGGAGGCAAACTAACCATCCAGCCAGAGTATCAACGTAACTATCTCTATAGTGAGAATAATAGCGAGAAAGAAGCCGCAGTCATAGACTCTGTCTTAAAAAAATATCCTTTGGGGCTGTTATACTTCAATAAGCTGCCTGATGGTCGTTTGGAGGTTCTTGATGGGCAACAGCGTATCACTAGCCTCGGAAGATACTTGACAAATCTGTTCTCATACATCAAAAAAGATAGAATTCCTTATAAGTTCAAATCATTAGACAAGGAAGAAAGAGTACTCATTGAGAATACCAAGATGCTGGCTTACATCTGTGAGGGTACTGAATCGGAAATCAAGGAATGGTTTGAAATCATCAATATCGGTGGCATCCGTCTCAATGAACAAGAAAAACTGAATGCCATTTACTCCGGTCCCTTCGTGAGTGCAGCTCGCAAGGAATTCAGCAACAAGGAAGATTCCCATGTGCAGAAATGGGGATGTTATATTAACGGCTCCGTCAACAGACAGGAAATTCTTCAAGAAGCCTTGAGATGGGTTAGTCATGGAAATATCAAAGACTACATGCAGGAACATCGACGTGACAAGGACATTTCCGAATTGAAAAACTATTTCAATGATGTTATCTCTTGGATAGACAATACCTTTGATGAAGTTTACCCAAAGATGAAGGGACTTAACTGGGGTGAACTGTATGAGCGATTCCATACCACTCCTTATAATCATGTAGAGGTATCCCAAAAGGTGGAGGAGCTATATAACGATCCGTGTGTCACTGACAAGAAGAATGTATTTGAGTATGTACTTGGAGGCTGCCAAGACAAAAGACTTTTGAATGTCCGTGTATT
>DJSH01000075.1:7129-14588 GCA_002440225.1 Candidatus Segatella violae
AAGGATAGAATTTGGTCGCTGAAAGAAATGGATGCCGACCATATCACAGCATGGAGCAAAGGCGGTGCTACAGATGAAAGCAATTGCCAAATGCTCTGCAAGACACATAATCGAGCAAAAGGAAACAGATAAGTTAAAATGTTTAGTTAAAATTAAAATATCAAATTTATGAAAAAGTATTTATTTTTAATGTTGCTCTTGTTTATTGGAGCATTTGCAACGACAACTATTACAAGCTGCAGTTCTGATGATGACGATTCAAAGGTTAAAGATTTGAGTATCGTCGGTACTTGGGAAGATGAGTCTAAGATAAAGGATGCAGTATGGACATTCAATAAAGATGGAAAAGGCAATTGTGAAGAGAAGATGTCAGCAGCATCCTATAAAATTGCTTTCACATTTACCTTTGATGGTAATACATTGGCTATTTCTTCAAAAGGTAATGGAAAGACATATAATCAAGCTTATAAAGTTACTGTAAACAAAGTTAATAAGATTATAGCAACAGGTGAAAATGGTGAAACTTTGTCCTTGTCGAAAATAAAATAAAGAGTAACACCATTGAGCATATATTTTTTTAAGTATAAAGCAAGAAATACCAACAAAGGCAATATCCTCCCCCTAAAAAGAAGCAGGATATTGCCTTTGTTATTTTTATCAAATAGGTACAAGAACCTATGAATTACAAGAACTGGACCTTCGCTCCGAACGACAATCCGAAGACATCCCAAAACTCGGCGGAACCATTGCGGTAGAAACGCATGAAACAAATATCGTTCGTGCCTAACTCGTAAAAGAACGTGATGCTCTTGATGCGTTTACGCCTATTGTGCGGAATGTCAAACTTGAATCGCTCACCCAAAGCAAGGTTCGGACGGATGCGAGTGGAGAATGGATAGTAACCGCTCTCGTATTTCGTTGGTTGTTTGGTCCAAAAGTCATGACCGAAGACCGTGTTGAAGTACAATGTGCATTCCAAAGGCTCAAACCACCATCCCTTGCCGATGTCCTTGCGCCAAGGGATGAAATTTTCCTTGAGAGTCAATGTAACCTTGCTATTATGGGAATCGAAACGAGGGATGAAGCCCAGCATGAGATGCGTCTCCCACTGGCGACGCTTGCCATAGTCCCAACCGATTCCCATGGAAACAATGCCCATGTTGCCACAAGTCTGAATGACTCCCTGAGTAGGAATCAACACATCCCAATGCTTGCGATATTTCAAGGCAGTACGTTCATATCGTGAGAGTACTGTGTCCGTAGCTTCCATTTTCGCCGTGTCCCCCATAGGCTGGGCTTTCATCTGCTGAACGGCGCCCAACAGCAACAAGCACGAAAATACGATAATCTTAAAAAGTGATGATTTCATAACGATAGTCTGTAGGGGTAATGGTGAATATATAATATTGACGCTTAGGGGCGTTGCCCACTTCATAATACATGGTGCCATCGCCATAGATGTCGTTTTGCTCGGTATGGTGACCATGCCCATAAAGGCAGAACATCAACCCAGGCATCTGATGGGTGTAGTAATTGAACACCTTCGCCACATTGTTGTTGAATTGCTCGGAATAAGGCGGAGCATGCATACAAATCACAGTGCGGTCGAAATCGAGCGAATCGGCAGTACGTTGCTCTTCCATGAAGTCGAAATTAGGCACAGGGCGAGAATAGTCGTACTCTATGGCATTGGTGTTGAGACACAAAAATTTCACCCTACCTGCGATAAAACTGAAATCAGGGTTTCCGAACACCACCTCATAGGTTTGGTTGCCTGTGCCCAGACAGTCATGATTGCCAAGCAACACAACGAATGGTCGTTTCAACTTTTGGAGTTTCTCTCGTGTCCACTGAAATTCTTGCGTAGCACCAAAGTCAGTCACATCGCCAAGATGCAACACAAAGTCGATGCTGTCGCTCTTCCCATTGATGTTTCTCACTTCATCGGATAGGTCGTTGAGCCACTGATGACTATCGCTGATCACGGCAAAGCGAATGGTGTCTTTGCTCTTTACCGCCTCCTCAATCTTCTTGATATTGGCAGCATTCACATTTTTTTCACCATCCACATGCACATCGTATGGATGCACATCAAAAACGGAGTCGCAGCTTGCCAAACTCGCCAAACTAACCAAACCCAGCAATACCAACGAAGCATGAGCCTTCACTCGTCCTATGCCACAAGATTCTTTCTTCAATGCCCTCATGGCGTTGAGCACAGCCAACACCGTAACACCGACATCGGCAAATACTGCCATCCACATGGTACCCAGACCCACCGTGGCAAGGATGAGAACTGCCACCTTCACACCGATGGCGAAGGTTACATTCTCGTGGGCGATATGGATGGTGCGGCGGGCTATCTTGATGGCTAGGGCTATCTTCTTCGGCTCATCGTCCATCAGCACCACGTCGGCTGCCTCGATGGCTGCGTCACTGCCCAAGCCTCCCATGGCAATTCCCACATCAGCACGTTTCAACACAGGAGCATCGTTGATGCCATCGCCCACGTAAGCCAAGGTCTTGTTCTTCGGTTTGTTAGCCAACAGACGTTCCAACTCCGTCACCTTATCAGTAGGAAGAAGCTCGGTTCGGCTTTCGTCCAAGCCCAACTTGCGAGCCACGTCCTCGCCTACCTCACGGCGGTCGCCCGTCAGCATCACCGTCTTCTCTACACCAAGGTTTTTCAATTGCTTGATCGCCTCGGCGCTACCCTCCTTGATTCTGTCGTTGACAACGATATGGCCAGCATACTTGCCGTCGATGGCTACGTGGATGATAGTACCCACCTGATGGCAATCATGCCACTTAGCACCGATGCTCTCCATCATCTTCTTGTTGCCCACGCAAACCACCTTGCCGTTTACCTTGGCACGAATGCCATGACCTGCAATCTCCTCCACATCGGTTACCTCGCAACCATCAGTCGCCTCGTTAGGGAAAGTCTGGCGCAGAGCAGCACCTATCGGATGAGTGGTGAAATGCTCGGCATGGGCAGCCAAGTGCAAGAGTATCTTTTCCTTGTCGGAATATTCGCCCACATGGGAACAATCATCGCCAGCATGCACAGCCTCAACGGCAAACTCACCATGGGTCAAGGTTCCCGTCTTATCGAACACCACCGTGCCCACCTTGGCAAGTGCATCCATATAGTTGCTTCCCTTGACAAGGATTCCATTGCGAGAAGCTCCACCGATGCCACCGAAGAAGGTCAACGGCACACTGATTACCAAGGCGCAAGGACAAGACACCACCAAGAATATCAAGGCTCGATTCAACCACAATGGGAAATTGTCGCCAAAGTTCCCTTCACCAAAGAGGGAAGTGGCAACGCCCAGAGCACCCAACACAGGAGGAATGACAGCCAAAGCGATGGCGGCAAAGACGACAATCGGGGTATAGACACGGGCGAACCGGGTGATGAAAGCCTCGCTCTTAGACTTGTTTTCATCGGCACTCTCCACCAAGGCGATAATCTTCGACACAGTACTGTCGCCAAAACTCTTGGTGGTGCGCACCTTGATGACACCCGTCAGGTTGATGCAACCAGAGACTACCTCATCGCCCTCGTTCAAGTCACGAGGCACGCTTTCGCCTGTCAAAGCCAACGTGTTCAGAGCCGAACAACCTTCCACCACTACTCCATCGAGCGGCACTTTCTCGCCAGGCTTCACCAAGATGGTCTCGCCCACCTTCACTTCCTCAGGCGAAACGACTTCCAACTTGCCCGCTCTCTCCACGTTCGCCACATCCGGACGAATATTCATCAAGTGCGAGATACTGTCACGGCTCTTTCCCTCGGCATATTCCTCGAAGAGTTCGCCCACTTGGAAGAAAAGCATCACGAAGACTGCCTCGGGAAACTCGGTATCTGTACCAGGGAAGAAACCGATGCAAAGGGCACCGATGGTAGCGATCACCATCAAGAAATCCTCGTTGAAAACATCGCCCTTGGAAATGCCTTCCGCAGCCTCGCCCAGCGTCTCATGTCCTATTAATAAATAAGGTATCAGATAAACCAGCAACAATTGCCATGTGGCAAGATTGCAATTGTGCTCCACCCATACCGCTCCTATCAAGAGGACGACAGTTAGGGCAATAAGGATGATTTTCGATTTCAATCCTCCCTCCTCATGTTCGTGATTGCATCCACAACCACATTTCTGCTCTTGCGTTGAACAGCACGAATCATGTTGATGTTCCATTTCTTTCATCGTTTTATGATACTTTTAGTTACACATTTCATTTATTCGAGTGCAAAGTTACAAAAAAACTTCTGCAATCAGGTTGCAAAAGTTTTTTTCTTGAAAATTACAGAGAACAACGAAACTGGACCTCTCTCACAGGGACATCAACCTTGGTTTTTCGAAGAACTACAAGCAGGACATTCTCACCCTGCAAATCAGCCATCGTGCTGGCGGACTTGGTGATGAAGAAATAATAAACAACGTTACTCCTCTATTTTCCAATCCGTAATATTATGTGTCGCCACATCAAAGTTGACACCCACCTTGACTATTGGCAATCCACTTTGGGCAAAACGCTTAGGATATTGCTTCAGATTGATTTGGTTCATCGCCACAGCGGCTGTCTTGTTGAGCTTCAACTCAAAGAGATAAAGGTGGGTGGCTGTCCGCAACACCATATCCACACGCCCCAGTGGAGTACGAACCTCCACATCTACATAATTGTCAAGAATGGAGAATATCACATACATCATCTGCTGATAATGCCCCTCAGAGTCGGCATTGTTGCAATATGGAACAGTTGCCAGATATGCCTGGAGCATCTGCAAGGCACCATCCATGTCGTTGCGGCGAATGAGAGCCGACATCTTGGCAATAGTCGTGGTTCCCTTCACCGTGTTCATGCCTATGTAATGTGGCAACAGACAACGAAACAAGCCCACTCGGATTTCCTTGTTAGGAAGGTCGAGTGTATAAAGTTCAGTATCTGGGTCGTAACCCTTGATGGTGATGTAGCCACTCTGATAGAGCAAAGGCATGATGGTGGTCATCTTCTCCGTAGGAGCGTCAAACTCAGACTTGTCGGCCTCTCCCCCACCGATTTCCGACGGCATCACATTAAACTTGTTGAGCATCTCTATAAGATAGGTAGGGGTACCAGAAGCAAACCAATAATAGTCCAAACTACCCGCAGACATGGCATTCAACAAGCTATATGGATTGAATACATCTGGTGAATTTGCAGAAAAATGATAACCATCATAATACTCTTGTAAAGCCAAAAGTGTCTCTTCTCGAGTCTTGCCAAGTTTTCCTCCCAAAGCATCGACATCCACCGACATCTGGGTAAGGAGTTCATCCTTGGTAATACCACAGATACCAGCATAATCATCCCTCATGCTAATATTCGTGATATTGTTCAGTTCGCTAAAGATACTCATCTGCGAGAACTTGGTGATACCCGTCAGAAAGACGAAACGAAGGTATGGTTCGTACTTTTTCAATGGACTGTAGAAATTGCGCATCACATTGCGAAGTACCGCCAACTTATCATCATCATGCACCACATCGAGCAAGGGGGCGTCATACTCATCAATGAGTACAACCACCTGCTTGCCTGTTCGCTCATACAGTTTCAATATCATGTCCTTCAATCGCAGATTAGAAGCCTTGTCTTCTCGCTTCAATCCGAGCAAACCTGCTTGCTCATCCAGCATATCATCCAGGTAGGCTTCCAAATCTTCCTTCTCCATGTGTTTGCCTCCCGACATGTCGAAATGGAGCACAGGATATTCCGTCCACTCCTTTTCGAACTTTTCGATGGCAAGACCCTTGAAAAGTTCTTTTTTGCCCGAAAAATAACTATGGAAAGTAGAGGTGAGCAACGACTTACCAAAACGACGCGGACGACTTAAGAAGAAATTTTTGCCACCGCTATGAGTCATGCGATAAACATATTCCGTCTTATCTACATAGAGAAGATTTCGAGCGATAATATCCTCGAACGTTTGGATTCCTACTGGATATAATTTCAAGTCTGCCATTGTTCTACCTTTTTTATTTTTACGATTGTAAGCCATCATTCTTGATTGCCACTGCAAAGCTAATCATTTTTTTCGAAACTGCAAAAGAAAAGGTTGAAAAAAGAATCGAATTCATGCATTATCCTAGACTGCCAAAGTTTTTGGCTACAAATGTTTGCATATTCCAAATATTAGTCGTAATTTTGCAGAAAGATAAGGTGGAATCAAACAAGTATCATCTAAATCAAACTATCAAGTATCATTTAAATCAATCAATATGGATACAGAACAACTATCTCTCGCCAAGAAGACCATCGTGGGAGTGCAATTCCTCTTCGTGGCTTTCGGCGCAACGGTGTTGGTGCCTCTCTTGATAGGCATCGACCCAGCGACGGCTCTCTTCACCGCAGGTGTGGGAACCTTCCTCTTTCATTTCATCACCAAGGGCAAGGTGCCTATCTTCCTGGGCAGTTCCTTCGCCTTCATCGCCCCTATCATCGCCGCCACCAAACAGTGGGGATTGCCAGGCACCATCGCCGGACTCACCAGTGTGTCGCTCGTCTATTTCGTGATGAGCGCCTTGGTGAAATGGCAGGGCAAGAAACTCCTGGACCGATTATTTCCGCCAGTGGTCATCGGTCCAGCCATCATCCTCATCGGTCTCTCCCTTTCGGGCAGTGCCGTCGATATGGCGAAGACGAACTGGATTCTCGCCTTCTCGTCGCTCATCACCGCCATCTTGGTGCTTACCTTCTGCAAGGGTTTGATGAAGCTCGTGCCTATCATCACGGGTGTGGTAGTGGGCTACATCATCGCCATCTGCATGGGCGAGGTGGATTTCTCGGGAGTAGCAAAGGCATCATGGTTCTCCTGCCCTATCTCTTTCGACACCATCACCCATTTCTCTTGGGGACCATTCCTCTATATGTTGCCTGTGGCGATTGCGCCAGTGCTGGAACATATCGGCGATGTGTATGTGGTGAGTGCCGTGGCTAAGAAGGATTTCGTGAAAGACCCAGGCTTGCATCGCACGATGTTGGGCGATGGCGTGGCTTGTCTTTGCTCCGCCTTCCTCGGCGGTCCTCCTGAGACTACTTACTCAGAGGTGACAGGCGCTATGTCGATTACCAAAGTGACGAGTCCTGCCGTGATTCGCATCTCAGCCATCACTGCGATTTGCTTCTCCATCGTGGGCAAGCTCAGTGCCTTGCTTCAGAGCATTCCTCAGGCGGTATTGGGTGGCATCATGCTCTTGCTCTTCGGTACCATCGCCAGCGTGGGTGTACAGAACTTGATGCAAAACAAGGTGAACATGAACGATACTCGCAACGTCATCATCATCTCCGTGATGCTGACCATGGGCTTGGGCGGTGCCGTCCTCTCCTCAGGTTCCTTCGCCATCTCGGGCATCGGACTCTCGGCTGTCATCGGTGTAATCCTGAACCTCGTTTTGCCAAAGAGCAAGGTTGA
>DJSH01000075.1:14661-21222 GCA_002440225.1 Candidatus Segatella violae
AAGGTGGCGCATCCTCAAATGAGATGCGTCACCTTAATCTTTTTATAACATTTGTTTCCAAGCCCTAGCTCTGCCAGGGTATTGTCCTTGATGATTTGGGCGAAGAGTGTTGCCTCGTCCACCCCCTCCAATTGGGCAATGGTCACGGCGAAGTCGTGAACCTTCATGAAGTGCTGGATGCGAGGCACATCGCCCCTGTCATACTCCACCATCGCCTGAATCAAAACGTGCATGTTGCTGTTTCATTGCCATAAACTTAAAATTTTACACAGTAATCTCTCCTGAGCCATAGCAGCGATGGTGGTTCTCATCGTAAACCACGCAGAATTGACCTGGGGCTACGCCATGGATGGCTTCTTCTGAGTGAATCATCCATCGACCATCTCCCAAATGCTCGATAGTGGCAGGATGATACTCCGGGGTGTGGCGAATCTTGAAGGTCACCTTCTGCATCGGCACCTCACGGGTAAGGAAATGGAAATCGTGCAACGGGAAATCCTTCTTGTAGGCGGTCTGTGGGTCGTAGCCATGACTCACGTACAAGATATTGTTAGGAACATCTTTCTTGATGACGAACCAAGGTCCACCACCGAAGCCCAAGCCCTTGCGCTGTCCGATGGTATGAAACCAGAGGCCCTTGTGCTCGCCTATCTTCTTGCCCGTTTCCATCTCTATCACATCGCCAGGATTCTCACCCAAGTAACGACGGATGTAGTCGTTGTAGTTGATTTGTCCCAGAAAACAGATGCCTTGGCTGTCCTTGCGCTTGGCGTTGACGAGATGTTCCTCCTCGGCTATCTCGCGCACCTCGTTCTTGATATGATGTCCGATAGGGAACACGGCTTTCTTGAGCTGCCAACTCTCTATCTGGGCAAGAAAATCGGTCTGGTCCTTCACAGGGTCTGGACTCGTAACGAGCCACTTGTCGCCATTCTCGTCTATCTCGGTCTGGGCATAGTGACCGGTGGCGATGAGGTCATAGTTATGCCCCATCTTCTCGTCGAAGGCGCCAAACTTGATGAGACGGTTGCACATCACGTCGGGGTTCGGGGTGTAGCCCGCCTTCACCTTGTCCATCGTGTAGCGAGTCACCTCGTTCCAGTATTCCTTGTGGCAGTCCACCACCTCTAGCTTGCAACCATATTTGCGAGCCACGGCAGTAGCCATCTCCAAGTCCTCCTCTGAAGAGCAATCCCACTCCTCCTTCTCCTCGGGACCAATCTTGATGTAGAAGCAGTCGGGATGCAAGCCCAGACGGGCGAACTCCCATACCACCACCGAACTGTCCACGCCGCCAGATAGGAGCACGGCAATTCGCTTATCTTTGATTTCGTTGATATCCATCTATTCTTTATGTTATACAGTTAAGTGCTAAATGTTATATTGGGCTATCGCCCTTATCTGCTGCAAAATTACGAAAAAATATAGAGAAATACGCTTTTCGAACCAAGAATATCATATAAAAAGACTAAAAAGAGGGCGATTCAAACGTTTGCTATAGAAAATACCTATCATCACATTCGTGGATTTTAAATATAAAAGACTCTTTGCTTTCGTTTTTATCTATACCTTTGCAATCGAAATAAAACAACATACATTTATTATATAATAAGGTAGTAAAAGAAAATGGAGATTTTAAAAAATCTGTTCTACGGCTTCCCAGACCTTTGGGGAGGCGGTGTGGCCCACTCCGTGATGATACTCGCATTGGTCATCACCCTGGGTTTGTGCTTGGGTAAGCTTAGGGTTAAAGGCGTTTCCCTGGGCTTGGCTTGGATTCTGTTCATTGGTCTCATCTTCGGCCATTTCTCTCTCAACCTTGACGAGCATTTGCTCCATTTCCTCAAGGAATTCGGTTTGATTCTCTTCGTCTACTCCATCGGTTTGGAGGTAGGCCCTGGCTTCTTCGCATCCTTCAAGAATGGCGGAAAAAGCCTCAATCTGCTCAGCATTATCGTGATAGCACTGAGCATCGTCACCACATTGGCTATCTTCTCGCTATCGGGAACATCGATAACATCGATGGCAGGTATCCTCTCTGGTGCCGTAACCAACACCCCGGGACTTGGCGCCGCCCAGCAGGCATTCAGCGACCTGCGCCACATCGACGCTCCTAGCATCGCCGCAGGCTACGCCATCGCCTATCCTATGGGTGTGCTCGGCGTAATCCTCTCGTTCATCATCTTGCGATATGCGCTGCACATCAACAAGGAGAAGGAAGAGGCTGCCGCCAAGCGAGGCATGGGTCACTTGGAGGCGATGACACTGAACACCTTCGCCGTCAAGGTGACCAACATGATGGTGTTCAACGACAGCGTGAAGCAGATACGCAACATCTTGAAGCGCGACTTCATGATTTCCAAGATTATTCGCAACGGCAGCGACAAGCACGATGAAATCGTCACCGGCAGCACCATCATCTCCGAGGGCGACATCCTGCAGATTGTGGCTCATCCTACCGTGGTGGAGCCTATAACCATTTTGCTCGGCGAGAAAGTGGACGTGAAAGACGAGGACTTTGGCAAGGAACTCATCAACCGCCGCATCCTCATCACTAAGCCTGGCATCAACGGCAAGAGCATCAGCCAGTTGCAAATCAGAAGCAACTTGGGTGCCAACATCACACGTGTGAACCGAAACGGTGTAGACCTGATTGCCACCCCTGACTTGAAGCTCCAGCTCGGCGACCGTGTAACCGTAGTGGGCAACGAGCTCGCCATCGCCCATACAGAGAAGGTATTGGGCAACCAGATGAAGCGACTCAACTACCCTAACTTGATTCCTATCTTCCTGGGCATCATGCTGGGCTGCATCGTGGCCAACATCCCATTCTTCATCCCTGGCATCGACGAGAACCTCAGACTGGGCTTGACCGGCGGTCCATTGGTGGTAGCCATCCTCATAGGCTATTTCGGACCAAAATACAACTTGGTGACCTACAACACCATCTCCGCCAACCTGATGCTCCGCGAGATAGGCATCTGTATCTTCTTGGCTTGCGTGGGACTGGGCACTGGCGAACAGTTCATCCAGACCGTGGCCACCGAGAATGGCATGATATGGATACTCTACGGCATCGCCATCACCATGATACCTATCCTCTTGGGAGGCGTCATCGGTAGATTTGTGTTCCACATCAACTACTTCACGTTGCTCGGCGTCTTGGCTGGTGCCAACACCAACCCATCAGCCCTCGCCTATGTGCGCGACCAGACATCTGCCGACGCCCCATCCGTAGGTTATGCGAACGTATATCCATTCGCCATGTTCCTGCGCATCGTGACGATTCAGATCATCATCTTCGTATTTGGATAAAAAGAACAAGACACTCAAAATAAAACAAAGATTATTTTAAAACAGGATAAAAACAAAGACATTATTATTTCATGGAAAAGGAGAATGAATTAGGGGCAATCATAGCCAACTCTGAAGAAAGCAAGACTTGCAAATGCGGCAACGACACAGACAACAGCAAGTGTCAGGAGATTTCCGAAAAAGAGCTCCGCAGAAAGCTCGACTTGTTGCTGCGCACAGGTTGCATACTGATGGAAAGTGCCGCCGACACCTCTCGCATCATGCGAACAATGAAACGTGCCGCAGCTTATCTCGGACTCGACGAGAGATACCTGCATCTCTACATCAACTGGAACGTGCTGATGGTGAACTATAGCGACGAGGAACACTCGTTCTCTAAGTTCCAGCGTTGCGAGAAGCACGGCATCAACCTGACCAGCATCTCGCAGGTGAGCAAGCTTACCTGGCGCGCCATCAAGGAGGACTATTCACTCGACCAGTATGAGGAAGCCCTCAACGAGGTGACCAAGACTCCACGCAGCTTCACCCCTTGGCAGGTGGCCATCGGCGGTGGTTTCGCCTGCGGTGGATTCTGCATTCAGTTTGGTTGCGACTGGCCAGCGTTCTTCTTCTGTTCCTTGGCAGCCATCCTCGGCTTCCGCCTTCGCATGTACCTGCCTACCAAGGGCTGCAACAACTACATCGCCATCGGCATCTCGGCTTTCGTGGCTACACTGATAGCATGGTTGACCTCATTCCTGTCGCTCGCCCCATCCGTCGCCGCCCACGTGCCAGCGTTCATGCATTCCGACACCCCTTGGCATCCATTGATGGCTTGCGCCCTCTTCATCGTGCCGGGAGTGCCACTCATCAATTTCGTGAGCGACATGCTCGACGGATACATCGAGGTGGGTATGGTGCGTGCCGTCAACACATTGCTCATGATCATCGCCATGGCGTTCGGCATCGCCTTCGCCATCCAGATTTGCCACATCGACAACTTTGTGACCGACCTCACGATGACTCCTCACCATAAGTACTGGGAGTTTGCCATCGCAGCCGCTGTCTCGGCTATGGGCTTCTCCACCATCTTCAGCATTCCTCGTCGTTTGCTCCCTGTGGTGGCAGTGGGCGGTATCATCGCCGTATGCTTCCGCAACTTCGTCAACCTGGGTCCAAGCAACAACAACATCGGTCTCGACATGGGCTTGAGCATCGGCTCCTTGGCAGGTTCGGCGCTCATCAGCGTCATCGTCATCAAGGCACGCCACTGGTTCCACACCCCTCATCAGTGCATCACCATCCCTAGCGTCATCCCAATGGTACCGGGAGTGTTGATGTATCGTGCGCTCTTCGCCTTCATCGACATGCACGGCGTGGTAGGCGAGGTAACTGTAGGTATGAACAACCTCATCAAGGCTTCGCTCGCCATCATCTGCATCGCACTGGGCGTGGCGATTCCTAATGTATTCTTCCGTCGCTTCATCGCCGACAACCGCAAGCGCAAGCTCTTCGATATGTTGATCGAGAGAAAGAAGAAGAATGGTGAATTTGTGGACTTACACGAGGTGGAAATCAAATAATTTTTGTATTTTTGCAGCGAACATTAGCTATCGGCTATTCTAATGGCCGATAGCTGCAAAGAATGAAACAATGGAAATACGACAACTTAAATATTTCTTGAAGGTAGCCGAGACGCTCAATTTCTCTGAGGCTTCGCGCAAACTCTACATCACCCAGAGCACCCTCTCCCAGCAGATTTCCCATCTGGAACAGGAGATCGGGTTGCCTCTCTTCGAGCGAAATTCCCACGAGGTGTATCTCACCGAGGCGGGAAAGGAGCTGCGCCCTTATGCCCAGAACACCGTCAACTCTGCCGAGGCTTGCGTCGACCACATGAACGACCTCAAGGAGATGCTCACCGGCGACCTGAACATCGGTGTCACCTTCTCGTTCAGCAACATCATGTCGGAGACGCTCATCGCCTTCCTGCGCGCCTATCCTCATGTGAAACTCAACATCCAGTACAAGACGATGCAAGAGTTGATGGACGGTCTGAAAAGACGAGAGCTCGACCTCGTGCTGGCCTTCAAGCCGCTGAAGAACGACAAGACGGTGGATAGCCGCGCCATCTTCAGCAATCGCTTGGCTGCCATCGTGAACGAGAACCATCCCTTGGCCCGCCAATCCTCGGTGAAGCTCACCGAACTGGAACGCTACGACCTCATCCTGCCTAGCAAGGGTTTGCAGGCTCGCAACGCCTTCGAGCACATGGTAGACGGCAAGGATCTGGACTTCAAAATCATGGTAGAGGTGAACAATGTAAACATCATCTTCGACTTGTTGAGCCGTAGCAATCTGGTGACCATTCTCTCCGAATCGACCGTCATCCACCAAGACGGCATGAAGGCTGTGCCTATCGACACCACCGACAACGAGATGGATGGTTGCATCCACATCTTGAAGGATGCTTACATGAAGAATTCGGCACAGGAGTTCATCCGCATGTTGAGTCAGTCGACCAGCATCCTAGCCAACTTTGCGCTCAAAGATATTTTGAAGTAAATATCGCCATGCAGAAAATTCAGAAATACACTTCACACTTCACCAAATCGGCACAACCTGCTGTTTTTCAGCCTATTAATAGGGTGAAGAGTGGTCTTCAACACTTCACACACTCTTCACCACTCTTCACCAGTCTAGCGAAATCAGAAAATGAAAGGGTGTAGTGTGGTGAAGTGTGGGTGAAGTGTGCGAGGGCACTCTTCACCATTTTAATCATCTATTAATCAGACACTTATGTTTGATTGGTGAAGAGTGAAGAGTAAAATGCAAAATTCTTTGCGCAGAAACTTTAAAAATTACGTCCCGATGCAATTTTTCCTGCGTCCCGATGTAATTTTTCCTGCGTCGGGACGTAAGAAAGACTGCGTCGGGATGCCTTTTACAACTCATCGCAATGCTTGTAAGCGGCCCTCAAGATGCTCTTTCCACCACTGTCCACAGTGTAGACAGCAAACTGCAAAGCCTTAGGCAGTTTACTGCTCTTACTAGACAGTTTTCTGTCGACAGCCTCGCAGCTATCACGATAAAGCCTTTGACGATAGCGTTTGTATTATACAAATCCGCCGAAACGGCTAACGGGGTGTCGGCATATTCAGCGTTACAGAATATCCGGCACTATGGATCTTTTTTAGCAGTATCATATAAAAATGCAAGAAAAAGTTTGGTGTTTTAAAGATTTCTTGGATCACCTGCAAAAGCGTG
>DJSH01000044.1:0-5023 GCA_002440225.1 Candidatus Segatella violae
TATATTAAGAGACACTAGTGGTCTTCTATCACTAATATCTGCAACTATTTATCGTCTTTTCAGAAAGGTTTACTAACAAAATCTTGTAATCTTTAGTATTACCTTTCAGAGGATTTATGACCACTTCCGATGGATAGTCAGCAAAGGCATTGGTTGTCTTTGTGTCATATTTCGTAGTTCTGTAAGCATAAAGATTCACAAAGACAAACGTTTGCCGATTCTCTTCATAACAAAGGTATTGCCTAAAATAACAAGACAACCCATTGCTACCTCTACCAACATTCTCCCAACAGATATTCCTATACAGATATTTCTCAACAAGCAAATCCACTTCTTTCATATCGTTTTCGGTCATCTCGATGTATTTTTGCCCTTTGTACAACACACGTTTCCCATTTGCAAATTGAGCGTTCTTTTTCAAGACATGAACTTTCGAACTTTGCTCTTGGTTTTTAGCCCATGTCTTCTCCACCCTATAATTGGAGGTGGTTTGCTTGCCAGTGCAAGCAAACAATAGGATCAACAAGAATATTGCCGACAAGCTTATAAATAAAATTTGTTTCATACTTCATTCTTCTAAAAAAGTTTTTACAAAAGCATACAAGATGCTTCCAAAACCGACAAAATATCCTTTGAGGTAATTGATGTAATCTATGCTAAAGCTTGGAGGAAAATCATGCCTGCTTCTATATGTCATGACCAAGAATGCAATGCCAAAAAGGAAGGCACACAATTCATCATATTGTTGACAAATCATGCAGATGATTCCAGCCACAATACAGACAAGAGAAAAGGAACAATAAGTGCCATACAAAACCGCACCGATTGATTTTCTCTTCCTTACTGCATTGCAGAGTACTACGATTCCTGTTATAGAAGCAAGTATGCCCCAAAGATAATACAACATTTCTCCGTTTTATTTTTAACTACGAATTCTGTGCATTGTCGGTTTTATCCGATTGCGGTGGCTAAGGTACGAAAAATTATGAAAAGTATAGCATAATCAACCCATAAATATGCCTATCTTTCGATAAAAAGTTGCGTTTTGCTTATCGGATGGCTCTTGATGCTCGTTTCTTGGAACTTTTAGAATGAAGGATGGCCGGAAATGGCAAACGATAGCCATCGTTCGGTTTGGAGGATGGGTTGACGTAGTTTCATGTTGTTTTTCCTCCTATTATAGTTTTGAATTATTGCATTTGTTCCATCAGGATTTTATCAATCATTTAACTTTGCTCCATCATCCATGCCGATACGATATAAACTATCATATTGTGATA
Source organism: Candidatus Segatella violae (assembly GCA_002440225.1). Lineage (GTDB taxonomy): Bacteria > Bacteroidota > Bacteroidia > Bacteroidales > Bacteroidaceae > Prevotella > Prevotella violae. The sequence continues at coordinate 1,281 of DJSH01000044.1, forward strand.
AGCAGTTTCTCTCTGTCTTCGTGGCAACTGCGCCATAGCTTTCCGCAATCCTTCCATTTTTTGGGGATATTTCTGCAGCATTCGGCTTAATCCATCAGAAAAAGTTTCATCATACGATTCATCGGTATGGAAAAGGCTGTCTGTATTCTTATTTTTTTGCTTCTTAGCTCTATGCAGCTTATGTTTTTATCACAGAATGTGACAGACTGTCCTTCCATGCTATATAAAAGTAGCAAAGCGATACTTATCAGATTTATGAAAATTTTCTCTTTATTCATTTCTTGTCTCATGCTATTGATTTTGGCGCAAAGATACATTGAAAATTATTGTAAACCAAACATTTTCCTCAAAAAAGTTTGTAGTTTAGAAGAAAAAGCGTATTTTTGCAGCAATAGAATCCGCCCCATATCTCACAAGACCGTGTTTTGAGGCGAAACTTAAAATATTATCAAAACATAGAAGATATGACAACATTAGCTATTAATAAATTATGGAACTGTCTTCAGTCGCTATCAATGACTGCCAACAATGAGCGTTGGCTTGCCGAACGCTTATTGGAGTCGGCTGATGCCAAGTCGAAAAAGGAGAAAGAGGATATGTCTGCAACTTTCCCATGGGCAAACTATCAACTCTCTCCCGAAATTACCAATATGACATTAAACAATCGTAAAAAGGTTTCTGATACAATGGAAGAATCTTTATATGCAAGTATGGAGGAAAAGTACAAATGAAAAGTACAAATGAAAGTATTCTTGGACACCAATATCATCATAGATTTCTATGACAAGCGAGACAAGTTTTATTATCCTGCAGCCATCATTTTTGATTTGGCCTACAAAGGAAAAATCCAGATATATGTATCGGCGATAACATTTGTCAACGCATTTTTCTTGTTGAGGAAATCCTATGAGCGTGAAGATTTATATCAGTCTATGCGAGGACTGGTCTCTTTATGCGAAATCACTGATGTTGATAAGAATATTATCAAGAAAAGTTTAGTGGAAGAGCGAAAGGACTTTGAGGACAGTGTACAATACGAGTCCTCCTTGCTCCATGAAGTATATGCGATTATTATTTCTTACACACATCTTGTTCTGTAGAGATATTCCCAAACCTCTCTTCCCGACCTTTTCAATCTGATAATCGGGTCGATGAAGTATAGCCTACCATCTTCGTCACACAGAACATTATCACTCACATTAGAGACATCGGTTATTGCCAAGTATTCGTTCCCATAGAAATACTTATCTTCCTTTGCCAAGCCTAACTGATGGATGAGATAGTCATCTATCATTTTTTGAGTAGGAACTCTGAACATACAAGACACATTTCTTTGTTGCAAAACAATTCTGATACCTTTTTGGTCTTCAGAAATACCAACAAAACGGTATCTTGTATCGGGAAACAGAATGTTGTGTATCAAATGTTCGTAGATTATATCTTCTGGTAAAATATGTTTCAACGGAGCCTTGGCAAAAGGCGATTTCATCTTTGTGTATGTAACTGCATCTTTGCTCAAGAACACAATACTCTCACCGGTTGGAGTCACTCGTCTGTCACCAAACTTATCCCAATCAGTTTTTGTAATATACAAGCCATTGGCTTTTGCAATATCAATCAGCCGATTACATTCCTTTTCCTCAGCATTTCTCTTGCCTTGCCAGTAATCTCCATGTCGTTGAGAGGATACCCCAGTCTCAAACACTCGAATATCGCTTCGGTCGCTATCTGCCTGTATTTTCTGCTCACATTCATAATGTATTGGAGCGCAGTCTGGCCGCTTACCAAATATATAGTCGATAATCTTTCTTCCATAATTTTTCATCTTTTTATTATTTTGCTTGCAAACTTACGATTATTTTCCTAAATTGCCAAAGGAATACGAAGAAATCTTATGCAAACTTTCTAAATCACAATATTTTATTCCATTAATCATAGAATATTTTGTACCTTTGCATTCAAATTCACCAATAAAAGAAAAAGAAAAGAATACAAAATAATGAATATCAAATCTATAGGTAGTAAGTTAAAGGGCAACCCGACGATGGTAGAGGGTACGGTGTATTCGATGCTCATCATTTGCAGCATCTCGCATTTTCTGAACGACATGATTCAGTCTATCATCCCCTCCATATACCCTATCGTGAAGGATAAGTTCGACTTCTCGTTTGCACAGATTGGCATCATCACCTTGGTGTTTCAGATGACTTCCTCCATCCTGCAACCTTTCACCGGTCTCTATGCCGACAAGCATCCACGACCATACGCTTTGTCGGTGGGTATGTGCTTTACCTTGGTGGGATTGCTGTTGCTTGCCTTCGCCGAGAACTATTTCTTGATTCTCTTGGCGGTGAGCGTCGTGGGATTGGGTTCTTCCGTGTTCCATCCTACGGCTTCACGAGTAGCGCAGTTGGCATCGGGTGGCAAGAAGAGTTTGGCACAATCCATCTTCCAGGTGGGCGGAAACGGCGGTTCGGCTGTAGGTCCATTGTTGGCTGCCCTCATCATTCTGCCTTTCGGTCAGCACGCCATCTCCTGGTTTGCCTTGGCGGCATTGTTGGCTGCCATTCTCATGGTTCGATTGGGGGCTTGGTATAAGGCGAGACTCGCCTACGTGGTCAACCATCCGCAAAAGCAACCTCTCCTCAACCACGACATCTCCAAGCGAGCCAAGTATGGGGCATTGATGATTCTCATCCTGTTGGTCTTCTCGAAGTACTTCTATACGGCGTGCATCACCAGCTACTTCACGTTCTTCCTGATAGACAAGTTTGGTGTTTCCGTGCAGACTTCCCAACTCTGCCTGTTTGTCTTCCTCGCCGCCTTCGCCATCGGAACAGTGGCGGGAGGCATGTTGGGTGATAAGTTCGGCAGAAAGTATGTGATATGGTTCTCCATCTTGGGAGCCGCACCCTTCGCCATCGCCATGCCTTTCGTAGGCTTCACATGGACTATCATCTGCACCTTCCTCTCCGGTCTCATCATCGCCTCGGCATTCTCCTCCATCGTGGTCTATGCCACCGACTTGATGCCCGACAAGGTGGGACTGATAGCCGGCATCTTCTTCGGACTGATGTTTGGATTGGGAGGCTTGGGTTCCGCCTTCTTCGGATGGCTCGCCGACAAGACCAGCATCGAGTTCATTTTCCAGGTAAGTGCCTTCTTGCCACTCCTCGGCATCATCGCAGGTTTCTTGCCAAATACGCAGAAAGTAAAGAAATAAGGATGAAGATGATTTTCAAAACAAAAGAAAAATAAAAGGAACTTCCTCTTCTTCTGATTATTCTGAGGGAAAAGCTTTCATCTATCAAGAATCGCTCGTATAAACTATTGAATTATTTGATTATGAAGCAAACCGTTAATATCCAGTATTACAACTCCCCTTGTGGAGAACTTATCTTGGCATCAGTAGGCAATGAGCTTTGCCTCTGCGATTGGAACGAAAAGCCATGTGCGGAACGCAACAAGCGTCGCTTGGAAAGACTTCTGAACGCCGAGTTCGTAACGGCTTCCTCTGCCGTCCTGGAACAAACCAAGACGGAACTTGACGAATATTTCGCTGGCAAGTGCAAGGCATTCGACATTCCCTTGCATCCTGTAGGCACCGATTTCCAACAGCAAGTATGGCAAGCCTTGCTCGAAATCCCCTACGGCGAGACAAGAACCTACAAAGAGATTGCCTTGCGAGTGAACAACCTCAAGGGCGTAAGGGCTGTGGCGCAAGCCATCGGAGCCAACGGCAT
>DJSH01000044.1:5091-30161 GCA_002440225.1 Candidatus Segatella violae
ATCGAGGCGAAAAAATTGCTGTTGGATATAGAAAGCAAGCATTCAGCTTGTATTTTTTCCGATTCTCATAAAAAAATGCCTTAAAAATTTGTTTTATTAAATGAGATTTTATAAATTTGCAGAGTTTTACAAAGTGTCATTTAACAAATACCGTTATGGACAAGATATTGTTAAAACAAATTTTGATAGATAACCAGCACGAAGTGGAACGTTATCAAGTACATCATAGAAATATAGATATGGAAGGATTTCCATGTTATGTTTTCGTGGGCGTACGTAGAGCCGGGAAATCATTTCTCTTATATCAAAAGATGCAGCAACTTTTGGCAGAGGGACATAGTTGGGATGAAATGTTATACCTAAACTTTGAGGATGACCGACTGACAGATTTTACCAACGCCGACTTCAACCTTATCTTGGAATGTCATGCAGAAATGTCTGACAAGCGCCCCATGTTGTTCCTTGATGAGATTCAGAACATTGAGGGTTGGGAAAAGTTTGCCAGAAGATTGGCAGACACCAAATATCAAGTATATATCACAGGTAGCAATGCAAAAATGCTATCTCATGAAATCATGACTACCTTAGGTGGGCGATACCTCACAGTGGAAGTTTATCCTTTCAATCTCAAGGAATATTTTGACTTTAGTGGTCAACCATACGATGAGAAAACTTTGTTAGGCACAGAGAGTCGGGCCGAAATGAAACGTTCTTATTCTGAGTTTTTCCATTGGGGAGGACTACCAGAGAGCATAGGACTGCCTGTAAAACGCAATTGTCTGAGTAGCACCTTTCAAAAAATATACTTAGGTGATATTTGCAGTCGCAACAACATCAGCAACTCCAACCTTCTCCGCTTAATGGTTAAAAAGATCGCAGAAAGTACCAAGCAGCCGATATCCTATAACCGTTTGGCAAAGATTCTGTCAACTGTAGGAGGTAAAATTAGCGTTCCAACAGTCAGCAACTACATGCAATATTGTGAGGATGCATGGCTATTGCTGCGCTTGCACAACATCACCTCGTCTTTCGCCGAAAAAGAGACTATATCTAAGTATTATTTTATAGATAATGGCTTATTAAACCTCTTTCTCATAGATAGCGAGACTTCGCTCTTGGAGAACTTAGTTGCAATCACTTTGTTTAGAAAATATGGGCATGACAAGGACAACGAAAGAGTATTTTTCTACAATTCCAACGTTGAAGTTGACTTTTACATACCAGAGGAAGAGACTGCCATTCAAGTATCATACAGCATTTCTGCCAATGATTCCACTTATGAGCGAGAAGTCACCACTTTACAAAAACTTCCTGCAACTCTCGTCTGCCATAAACGCCTCATCATCACATACGATGAAGAACAGACGATAAAAGATGATTTTGGCGAAATCCAAGTCTTGCCATATTGGAAATGGTGCCTGGAGTTATTCTTTGATTAAAAATAAAAATCCGCTTTGCCAGCTTGAAACCAACAAAGCGGATTGCCCAGTGTTTTGTATATATGAGTAGGGACGATCGGGCTCGAACCGATGACCTCCGCAATGTGACTGCGGCGCTCTAAACCAGCTGGGCTACGCCCCTATTTCTCATTAGCGATTACAAAAGTACACTAAATTCTTGAATTGACAAAATCTATTAGCACTTTTTATACTTACAGATCGCCGCCATTAGTTAAGGAATCTGAAATATAACACCTCCTTCGTTAATTCTACGAAAGAAAACTGCGGAAATCCGCAAAAATCTTACACGGAACAAGTAAAAATATTAACTTTGCAAAAGAAAACTGCGGAAATCCGCAAAAAACTTACGAACTATGATAATAAATAGAGAAAAATATCTACAAGAGTTAGTCAGCTCACGGCATAATGGACTAGTAAAGATCATTACTGGTATGCGCCGTTGCGGAAAATCCTTTCTGCTGTTCCGCCTCTTCAAGCGTTTTCTTGAAGACGATGGAGTTATGCCCGACCACATTATTGAAATGGCGTTCGATGACTATGCCTTCAAGGACTTTCGCAATCCCGATAAGTTTTATAAGTATGTAAAAGAGAAAATTACAGATAAAGAACCTTATTATATTCTACTTGATGAGGTACAGCTGCTCGACGAGTTTGAAGATGTACTAAATGGATTATTGCATATTCCCAACGCAGATGTTTATGTGACGGGAAGCAATGCTCGTTTCCTATCCAAGGATATTATAACCGAATTTCGTGGACGAGGCTACCAAATACACGTTTCACCGCTCAGCTTTGCTGAATTTATGACTGTATATGATGGCGACAAGCAGGATGGCTGGAACGAATACCTGCTTTATGGTGGTCTCCCACCTGTTGTTCTACAAAAGACAGAAGAAGAGAAAGTGAGGCTTCTGAACAGCCTCTTGACAGAGACTTACATGATAGATGTCATCAACAGAAACAAGATAAAGAACGACGCAGAGCTCAACGATTTGTTTAAGATCCTTGCTTCGGGAATTGGCGGACTTACCAATCCACAACGACTTGCCAATACATTCCAATCAGTAAAAAATGTCTCTATAAGTTCTGCAACCATCAAGAAATACATCGAATATCTTGCAGATGCTTTCTTGCTGGAACCATGCAATCGCTATGACGTGAAAGGGCGTAAGTACATTGGAACACCGCTGAAATATTACTTCTCCGACTTGGGGATTCGCAATGCCCTTCTCGGTTTCCGCCAGCAAGAGAAAACCCACCTTATGGAGAATGCCATCTATAACGAACTTCGCTATCGTGGATATAGTGTCGACATCGGCAACGTGGAAATCAACGGCGTGGATGAGAAAGGAACCAAAGTGAGACGAATGCTCGAAGTTGACTTCGTTTGCAACCGTGGCTACAAGCGCTGCTACATCCAGTCGGCTCTCAGTCTGCCCGACCAGGAGAAGACGAAACAAGAACTTGCCTCTTTGCTACGTATTGACGATAGCTTCATGAAATATGTGATAACAGGCGACAACATCAAGAAATATCAAAACGATGACGGCATTGTATTTATGGATATATTTGATTTTTTGTTGGATAAAGAATCTATATAAAGAGCCTTTAGTACATATATACGACTTAAAGAGAAAAGGTTATCTTTAAATCCAAAATAACCTTTCCTCTTTTACATTATCCACCATACACTATTTTTTGAATATATAGACGAAGGGTTGACCATGCTCCAAAAGCTTCTACAGGAATTTGTACGCCACCACATGTCGCATAATCGCCCTTTTTGATGATTTTACCATTTGGCGCAACCGTTAGTTTATACAAAAAATCCTCATGATATCTATCTATATATAAATCTGGATAAGTTTCAGGTTCGCCTGTATAATCTTGCCATTCTATTGGCAAGATACCTGTAAACATAGCAGTAAGTGTCACATCAAGATTTCCATCTTCATTTACTTTACAAGAACCACCCAAGCTATAATAAGCATCATTCTTGTCTAAAAATATAAAATTCGGATAATCTTTACCCAACATGATACACTTATCTTCACATACGCTAACCTTTGTCGGCACAGAACCAATCATAAAATCACCATCTTTCGATAAATGAACGTCTAGTTTATTAAACTCACCTTCTTGCTGCTCAAAAGAAACATTTAATCCTTCTGGTTCGACAACTTTAGGAGTAAGTTCTTTCAATATTTTTTTGCCCAATTGAATCGTCAATACATTTTCACCCAAAGTATCAACAACAATAGTTTGTTTGTCTATGTCTCCATAAACAACATAGTGCTTCTTGCCGGTATCGTCATCAGACTGACTAAGAATCACCTTTCCTTCATTCTGACACTGCTCTACTCGGTCCTTTACCATTTGTGGATAATTCTTTGCACATGAGCAAAATGTGAAAAGAACAAGACCTATCAATAAAAGTTTTTTCATAAGATAGTTATTTGTTATTATTCAACTTTGAAGCAAAGATAAAAACTTGTTTACCATCACTTCGTACAAAATTCGTCAACAATTCCATTGCCTTGACATAACCAATCGAGTTTTCACGAATGCTTTCAATAATCTCCGTATCAGATGTTCCATCTGACTTTTCTGTTGTATGAATTATCATATCTTGTGTGATATTCACACCATTTAAGTAACGAGAAGCTTGCGCCATCGCCTTCACAGAAGCCACACGATTAATAACACTTTCATTATTCTTATATTTCGCAGGATCCAACGCCAAGACTGAAATCAAATAGGAATTTTCATAATCATTCACCGCACGCACCCCTTCAAAAGGGGCACTATTATACATTCGCACAAGAAAGTTTGTAAAAGCAACCTTGTCACTAGAAAAACCTTGTCCCCAAACGGTCAAAGGTAACGAAATCAGTAATAAACAGAACAAATACTTTTTCATTTTTCCATTCGTTTTAAATATTCATAATCATACCAAACTAGTTCATGAATTTTTCCTATTCGATTCAAAATTGCAGGCAACAGTCCTAGCCATAACAATGCTATCAAACACTTAAATAATAAAATCACATAAGACGCATTCACAACATTGCCTAGCATAAAAAAACTTATTAAACTTTTATATGGGATACATAAGAAAGACAATATTGGAATAAACATAGTTTCTAAAAAAGCAACTTGTCCTTCCAAGATTGAAATATCTTTATTTTTATAGTTCTGCAAAACATAATAATAAGCAATATAATATACATCAAGAATGTTTTTATCCTCCTGTCCTTCTTCAAATAGTGGCACTGCCAGCATCAAGACTACAGAAAAAATTAAAAATAATATTCCAATTATATATATACAATCAAAAATACTGATAGAAAAATTCGCTACTAACTGCAAGATTGAACAACTGACAAATATTGCCCAAACAAGCCAAAAGGGTCCTCGCAAATATGCATCTACAGTATTTCTCTTACTATTTGTTGAAGTTGCTGTTGTATTCACATTACTACATAACAGTTTCAAATAAAAAGGTTCCGGAGTATCTCGCATCACCTTAATTAATTCTCTTTTTATAAATGCAGGATTGTTACGAAACCCAGACCAAATCTTCGCAGACAAAAGATGATTAAATATACCTACAATATAAGCAACAACAACGCCTATCGTAAAAAGAATTGTATGATCAATTTCCTGTTCTTTGCTTATCAAGACACTTAACGGATATGAATCAGCTGCAAATAACACCCGAAAGAACAAAAGTATTGTTCCTCCAGGTATTACCATAGATACCACATCATAAAATGATAAAGTTCCTATAATTCTATCCATAATTCATATAAAGTTTAAAACATCGAATTATTTTTTATCACCTCATAACCTTGAAAATTTTTCATTTCTTCCTTTGGGACAGCATAACGGATTTTCCATCCTGCATTTTTCTCAAACTCAACAGTTGAGAAATTATCAACGTTAGTAACTGATTGAATACTCTTGGTAAGTTCACCCTTCGACAAATCTACAGCCGGCTTTTTCTCAAATTTTATTAAGTCGGCTATTTTTGTTGCACTCAGAATTCTCCCTACACAAGTTCCATCCAGATTAATCTTAGATTGCAAACCTGAGGGATATTCCTTTATGTAAAAATTGTATAATTCTTTATTTACATTCATTTTATAAAGTATTATCCATTTACGTATATCAGTTCTAAAATAACGAGTAGAATAATAGAAATTAGAAGTTTGCGACATTCCTAAACCGACAGCTGTTCCAACTTTAGAATATTGTTCAAATTCTTTCTTATTCTGTCCCAAATATTTTCCCAAAGTTACTCCTGCAGCAGTACCCAGGAGCGCACCATACCAAGCATTTCTAACTCGTTTTTTATCCGTCTTTCCCGCCTTGTTTTCCATGTTAAATGGATAAATTCTGTAACCTTCTTTTTCATAGGATTCCGCTTCTTTCCTATTATCAAAACCTATATTATTCAAAGTTACCTCAATCATTTTTTTCAAATTTTTAAAATTATCATTAAAGACAAAAGTTATTTGTTTATCAAAGACATAATTATCCCCTTCTAAGTATGGGTTCTCAGATCCGCTTTCTTTCAAATCGTACGTATAAGGCAATGTTTCTTTTATTACCTTAAGGAGATTTTCCAAAGCAATTTGTTCATTGATTTTGTTCAACTCACATATAATCCTATTTATATTATCTACGCTTTTTTTTTTCGATTTATCTAAGAACTCTGAGCCATTAAAAGAGTTATATACCCCTTTACTCTTTTGAATTTTCGTATTCTTTGATAGAAGAACTTTCGCTTTTACAGTTACATAAACAATTTTATTCGCAACATATTGATTCAGAACATTATAATCCGTTACTTTTCCAAAAGAAATAGCTGCATCAGATGCAACCATTTCATCATTTGTCACTGTAGAGTTCGAAGAAATAAATGTTCCATTAACTTGCGCAAGAGCATTCTGTAAAGCATTTACCACAGCCTCTTCTTTTGTATTACCTTGACCTTGAACTGTCAATTCAACTTCCTTGTCCTTTGCAAAACTGACTGTAACAGACATTAACAATAAAATAAAAAATAATATTCTTTTCATATGATACCATTTTACAAAATTAATAAACATTACCACCATCCTCGAATAATGGTTTTAACTATACTCTTTGGTTGATTGTTAGCCCAAGCCATACCAACGTCACGACACGCCTTAACTATACTACTTTTATAAGCCAGGCTATCCTCGTATTGTTTCTGTTGGAAGTTCCACTCACGCAATTCGTCAGCTTTCAGCTTGGAAGCCACTTCCTTTCGTAACTTTTCCACATCTTGGTAACAGGAACTATGCGGAGAAATGGTATTAAGATTTTGAGCAACCTCATTAGCACCGCCCGCATCTTGACTTTTCATCCAAGCATTGCGAGCCTTGTTCAATTGCTGCAAGCCATAAGCATCAATTTTCTGCTGATAAAAACTTGTCGCAGCCGCTTGGCATTTGTCGTAACAATCGGCACAAACATTAGGTACTGCCATCATGCGAGAGATTGCCTCATCGTAATTGCCTACAGAAGCCATTGTACGAGCCTTACTTATCTCTTCTGCACAATGGTTCGCATAAAAATCAACTATCTTGCCCTTTGCCGTTTCCAACATTTCGGAAAAATTTTTCTGATTAGGATTCAATTTACTAAATGCACTAATCAAAGCCTTGTTTTCATTCGTTCCGATTCCTTGTAAAGACACCGTGCAGGACGCATAGAGTTTGTTCTCCACGACATCACCCACAAAGAATGTAACTTCCATTTTTTCTGAGACTCTGGCAGGAGTTGAAGGTACTATATCCTTGCTCGTTACATCAACCTTGGCAGTCAACACAAATCGTTCCACATAGCCATTATCACCATAGCCATTGCCGACAAGCATTCGCTGCATACGTGTCACCAAATTCTTGCTTGCCTCTACAGGAATCACACCATCTGGCATCATTGCCTGTATGGAGACTCGCCCCTCATCAGATGTCTGAGCAAATGTAGCCATCGACATCATCAATACAAATAAAACGACTATCTTTCTCATCTTGTTATTTTTCACCAAGTACAACAATAGCCTCACCCAGACCTCTCACCATGACCTTTGAAGTAATATTGAAAGGTGGTTGTTGCAGATACTTTCTCAATCTCGTTGCAAATGCCCTGGCATCCATAGCCCTACCATTATCATCAAGCAAAGGGATACGAACTTGTTCGAACTGAGCAAAAGACTCTGTACCATCGCTAAGATTGAACACTCCGTTTACACAATTCTTTTGCAACCAGTTCTGTATGCAATCGGTAAGTTCCTCGCCATTATATTCCTCCTCCAAGTCTTTGTCCCAACTATCCCAACATCTGACAGTAAGACTAATTTCCCTACCACGTTTGCTTTGGTCAGCAAACCAATCATCCATCTGACTATCGAAAGGCTTTATATTTTCTTTTACCGCCTTTGCCAACAAGACAGGAATTATTATATCCGTCGAAGGCTTAGTTGTGCCTGTGGATGTAGCTATACGCTTATTGGTATAGGCATCGAAAGCTTCAAGAGTAAATGATGCTGATTTGCCATTACCTGTACGATTCACTTGCCACCATAGCTGAATGATAACATCAGACTTCACTCTACGCTTCAATTGGTCAAGAGGAGTTTCTACAAGTGAAGCTCCACTCTTCTTGCTTGTTGTAACATTATCCTCAGCGGTTTTCATGCTGATGCTTTTGATTTCTTGCTCGGCATCTTTCAAGCTGTATCCTTGTTCTGTTAGCACTTGCCCAACCTTGCTGATAACCAGTCCCAATTCCGTATCCTCCAGAAATGCCTGCTGATAGTTTGGAACCTTCACAGTATTCCCTTGGTCAGAGAAGTTGGTCATAAAATATCTCTGATTACACCAATTATCACTTGGTAAAATCATTATCGTTGGCTTCTTTGCCTGCTGAGCAAAAGCTAAGATCCCATACATACAGAGTGTTAGTAAGACAAATACCTTTCTCATATGCCTTTATCTTTTAAGTTATTAATTTTGGGGGCAAAGATAGTCATTCTATTTGAAACTATCAAGTCCATAATGGTTCATAAGCGAAAATTCTTGATTTTGGCTTTGTCTCGATTGCAAAATAAGTTTTTTCTTCATTGGTATATGTATCATTTTGCCATGTGTTCCCTATGCGTGGCGGTTAATCGTTATTGGTTACGGCAAAATAAAAAAGACGTGGGAACCGAACTGTCACTCGTCCCACGGATTGAGGCCTTCGCATTGCCCTGCATTGTTGAACGAGCAACGTCGAAGCCCACGCCGATATGTAGTCACTTTTCCCTATACCAATATTGGACATCTTGCCATACGCAATATGCCATATCAGTAAAGGGATGTGAATTAACACATCCCGAGGACACCTACCGTTGCTATGTTCGTTGACAATGCATGAAGTTTGCGAAGTTTCAATCCGTCAAGAACAAAGCGCTTAGTATGCGCCTTTTCCATTAAGTCGTGATTCTTACTCAGAATCGTTGGCAAATATACAAATAATGTTTGAATACACAAAAGAAAATGGCAAAAATCCCTCAATGAGGGATAAAAAACATCAAATTCCTACCTCATTGAGGGATGTTTTCAGCAAAATTCCTCCCTCATTGAGGGATTTTTTGCCTTAATAGAACTCTATGCAAGATTTTTATTGTAATTTTGCAGCCGTACTTGTAAGAACCAAGGACAAGCAAACTTTTTACCAAGCTGGTAAAAACATTTAAGATATATAGAATATTAAAGAATTGTACAGGCAAGAATATGGTACTCAATTATATTTGGATAGCCTTCTTCGTGATTGCGTTCATCTTCGCACTCATCGGACTGGCAATGGGAGATACGACCATCTTCCAAAAGATAGTGGATTCCACCTTCGACTCCTCTAAGAATGCCTTCGAGATTTCCCTCGGACTCACGGGCGTGCTCGCCCTCTGGCTCGGCATTATGAAGATTGGAGAGAAAGCGGGAGTGGTGAATGTGTTGGCTCGTGCGCTCAGCCCAGTCTTCACCAAACTCTTCCCCGACATCCCGAAGAACCACCCTGTGATGGGTAGCATTTTCATGAACATCGCCTCTAACATGCTCGGACTTGACAACGCAGCGACTCCTACAGGACTGAAGGCGATGCAGCAGATGCAGGAACTCAACACCAAGAAGGATACGGCGACGAATCCGATGATTATGTTCTTGGTCTTGAACACCTCCGGACTCACCATCATCCCTACCACCATCCTCGCCTTCCGAGCCTCGTATGGTGCCGCCCAACCTACGGATGTCTTCATCCCTATCCTCTTGGCGACACTCGTGGCAACGCTCGCCGGCATCATCATCACGTCGCTTTGGCAACGCATCAACATCCTACAGCCAGTGCTCTTAGGGACGCTCATCGGCATGTGCGCCTTTGTGGGCATCATCATCTGGGGATTCGGACAGATGGACAAGGACACGATGAACACGGTCACCACGGTGGCTTCCAACATGATATTGCTCGGCATCATCCTCTGTTTCATCCTGGCAGGCTTCTGGAAGAAGGTGAATGTATATGATGCTTTCATCGAGGGAGCGAAGGAAGGTTTTACCACAGCTGTGAAAATCATCCCTTATCTCGTGGCTATTCTCGTAGGCATCGGCGTGTTCCGTGCATCGGGAGCGATGGACATGCTGATACAGGGTGTTTCCTGGACAGTAGAGCAATGTGGCTTGAACTCCGACTTCGTGGGCGCCTTGCCTACCGCCATCATGAAACCTTTGTCGGGAAGTGGTGCCCGAGGCATGATGCTGGAGGCGATGAAGAACTATGGTCCTGATTCGTTCGTGGGCAGATTGAGCTGTATCTTCCAAGGTTCCACCGATACTACCTTCTATATATTGGCTGTATATTTCGGAAGCGTAAGCATCAAGAACACCCGCCACGCCGTGGCTTGCGGCTTGCTCGCCGACTTGGCAGGAGTCATCGCAGCGATAGCCATCGCATACATATTCTTCGGATAATAAAAAATAAGATAATGGCAAGTTTAAAATCACTCGCAAAAGATACCGCCATCTATGGTATGAGCAGTATCATCGGCAGATTCCTCAACTATCTGCTCGTTCCACTCTACACGGCCAAGATTAGTGCCGCCAGTGGTGGTTATGGTGTCATCACCAACATGTACGCTTACACAGCGTTGCTCCTCGTCATCCTGACCTACGGAATGGAGACCACCTTCTTCCGCTTCGTCAACAAAGAGGGCGAGAACTCCGAAAAGGTTTACCACACAGTGCTCTGCATGGTAGGTTCCACCTCCTTGCTCTTCGTAGCCTTGGTGTTCCTCTTCATCACGCCATTGAGCGATGCAATGGGATATGCGGAACATCCAGCCTACGTATGGACGATGTTCGTAACCGTGGCAATCGATGCTTTCCAGTGCATTCCGTTCGCTTACCTCAGATACAAAAAGCGTCCATTGAAGTTTGCAGCGTTCAAGTTGCTTTTCATCGGCTTGAACATCGCCCTCAACCTCATCTATTACGTCATCATGGACGGTCACGATGTGGGTTATGCATTCTACATCAACTTGGTTTGCACCGCTTCCATCACCTTCTTCTTCTATAAGGAGCTGAAGGAAGGTTTCATGGGCGAGAAATGTTCATGGAGTGAGTGCAAGGTGCTCGTCAAGAAGATGTTGGGCTATAGTTGGCCTATCCTCGTGCTCGGTATCGCTGGTATCTTGAACCAGACCGCCGACAAGATTCTCTTCCCTTACATCTACGAGAAGGGTGATGCTCACGCACAGCTCGGCATCTACGGTGCCGCCAGCAAGATTGCGATGATCATGGCGATGATTACCCAGGCGTTCCGCTACGCTTACGAGCCATTCGTGTTCGGCAAGGCGAAGGACAAGGACAACCGTCAGACCTATGCTTCAGCGATGAAATACTTTGTCATCTTCACCCTGCTTGCCTTCTTGGTTGTGGTAGGTTATCTCGACGTATTGCGCCACATTATCGGCCATGACTACTGGGATGGCTTGAAGGTGGTACCTATCGTGATGGCGGCAGAAATCATGATGGGAGTCTATTTCAACCTCAGCTTCTGGTACAAGCTCATCGACAAGACCATCTGGGGAGCTTACTTCTCAGGCATCGGTTGTGCGGTATTGATTGCCATCAACGTTATCTTCGTGCCAAAGTATGGTTACATTGCTTGCGCCTGGGCAGGTTTTGCAGGATATGGAACGGCGATGCTCCTCTCCTATTTCGTGGGACAGAAGAAATATCCTATCAACTATCCTGTCAAGGAGATCATGATTTACGTAGTGCTCGCCCTCGTTCTCTTCGTGGGAATGACCGAAGCCAACAAGTACTTCTCCACAGGCATCGCTTGCCTCATCAATACGGTGCTCATCCTCATCTTCGCCGCTTACCTCGTGAAGAAGGATTTCCCATTGAAGAGTCTGCCTGTAGTGGGTAAATACTTTAGAAAATAGACATTAAAAACATTTTAGAATATAAAAAGCGAGCCGCTCCTTTTTCAAAGAAAGAACGGCTCGCTTTTATGTTTATTCCCTTATTCCTCTCCTTTCAAGTACAGCTCCAAGAATTTATCGCAAAGTTGGAAGCAACCTTCATCCTGCGTAATAAAATCTTTCTCCAACAAGGTCTTGACTGCCCCTTGTACCGTACTTGCACCAAGACGATACTTCTGCAAGAATGCTTGCGACATCAGCGAGGAAGGCTTTCCCTCTTTCGCTATGGCGACGAGCACTTGCTTTTGCTTGGCAGTCAACTGAAATATCAAAGCTTGATAAGCAAAACGATGCTGCGCCAAAATCATACTGATAGCAGCCTTGACATCATCCACTGTCAGGAGAGATTGGTCTGAAACACTGCTATACAGCATATTGAGTACATATTGTATATACCACGTGATGCCATCGAAACGATGATAGAGATAATCAAACGCCTCGGCAGAAATCTCCTTGCCATTCTTCGCTAAATGATGGTTGGCAAATTCAAGATAAACATCCTCGTTGATAGCTTCCAGTCCCATGATGCTCGCACTATGATAGAACGGACGAGACTGCGAAGTGAACATCAAAGCCATCATGTGGCGCTTAGAACCAGAAAACACAAAGTTGGCATTGTGACAGTTCTGAATGCGCTTGCGCAAAGTTGCCTCAACTGTTTTCTCGGGATAGCTAGCGATGGTTTGGAACTCGTCGATGGCTACAAGGCAAGGCTTGTCAGCTTGTTCAAGATAGGCAAAAATCTCATCGAGCGTAACGTCAGGAGTCTGAATATCCCCGATTCCCACGCTCCATTCCGGATTGCCGTTGATGTCGAAAGAGATGGTCGATTTGAGCGACTGCAACATCTGTAGGAAGAACTCCCAAACCTTCCTACCCTTTGGCTTGAGAGCAGTGAGAATTCCTTTGCCCAAGGTATAGACGAACTCGCTCAAGTTCTTGCTATCATAGATGTCAATATAGATACAATGATATTGCTCTCGGATAACTTCTTGCTGAAAGCAATTGAAAATCAGTCCCGACTTACCCAGTCGCCTCGGTGCAATCAATGCCACATTGCAACTATTGGTGAGATGACGAGTGAGCAAGGCTGTCTCTTCCTGCCTATCGCAGAAGTATTCGGGCGACAAGTAGCCTTCTATGATGAACGGATTTATCTGTACCATAGCACTTTATAACATTATGAGTTTTACGTAACGAAGATTCCATAATCCTCGCTGCAAAGATACGCTTTTTTGATGATACAAACGAATTTTTAGCCCACTTTTTTCAGGGAAAAGAAAGAAATCATACAAACCTATCATTTTATGATAATTATTTTATGATAGATTTGCTTGTTCGAAGTATTCTTTGTATATTTGCCACTAAAAGAACTCTTATGAGACAGAAACTAATCGGCAGAATCAGCATGGACAGAATCCATGAGCTTTGCATCTTGACACAAGGCGAAAGAAACGACCATCGAAAGGAAGGACTCTATCAGCTTACTTTCGATGAAGACGAGCGTGTAGCCATGAATGCCCTTTGGATCTTCACTCATTTCGATGAAGCCAACAACCAGTGGCTCTTCCAAAAGCACGATGACTTGATAGACCGAGTTCTCTTCGAAGAGAATGCAACCAAGCGTCGCCTGATGTTCAATCTCCTTCTCCGCCAACCATTCGATGAAGCCTCCCTCCGTTCTGACTTCATTGGCTTCTGCATAGAAAAGATTACCGCTTTCGCCCAAAACATACTAGAATCAATTCAAGCACTTACGGGAACAACGGCTTGCAAGGGACTCCAAATTGCAAGGCTAAAGAATTGGGCTAAAGAGAATGATTGTTGGATAGAAAATCCAAACACTCTTGGGGTCTATGTTGACCGTGGTTCAGAAAACGAAGTCTATATGTCCACGTCGGACTTGAAGGTGTATAAACTGAATGACTTTCGCTATTCTGATGATAACTTACCCAACCCATGAAAGGTATTCCGGGGCACAAGTAATATTTTTCAGAAGTTAAACTTCCTTTTATCGCCTAATTAAGAAACTTTTCGTACCTTTGCAACATGAAAATGAAATAACACCTTTATGAGCAAAGAAACAAAAGACAACAACGACTTCTCTTCTTTCGATGAGTATCTCCGTCAGGGAGAGCCTTCGCAGAAAGAAAGTGCCGAGAACTGGAAGACGGCGATAGGATTGCAGGCTGTTGATGGCTTGCAGCCTTCGACGTACCTCATAGATGTCGCCAAACGAAACATTGAAGGAGAGATTTCCATCGAGGAAACACGAAAACTTATCGACTCTTATTATCAAAGCAAGGCTTCTCGCACACCTCGTGAAGAAGAGGAGGAAGAAGCGGACAAAGTTTCTTCCAATATCGCCAAGTTTATCTCTGGCATCTGGCAAATCCATGCTTTCAGAGAAGGGAATACTCGTACCACTGCCGTCTTCACAATTCAGTACCTCCGCTCCTTAGGTTACAAAGTGAATAACGAGATGTTTGCCAAGCATTCTTGGTACTTCCGTAACGCTTTGGTTCGTGCCAACTATCGCAACATTCAAAAAGGCATAGAATACAGCCCTATCTACTTGGTTCGTTTTTTCAGAAACTTATTGTTAGACGATGGCTGGGTGTTGAAAAATAGATACTTGCATATTCATCCTACAGAAGAATGGAAGGTACAACCAAACATAAAGAATGCCCAATCCACTATTATCCCACAAGAAAAGGTGGACAGAAAACAAAAGAGACGATACTTAGACTCATCGCATCCAATCCTTCCATATCTTCTATTGAAATGGCGAAGACTATTGGCATAAACCGCAGTGCCATATCCAAGCATTTGAAAAAGCTAAAAGAAGAGGGAATCATAGAACGCCAAGGACCAGCAAAGGGAGGAATTTGGAAAATTCGATAAAATTATGTACCTTTGCACTTTGAAATGCAAAACATATATAATTATAAATAAAAAACAATGAAGAAAAAAGCAACCGTCCTCATCGCCTCTATCATGGCATTCTGCGGCATCAACACCGCTCATGCCGACGAGGGTATGTGGACCATCTACAACTTGCCCAACGCTGTGTATGAGATGATGCAGCGCGAGGGGTTCTCTATGACTTACGACCAGCTCTACAATGGTGAGAACGCCTTGAAGAACGCAGTCGTTAATTTCTCCGGCTATTGCTCCGGCGTAGTCGTATCACCTGACGGCTTGGTCTTCACCAACCACCATTGCGGCTTCGAATCCATCCGCAGTCACTCCACCGTAGAGCACGACTATATGCTCAATGGCTTCTTCGCCAAGAGTTACGCCGAGGAATTGCCTAACGAGAATATGTTCGTGAGTTTTATGGTCGATCAGAAGGACGTGACCGACAAGGTGATGAGCTTCGGTTATGAGAAACTCGACAACAAGAAGCGTGGTGAACTGGTGGATTCCTTGGAGAATGCGATGACCAAGGAGGTGAAGAAGAACGACTCTACCCTACACGTCAGCATCAAGCCTTTCTACGAGGGCAACAAGTGGTACGCCACTACTTACCAGGATTTCACTGACCTCCGCTTGGTCTTCACCGTACCAAAGTCGATGGGTAAGTTTGGCGGCGACACCGACAACTGGATGTGGCCTCGACAGACTTGCGACTTCTCCGTATTTCGCATCTACGCCAACCCTAAGACCAATGGCCCTGCCGCCTACAGCAAGGACAATGTGCCTTACCACCCTAAGCGTTGGGCACAGGTTTCATTGCAAGGTTACAAGGATGGCGACTATGCGATGACCATGGGTTATCCTGGCAGCACCGAGCGATACCTCTCCAGCTATGGCATCCAGACGATGCGTGACGCAGAGAACGCTCCTCGTGCCCAGGTTCGTGGCGTGAAGCAGGAGGTGATGCAGAAGCACATGCGTGCCGACGAGGCTGTGCGCATCAAGTACGACAGCAAGTATGCCAGCTCTTCTAACTACTGGAAAAACGCCATCGGCATGAACAAGTGCATCGACTCCATCGGCATCGTCAACATGAAGCGTGAGTACGAGACTCGTCTCCGTGCTTGGCAAGACACCGCCAAGGCTGCCAACGACCTCGCCCACAAGGTAGATTTCGACAAGCTCCAGAAGCTCTACAAGGAGAGCGCCGACGTTACCTACGCTTGGACCAACTTCGCCGAATCATTCACTCGTCGCAGCAACGTAGAGTTCTCTACCCGCGCCTTCAAGCTTCAGCAGAACATGGAGGTAAAGGGCTCTGAGAAAAACAAGAAGAAACAATACCATGAATTCGATGACAACAGCGCCGAATGGGACAAGTCACTCGACCAAGAGGTCTTGGCTACGCTCCTGAAGAATTATCGTGAGCATGTAAGCGAGAAATGGTTGCCTAAGTTCTACAAGACCATCGACAGCCAGTTTGGTGGCGACTACACCAAGTACGTAAGCTATCTTTGGGACAAGTCGCTCATCATGAAGAAGGGTGCCAAGCTCTATTTCAACAAAAAGGGATACGAGAAAGACCCAGGCGTAGCCTTCGGCATGGACTTGAACGACGTTTATGCTGACTTCGCCGAGGCTCTTGGCAACAACGCCGACAGCATCGCCGAGCAGGAGAAATATCTCTGCGCTGCCAAACTCCGCATGGAGGAAGACATGCCTCACTACAGCGACGCCAACTTCACCATGCGATTGAGCTATGGTCAGGTAGGCGGTTTCGACCTCGGTGGCAAGCCATCAGGTTATTACACCACAGCCGAGAGCATCGTGGAGAAGATGAAGCAGGGCGACAAGGTGCTCGACTACTTCGCCGAGCCTATCATGCACGAGCTCCTCTCAGAAAAAGATTTTGGCAAGTACCAGGACAAGACCACAGGCAAGATGCAGCTCTGCTTCTTGACCAACAACGATATTACCGGTGGAAACTCTGGTAGCCCTATGTTTAATGGCAAGGGCGAGTTGATAGGTCTTGCGTTCGATGGCAACTGGGACAGCCTCAGCTCCGACATCAACTTCGACAAGCGTCTGGCTAGATGTATCGGTGTAGATATTCGCTATGTGCTCTACCTCATGGACAAGTGGGGACACGCAGATCGCCTCTTGAAGGAAATCAATGCGAAGTAAAAGTTCTCACGGATTTCGCAGATAACGCAGATTATTCTGCATGAGATGTGAATACAAAGCAGATTAATTCTGTATAAGACTTGAATATAAAAAGGTTGGAATCGCTTTTCACAGCAATTCCAACCTTTTTTCTGTAAATAAATCTGCGTTATCTGCGAAATCTGCGAGAGATTCTAGTATTGCGAGATATTGTTCAGTTCTTTCATTGTGACCTCATGCGGCTTCTCTGCCAAGGTCTTCTTCAAATCCTCCACCGTTATTTCGGATGTAGGATTGAAATCGGATGATTTCATATAATCCAAGACGCTCTTGTAGAACGCCCTGGCCTCCGGGTACTTCGCAGCCTTGTCGAGATGACTCATGCAGATGAGGAGTTTGCCCGCACCTACCTTCCATTCCATCACCAAACCGAGCTTATGGTTGCGCTCAATGTTGTCGATGACTTGAACGATAGGCTTGTAATCCTTCGAAAAGTTATCGAGCACCAATGGATGCGACTCCTTGATAACAGGGAACCACTGCCAGTTGGTGTGCATCTCCGTAGGGAAACCTCGGAAGATAGGATGCTCTGGATTGGTGAGAATGCCCAAAGTTCCAGGTGAAACCTTCTTCTTATTGTTCTCGCAGATGGTCTTGAACATGCGATAGTTCCAATAATCGGTTTGGAAAAGACCGCCCACCGTATATGGAGTGGCATTATTGGCTTGTGAGAGCGTATCATCGGAAGCCACGAAATTCTCCGACTCCACTGGAAGCCAGAGCACTTTGGCTCCACTTTCCAATTTGTCTATAATATCATCCGTCAAATCCTTTACGATGAAGACGCTAGAGCTTGCTGCAGTAGTCTTCACGTTTTTCTTTCCTTTCTTGTTCGCCGAAAAATTAGCATTGGCAAGGTTTGCCCCTAATTGTATCTTCGGATAAATCCACAGTTCATAGGAGTTTCTTGCCTCCGTCCCCTCGATATTCAAGGAAAGCAAGAGTTTGGTAGGCTTGTTGACATGGAACACACCGTTCAGTTCGCCCACATCCATCAAGCCTTCATCATAAGAGAAAATGTTGAGCACGCCCTCATCTTCGGTCATCAGACTACCCACATTCTTCTTCACTTCACCTTCCTCCGTCCTGTAAGTTCCATCGTCGATGCGGAAGGCGCCCTTCTCTGCTCGAAGATGCCATCTCAGCTTCTTGCCTTTGAGCGAAGAACCTCCATAGTTGGCGATTTGAATCTTAGCCTTGACGTGCTCGCCATCTTCAAAACAAAACTTGTCAAATCCTGCCAAAGGAACCACAGGCGAACACCACTGGCGCCATTCCTCAGGCGTAGTAATCCCCTTACTCTCCATAAAAGCATCAAGGATTCCCACGAAAGCACTTCCCTGTCCTGGGTAATCCTGAATATCGAGCAACTGGAAACCTGCCATATTCTTGGTTCTCAAATCCATCTCGATGTCAGCCTTATAGAGTTTCACGCTCCAAAGACCGGAAGCCTTATGGAAATCTGCTGCTTGCGAAAGCATCCCTGCCGCGGCAAGACGCTTACGGAATATCTCGAAGTTGTAAGGACGAAGCACACCGGTGTATTTCTTCATCTCATTGAAGTCGGGATAAGTTTGGAACTGTCCTGTCTCGTGGGAGATAATCGGAATGCCAGCAGCTTGCTTCTGCGATGCATTTGCAGCATCCGAAGAAGCCTTCTGCCAAGGCTGTGGCTTTGCCCATGGATCGCAAGCCTCATCGAAGTTCATCGTAGAGTTTGGATGGAAGTGATTGATCATTCCTCCATCATAGGCATCGGCAAAGGAGAACGAGCCTCGGGTATGGGTATTGTACTTACCCCATCCCTCGCCTCCGATGCGGCAAGTGGTGAAATAATCCATCCCAGGCTTTACGCCTTGATAACCGAGATAATAGTTACTTCCGAAAGTATAATATTTATCGGGAGCTATCTTGCGAAAATCATCCACAAACTCCTTCATCTTGTCGATGTCGCCCCAAAGCTCATTGCCCAATGCCATCATACGGAAGGAAGGGTGATGCCCATACTCTCGCAAAATGTTCACACCCTCCTGATGGAGGAACTTCATCAGCTTTTCGTCCTTTCCATCGAAAGAGCCCCAGAAAGGCAGCTCCGGCTGGAGATAGATACCCAAGCTATCAGCCGCAACGAAAGCAGCCTCCGGTGGGCACCACGAGTGGAAGCGGACGTGATTGATGCCGTATTCCTTGCAAGTGCCGAGATACTTCATCCAACCATCCACGGTCATCTCCACATGACCTGTCAAAGGCCAAACTGCCGCATCGTGCTTGCCACGAAGAAAGACAGGATGCCCATTGGCGTAAAAATGAGCGCCTTCGATATGGAAGTCCTTGAAGCAAGGAAGGATATTTATTATTGATGTTTTGGAAATCGAAGTCCCCGTAGGCGTTTCCGCGGATTTGCAATCCGCTGAGCAAACAGCTTTGCCCCTAGCTGCAGATTGCCTATCCGTAGAACCCAAAGAAGCTATCGCCAACTCTATTCTTCCGATGATTCCATTCCAGTTGGTCTGCGTATCCTCTGTATAGGCATGGCTGGAGCCATAGATTTGCTCAGGCACACCTTTGCTATTGTCCACTACAATTTCCAAGAGGTGCTTGCCGCTCTTCACTTTCTTTGGCAAGATGTATCTCTGAGGTGTAGAAATGAAGTTGCAGGAATCCACGAGTTTTCCATCCAGATACACCCAGGTAGGTTTGGTTCGCTCCAAGAAAAGTTCCACTGCTTGGTTTTTCTTCAGTTTCCAAGCCTTTGGAATCTCGATGGTTCTACTATAGCGTGCCGCCCCTTTGTAGCCGCTGATGCGAGTAAGATGGGTGGTCTCCGTAAGGTCGGTAGGTGGAACGCCCAGGCGATTGGTGTCGATGGTACCAGGCAACAAGGCACGCCTTGCCTCTCCTGAGGTTGCATGATAGCCCTTGGCAAGGCTACTCGTGCTCTCCCCCAGCTTAACTTCCCATTCGCCCGAAAGCGAAATGCTCTGTGCTTGCATGCCCAAGCTCATCAGTCCTAGGCAAACGGTTAAGATTTGTGATTTCATTATCTTTACAATAAAATGGTTTTGCTTTTAGATTGATATTCTTTCATGGCGCAAAGATACAGTTTTTCTAGCAAATACAAACCGCTTCATGGCATAAATTGTGTAATATTTATGAAATAGAATGATTTCAAACCATTTTATTTCAAATTAATTGGTTTCAAATCTATCTATTTCATGACAGGTAGGAACACAAAAGCGAAAGCAATGCCTTAAAAGATACAAGACAAGCCCCTTATAAAGCAAAACACTAGCAACTTAAAAGATAAAATGCTAGCAGCAATTTCGATAATCCGAAGGACTGCAACCCACTACTCGCTTAAAGGCGCCAGCAAAGCACTGGGTGGAAGAATAGCCCAACTTTCGGGCGATGGAGCAAAGCGAGTCCTCTCTTGATGACACGAGCAATCGCTTCGCTACCTCGAAATGGCGAAAGCCGAGAAATTGCTCTACCGACTTGCCAGTCTCCGCGCAAAGGAAATCCTCAAAAAAAGTATCGCTCATGCCTAATGGCTCCGCAAAGCGACGGAGAAGAGGAGATGACATAGATGATGAAGTCAAACCTGGATACTCCCCCGAAAGCAAGTACTCATCCACCATGCGCTCCACCTTTGCCATCACGCAATGGTTCAAGCAAGAGCGAGTGATGTGCTGACGCTCGTAATAGCGGCAGCAATAATCGAAGAATATCTTGATTTTCTGGGCGATAAGCATATTGGAATAATCATCCAAGCCCCACTCCATCTCGTCCTTGATGTCACGCAGGCATTTCTCCACCGCCGCTTTCTCACGGAGGGAGAGATGCAACGACTCCTTGATGTTGTATTCGAAGAACCCATATCGCTTCTGCCAAGAATATCGAGAGAGAGAACTTCCGCCCAAGCCATCATCCTCCCACGACGGCAAGCAACAATCCTCGTCGAAAGCATACGCCAAGGTTCGCTCCAGCCAATCGCCACAGAAGCACAAGGCAAGAATGCCACTTTGGGATTTCATCCTTTCCACATATTCCTTACATTCCCCTGGGCGAAAGAAGAGAAGCGTGGCATCACGGAAGTCGCAAGAAGTCACACCCGTACAGACACGCCTCTCCCTGCCTTGCAGTATCACCACAAAGCATTGGGTCATGTCGGAAATGCTCATCTCTGCAATGTCGCAGAGACGAACTATCGGATGTTTCTTGCAACTAAACATGGTTTTGAGTGTTGAATGTTAAGTGTTGAATGTTAAGTGTTGAATGTTGAATTAGGCATACGCCAAGTGTTTTCTGCCGAGTGTCCGTTAGGCAACTCAACATTCAACATTTCGATACGCCGTAGGAGTCAACCCCGTGTTCTTCTTGAACACTCGGTTGAAGTGCTGGGAGTATTGAAAGCCTAAATCATACGAGATCTCAGAGATGGTCTTCTCCGAACCGAGCAGCATCGACTTGGCGAGGTCGATAATCTTGTTCTGGATATATTCCTGCGCACTCATGCCCGTCTCCTTCTTGATGAGGTCGCCGAAGTAATTAGGCGACAAACAAATCTTGTCGGCAAAGTATTTTACAGATGGCAAACCCTCCATGTGTGGCTTGTTGCCAGTGAAATAATCGTCGAGCAGAACCTCGAAGCGAGTCAACACGTCCTTGTTCTGCACCTCTCTCGTTACGAATTGGCGAGAATAGAAACGCAAACAATAATTCAAGAGCAACTCGATGTTCATGGCAATCAGTCGCTTCGAGAACTTATCTATCGGCTGGTTCAGCTCTATCTTGATTTTCTCCAGACAATCGTTGAAGATAGCCTTCTCCTCGTCTGATAGATGCAATGCCTCGTTGGAACTATACGAGAAGAAGTTGTAGTTGTGAATCTCCCGAGCCAACGGAGTGCCCTTGATGAGGTCGGGATGGAAGAGCAAGCCCTTGGCTTGCGGAATCACGCCCGGAGCCATCTCCACATGCGTCACCTGTCCTGGGGCGAAGCTCGTCACCGTACCCTCCTGATAGTCGTATTTCTGACGGCCATAGGTGATGTTGCACGCCAAGTTCTCCTTCAAGAAGAGGGCGTACAAACCATAGTTGATAGAGAAATGGTTAGGAAACTTGGTGGCGTCCTTCATGTCGAACACGCCTACCAGCGGATGCTGCGTCTCGAATCCGTGCAGCTCGCAATACTTATCCACAGAGTTGAGCTTGATGATTTCTTCCATTGTCTTTACTTTATTTTATGATGTTCCAAACATATTCCGAAGCCCATTAAAAGAGCCTTAGAAGAACTTTAGAACGATTTCAATTGCAAAAATAAGAAGAAAATCCGAAACCACCATCATTCCAAAGATAAAATCCGTAAAAAGGTTTAATGTTCCTACGATTTCGGTTAGAGGCTATCAATAGTTCATGCCAAAAGTCCAGAGAGGAATGACATTTCCTATTCCTGTCTCAATATCATCCTTCACCACATACCCCTCTTCAGCCTCAACTATCAGCTTTTGCCCTTTCTTCTTACCGCCAATCTCGAATGTCTTACCATCTATCAAAAAATCAGAAATGGGAGAATTGGAAACAACGTGGTTTACACGCATCTGATTAAAGAAGAAAGTTTCTCGCTGATTACCAATATCCGGTGTGGAAGACGAGAGAGCAAAAGACAAGTTAGTATTATCAAGATATACTTTCTCTACCTTGCCCAAGCCACGCACACCTCCTGTAGATTCATGCAATTTCGCTATCAAGCCAGCACGCTCCATCAGTTCGAAGTAATCGGGCAGATTATTACGATCCACCTTTATTGTTGTGGCTATGGTACTCATGTTTGGTTTAAATGGCACACTGTCGGCTATCACTTGCATGAGTTCTTTTAGTTTTCTCGAGACCATCACTGTATAATTGGCATATTGAGGAATATCCGTCTCCAGAGTCATGCTCACCACTTGGTTCAATCGCATTCTGTAGCCCTCGTCCTTGGAAAAAGGATAATAGCCCATGCGCAAATAGTCATTAAACAATGCCAATGGATGCTCTATCTCCTCAGGCAATACCACATCGTTGTTTATGATTTGTTCCAATGTATATGTAGGCAAGTCGATACCCTTCTCCATACCGATATATTCACGAAACGATAAGCCTTGCATTGTATAAACCAAGACACGGCGACTCAAATCAGCCGTTCCCTTGTAGATGTCTAGCACGGAAGAACCTGTAAAATCTTAGATAACGAGTATCAGTACGCTTGATGAGATTGTCAGAAAGTTGCTTCAATAATTCCATATTTCTTGCCTTATTTGATGTTTACGGCTGCAAATATACGAAATTTGCGGTAAAAACACCGCAAAGTATATTTTTATATGCTTTAATATCAAAGAACCATACTCACAATAAGTTATTTGAAAACATTTCTATAGACGATGTTTTTAACAGAAAAAGGCTTTTCTATTAGCTATAAAACTATTTTTTATTAAGCAAAAGTTCCGTTCTGTGTCACGGAATGGCCATTCCGTGTCTTGGAACGCACATTCCGTGTCTTGGAACGTAGGTTCCGTGACACGGAACGGAACTTTCACTTAACAAAAAGAACTCTTTCTCTTAACTGCGAGAAAGAGTTCCCTTAACTATCCGCCGAATAGATATTACTTCTTCTTTGGACGACGACGTGCCCAACCTTCTTCCTCGAAGTTTGGCTCCTCGCCCTTCAACTTGATGTTGTCATTGTTCTGGAAGAACTGGCGCCAATCGCCTGTATCCTCCTGGCGACGAGACTTTCCGCCACGTCCGCCCTTCTCTGAGCCACGGCTTCCTCTTCCGCCACGGCTATCATCAGAAGCACCTCTGCGACCACCTCTTTCAGATGAATGACCACGACCTTCAGATCCACGACCGCCACGTGAGCCTCTGCCCTCGGATGAGCGACTCTCGCCACGTGCTGCCCTGCCATGACCTTCCTCATCGGCATCGTTACATCTCACGGTTCTGCCCTTGTATTCCGTGCCGTTCAGCGCCTTCATCACTCGCTTGGCATCCTCCTCTGGCACCTCGATATAAGCGAACTTAGAGAGCAAGTCGATATGACCTACCTCCTGGCGACCCTTCACGTGCTTATTCAAGTACTGCATGATCTCGCCTGGATAGAAGCCATCCGCCTTACCAAGGTTGATGAAGAGACGCTTGAATCCAGCCTCAGCCTCGTGCTTTCTGCGACCATTCGATACCTTGCCACGACCTTCACCGCCACGGCTTCCACGACCTTCGCCACCACGAGAGCCTCTGCCTGTCTCTGGCTTGATAATCTCTGGCGCATTCTTATAGTAGTCGAGGAACTTACCGAAGGTGATAGTCACCATCTTCTTGATGATGTCCTCCTTGTCGATGTAATCGAACTGGCGGTTGATTTCGTCCATATATGGCGCAATCTGCTCCTCATCGACATCAGTCTTCATGATGTCGTCCATCGTCTTGAAGAGCTGTTTCTTGCAAATCTCCTCTGGAGTAGGGAGAGTGCCATCCACGAAGTCCTTGCCTATCTGCTTCTCTATCTGGCGAACCTTGAATTTCTCGCGAGTATGGATGATGGAGATGGAAGTTCCCTTCTTACCGGCACGACCTGTACGACCGCTTCGATGGGTATAGCTTGCCACATCGTCAGGCAAACCATAGTTGATGACGTGGGTAAGGTCATCTACATCCAAGCCACGAGCAGCTACATCGGTAGCCACCAAGAACTGCACGGTATGGTTGCGGAACTTCTGCATGGTAAGGTCACGTTGCTGCTGACTCAGGTCGCCATGCAAAGCCTCGGCATTGTAACCGTCCTTGATGAGTTTGTCGGCGATGTCCTGCGTCTCCAACTTGGTGCGGCAGAAGATAATCGCAAAGATGCGTGGATAGAAATCGACGATACG
>DJSH01000044.1:30200-46714 GCA_002440225.1 Candidatus Segatella violae
TTGTCCTTGGCGTTCACGAGATAGTAGATATGGTTGACGTGCTCGGCGCCCTCGTTGCGAGAGCCCACCACGATTTCCTTGTGGTCGTGCAGATAGTTGAGGGCTATCTTCTCGATGTCCTTGCTCATGGTGGCAGAGAAGAGAAGGGTGTTTCTATCCTCTGGCACATTCTCGAAGATGGCATTGATGCTCTCCGAGAAACCCATGTTGAGCATCTCGTCAGCCTCATCCAGCACCACGTTGTTCACATACTCCAACTGAGCCACGCCACGATTGATCAAGTCGAGCAAACGACCCGGTGTGGCAACGATAATCTGCACACCATGCTTCAAGGTGCGAATCTGGCTTCCGATGTCGGTACCGCCATACACTGCGGCGATGTGCAAACCGTCGATATACTTGGCGAAGCTGTTCAAGTCATCAGCTATTTGGAGACAAAGCTCACGTGTAGGACTAAGGATGATGGCTTGCGTCTGCTTGCTGGTGGCATCGGTCTTCTGGATGACAGGGATACCATAAGAGGCTGTCTTGCCCGTACCCGTCTGCGCCAAGGCGATGACATCATTTTTATTACCAAGCAAATAAGGGATTACTTCCTCCTGAACTGGCATTGGATTCTCAAATCCAAGCTCTTCGATGGCACGGCGAATCTCTTCGCTCACGCCCAATTCTTCAAATGTCTTCAAAATGTTTCTTTTTACCTTAATTCATTCTAATCTAAAATGGAAGGCCGAATTCACCCTCCCAGCCATGAATTAGGGTGCAAAATCCTTCCGAAACGCTTGCGGCAACCTAGCTTATCGCAATAAGCATCAATACGTATTGCCTAAATTCGGGTGCAAAGTTACAACTTTTTTATCTAATACATTGTTTTTTAAACTAAAATCTTTTGCCCTTTAGACAAAAAAACGTATATTTGCAACCGAAAAATGCGTAATTACGCAAAAAACTAACACAAACTGATTATATTTATAGATTAAGATATGATTATAGAACGTAAGAAATACATTCAACAACTGCTAGATAGCAGACATAACAAACTAGTAAAAGTCATTACTGGTATAAGACGGTGCGGCAAGTCCTTTCTTCTTTTCAATTTGTTTAAGAGTCAACTAAAATCAGAAGGTATTGACAGCAAACATATCATAGAGATGGCCTTCGATGATTTTGGCAACCGCAAATATCGAAACCCCGACAAATTTTATAAGTACATAAAAAGCCTCATCCAAGATGACAAAATGTACTATATCCTATTGGATGAAGTACAAATGATGGAAGATTTCGAGGATGTACTAAATGGCTTGCTGCATATTCCTAATGCCGATGTTTATGTTACTGGTAGTAATGCTAAATTTTTATCAAAGGATATCATTACAGAATTTAGAGGGCGTGGTTTTCAAATTCATGTATCGCCACTTAGTTTCTCTGAATTTATGTCTGCCTACCAAGGCACCAAAGAGGAAGGTTGGACAGAATATCTGCAATATGGAGGGCTTCCACCAGTTGTATTACAGCCAACTGCCGAAGGAAAAACAATGCTCTTAAAAGACTTGTGGAAAGAAACTTACCTAATAGATATTCTCAATAGAAATCGCATCAAGAATAATGCAGAACTAGAAGAATTACTCTGTATGTTAGCTTTAGGCATAGGTGGTCTCGTAAATCCTCAGAAACTCTCCAACACATTCAAGACAAACAAGAACATAGCTATCAGTCCTGCCACCCTGAAAACATATATAGACTACTGCTCTGACGCTTTTCTCATAGAAGAAGCAAACAGGTATGATGTAAAGGGCAGAAAGTATATCGGAACTCCTATGAAATTCTATTTTTCAGATTTAGGCCTACGCAATGCTCTGCTCAACTTTCGTCAAATAGAAAAGACTCACCTTATGGAGAATGCTATATATTGCGAACTGAGAAGACAAGGGTTTAATGTTGATGTAGGAGTTGTTGTTGTTAATGGAAAAGACGAGAATGGAACAAGCTATCGCAAGCAACTAGAGGTTGATTTTGTTTGCAACAAAGGCAGCCGGCGCTATTACATACAATCAGCTCTTAGTCTGCCTACTCCAGAGAAGATAGAACAAGAGACAAATTCTCTCCGCCGCATAGATGATGGCTTTGAAAAGATTGTTATTGTTGGCGATCACCTTATCAGCAATCATGACAACAACGGTATTCTCTTCATGAGCATCTATGAGTTTATGATGACTGAATTATAATTTTCTTGAATAAAGGAGCAAATGGCAGCAACACTC
Organism: Candidatus Segatella violae; assembly: GCA_002440225.1. Taxonomy (GTDB): domain Bacteria; phylum Bacteroidota; class Bacteroidia; order Bacteroidales; family Bacteroidaceae; genus Prevotella; species Prevotella violae. Next base: position 32,462 of record DJSH01000044.1, read on the forward strand.
CTACCATTTGCCCCCTTGGCTATTACCATAAACTATTTTTATAAACAGCCTCCACTATATACGTTTTATTATTATACTTTATTTTGTATCTACAAGTTACAGGGGCATAAATGCCTAATCTACCTATCGTCACAGTATAGCTTACTCCTTGACCTGCAGGAACTTTATCCTCTACATCCATTTCATTTCCTGCACTTCCAGTTACACCATCAACCAATTGTAACGACTTCAATACAATGTCAACGTTGCTTTTATTTATAAGAGACCAATTTAGTTTACTCCCCGATTGAATTAGTCCATTAATCACAACTCCATTACAGCCAAGACAAGAAGCCTCTAAATAATCTACAATGTTTTTAACTATAACCTCACAATTATCACTATATTGCCCATCTGCCGATACTATTGTGATAGTAGCCTTTCCTCTGGAAATAGCTTTAACCATTCCTTCTTCACTTACAGTTGCTATCTCTGGATTAGAGCTTTTAAAAGTAACTTTCTTATCTTTCAAATTATTAGTATACTTCAACTTTTCAGCCCCTTCTTCCATTAATTCGATTGAAGGAGAAGCAAACTTAATAGCTACCCCCTTTTCCTGTATAATCTTTACAGTTTCTGACAAACTACTATTTTTATCAAAGATTCTCACAATAGCATTTCTCTCTTCTATTGTTGTGTTCTCTGCCACATTAAATTTTATCACATGAGAAGAAATTGCTCTAGACATAGATGCATCCACCTTTTGCAACCAATCTACATTAGGCATTTCTACATCAAAGTCAAAGTTGCTATTCACTACAACTTCAGCCGTACCTCCTTCACTACCAACAGCGATTTCATTAGAAGTCAAAGTCAAGAGACCTCCTCCACCTTGATAGACATTAATGATTTCTTCCTTATTATTACTCTTTATTACAATCTGCCCCTCACGCTTCTCATACTCTTCACTAGCATCAATTGTAAAAGCCAAATGATGAGAAGTCAAAGCTCTCGTTCCACCACGAGTTGAAGCTGCATGAATCCAGGTCTTATACTCATCAGGGATAGAATAAGTAAAGTCTATGTTTGATTTCACTTCAACATCAATGGTACCACCCTCCTGAGGTATTTCAAATTTATCCGCAGTCAAAGTCAACGCATCCAACTGCTTTTGATTCACAATAATCGTTTTAGTTGAATCACCAACAGAAAAGCGCAAAACTGTACTATGGTCATCATAAGTATCATTGTCCGAAACGCTAATTTTTACATTTTGCGTTCCTGCGCCACCACTTTGAGGAGAGACTTTGCACCAAGCAATGTTTTGTGGTATCTCCACTTTCCAATCCATATTAGCATTGAAAGTGATGTTTTTCTCTGCAGCAGAGGTTTCAAAATCAATGTTCTTTCCAAAGTAATTTTCTGTTCCCGTCGGGACTGTAATACTTGGCACTAGCGGATCATCACTGGAACAAGCAGAAAAAGAGATGATCATTAACCCATCAAGAAATAAATCAATTTACTCTTCATATTATTTAGGTATGATGTCTGACGATGCCCCAAGGAGACGATTAATATTTCATAAGAACCACTAAAGAAAAACGTGGGCATCCATACAAGTTGTTTTCGAATTGAGGTCCTAGGAAAACCCTTGCTAGTAAACAACTCGATGAATGCCCACACCACACAGAGATATAGTACACATCCAAAAGTGTGCTTGAGGGAACAACCCTCCGCACACTCCGGATATAGATACAATCTATCCTTGTACGGCACATCAACATTGTTCTTGACCAGCAATGAAATTTCCTAGGTTCCAATTCGCCAAAAACAAAGCATCTATGACGCTTTCCAAAAGTAGTGTCCAAGCTTGCTCCCATTATGGGATTACGCCTATAGACCTTGCAAAAATACAAAATATTTCCATACCGACAAAGAAATATCGTGATTTTCTTTCTTTTTTCATCCGAATTCATTATCTTTGCATCTAATTCGGGCGACATTCGCACCGAACGGCTAACAAGATCATAATAATAACAACCGAGAATAACGACTATCGCATCACAACGAAACATCGATTATAACCTCGAATAACAAACAATCGAACAGTATGAAAAAGGTAATTTTCACCCAAGAGTGGATGGCTATGCATCCATACGAGAAACCAGACGACGTAGATCAGTATTATACAGAACTCGCCAACGAAATATACCACGCTCTCGACGAGGCGTGCTTCACCCATCAATTCAAGAACGTGGAGGATGCCAAGCAGTTGGCGCTCTGCATAGCTGGATACTTCGAGGATGTCATCTCCGGCACTTGCGTCTGGAAGACTTTTACTGCAGAATGCAAGAAGCGTTATGGCTCTTACATCCCTTTCTATGAGAACGAAAAGGATTTCATCAACAATACCATCACTGAGAACGACGCCCCTTACAATCCTGAGGAAATCAACGTAGCCGACATCAAGTTCCTTTGCTGGCATCATTACCAGCAGAGCACCTACGTGCAGGAAGCCGTTCCTTTCCTCTTCAGCACGATGGAGTTGGCGGCAAAGCTAGCCTACAACGTGCTCGACAAGGAATACGAAACTGCACCGGAGAACACTCGTCTCTATGATTTCCTCTGCGAAGTGCCTACCGACGAGGAGCATTTCTATGAGTATCGCGACGCCTTGGCTTGGTTCCACTATGGTTGCTTCTTCAACATCAACAACCGCAAGCGCTTGCAGTTCGAGCTAGAGAATCTCGCCCGCTCTCCTCAGGGCTTCAACGAGATCATCGCCTACTCCATCCAGATAGAGCACACGATGAACAGTCGCAACAACCTCCTCGCCCTCACCTCTGCCGAGTGGCTTGCCAAGGTGAGCGAGCATCACGAGAAGCACAAGCTCTGGACGGACATCGACTATATGAGCACCCGCGCCTTCAAGATGGAGAAGGAAGACGAGAAGTACTTCTATCTGAAAGACCTCTACGAGGAGACTTCGGAAGAAGAGTCTTCGGAAAACTCTTCTGAAAAGCCTTCGGAAGACAACAAGGATGCAGCAGAAACAAAGACTGCCTCAAACGAGGAATCTCTCATCCCTGTACTAAAGGAATCTACCCAAATCGAGGATGCCTCCGCCTTCCTCTGTGGCGAGCAAATCCTCATCACCAACCTCTTCAAGTTTGGTGATGAATGGTGGCAGACGGGAGCCTTGCTCACCCCTCTCTATGGAGAGAACAAGGAGCAGATTGAGGCAGAGAAGGCTCGTCTTAACCACAAGCAGGGCATCCACGACTACAACTTGCTCAAGGCGAAAGGCTACGGCGACAAGTTCATCTTCCTGGAGGACGTGAAGACCTTGAAGGAATTCTTGAAGGAAATTGGCTTCGAGTTGTCAAAGGACATCCGATTCCCTCAGAAGTATGAGAAGGGCATCATCCTGTGCGGAAGTCCATACACGGGCATCAACATCAGCTTCGGCTTGGCGCATTGCATCGCATCGCCAGAGAATCCATATTACAACGCAGAGCGTGCAGCAGAAGACTGTTTCAACATCATCTCGGGCAATGGTCGCCCATTCCCTTACGAGATTGTTTGCAAGCTGATAGAGAACAACATGATTCCTGACGCCAACATCTTCACCAGCCGATATGTAAAGGAAGAGGGCTTGAAAATTACGCAAGCCCATCTCCAGTTCTTGGCTGATTACTATCTGATGGGCAGAAAGGACAAGGATTTGTCGCCTAAGGAATTGTGGTAAGGAATCAAAAAGGCCACTACGTAAACTGTATTTTTCAGATATTTAGCGTAGTGAACTTTTAATATCAATCACAGAAAAGAGCGGAAAACAAACTGTTAACTGTTGACACTGTTAATCTTGCAGTTTGCTTTCCGCTCTTCACATTTATACCTTCCCCTACATATCCTGCATAGACAAGCCTTTCAACTGTACATTCTTATACTTACCGAGATTGCTACGAATTGTATCATATTTCTCTTGCAGGAGTTTCGGATCATATCGATCGGGATTGCGTTTTACCTCTGCTACCAAGGCAGTCTTATCAATATCATTGAGAGCGATAAGGTCTATCTCGTTCATCCCTTTCCTGTCCCAATAATTTCCTACCAAGGTAACACGTTCCTCCTCGCTAATCTTCTGACGGAAATACTGTTCCAACACAAGTCCTGTATAATCATTATAATCTCTTTCCACGATTTCCAAGAGCAAGTCGTTGCGCTCCCTCTCTATCAAGGCTTGGTTGGGCAAGATAAAACGAAACCAAAAACGTAGGAAACAATCTTCCACACTCCACCTCAGATTTCTACTACCAGGCTTACTGAACATCGGTGCCAACTTGCTCACATAGTTGTAGTCTTCCTCCAGTCTTTTCAGATAAGTACCCGTGTTCTTGCCGATGATATTATCTATCTGATTCTGAACCGTCATTCCACCAGCAACAAGTTGCAAGATACTAAGATAATTGGCATAATCCTTGCCAAACTCAGACAATACTATTTCTCGACCTTCGCTTAGGAATGGACTCTCCACACCTGTAACCCATTTGAGCATGCTCTCTTTATCGGTTGCCCCAGCATCCATCAGTAGGGCGATGTATTTAGCCACTCCGCCAGTCAACATATACAGGCAAAGCAAATCTTCGGATGTATAACTAGGATTATAATCATGCAATATTTCCTTGATGACGCTTATCCTAAATGGCTTAAGCCTTATCTCGCAATCCTTCCTACCATACAGAGGCTCATCATCGTTATCGAAGATTTTGCGCATCATGCTATAGATACTACCACAAGCCACGAGGTTGACGGTTGTCGATTCGTGGTATCTATCCCAAATGTCTTGAATATGGCTCGGAATGGCAGGATTCACCTTCAAGAAGTTTTGGAACTCATCGAAAACGATGGTAAAATGATGTTCCTTTCCATATTCCATGATTTGCTCAAAGAACTGCGCAAAAGTTTCCAGATGTCCATAGATATGAAGTCCAAGTACCTCATCGGCAGCCTTTTGGAATTTCTCCACCAATACTCGCTCATTGTCCTTCGAGACATACAGATACAGCATCTTCTGCTCTTGCTCCGTCTTAAGCAAAAGCATCGTTTTGCCGATGCGTCTTCTGCCTATCATCACTGTGAAAAGAGAACGTTTAGCCGACTTTTCCCAGTTCTTGCGCAGTATCTCTATCTCCTTTTCTCTATCATAAAACTTCATAATGTAACAGCCGTTAAATTAATGTGAGTTAAATAAACGATGCAAAGATAACATTTTTTCTTAAACGAGCCAAATATCATAAAGGAAATTACCACCTTTCATTCATACATTGCTATATATAAAGCTATATAAAATCTTAGAAACTAAAAAGTTTTTCCGAAAATCTTCTTGATATTCAAAAAGTTTTTGTAACTTTGCAGTGGAGAGGAAGACTATGCATCTATCCCCCTCTTGCAAACATCAATACAAACAAAAGGTAAAAAAGCATAAGGAAATACATTTTAATAACATAATAAGAAATCGCGTTTGCTATTTGTTCGGTTAATCCATGAAACCTGAGAAATTTCAAGAAACATATACCGAAAGAATAAGTTCAGTAAACGTCTGCGCTTTGGCGTGGACGGGACTTATCGGTATATGTGGGCTTTCTCAGGGCCTTTGGATTAGATAACTTGCCGTTCACGCCATTTTATCTTTTCTACAGCCCTATCAAGAAATCCCACGATTCCACCGCTAAGATAGTTTTCGCCCAATTAGCGCATCAAAATGAAAAGACTTCATTCATTAGATGGAAGAGTTGTATCTATACTCTTCCTCTTTGGTGGTGTTGTATCCGTACATGCACAAGATAGCTTGTACCATACAACGCTACCAGACTCTGTTGTTTACGACAGCACCCATCATCTCCAATTGAAAACGTTAGTTGCTCCTGTCGTCCTTACAGGAGCTTCCGCCCTTTGTGTCCATAACGGATGGTTGATCCAACAGCGTGAAAATATCCAAGCCAAACTTTCTGCCAAGGGAGAGCATAAGGTAAAAATAGACAATTACATACAGTACTCCCCTATGCTTGCCGTCTATGGTCTCAACATATTGGGTGTCGATGGGAAGCACAGGTTTTGGGACAGGACTGGCATTCTTGCCATCTCGTATGCTACCATGGGAATACTAGTCAATAGTATGAAATATGCTTTTAAAGAAAAACGTCCTGACACCAGTGCTCGTAACTCGTTTCCATCTGGACATACTGCTACGGCTTTTATGGGGGCTGAGTTTTTATATCAAGAGTACAAAGACGTTTCGCCATGGATAGGATATTCAGGTTACTTGATTGCAACTGCCACCGGCTATCTCAGAATCTACAACGATCGCCATTATCTCAACGATGTAATCGCAGGAGCTTGCATTGGCATCGCCAGCACAAAACTTGCCTATTGGTTATATCCCAAAATATTCACTAAATCCAAATGCCATCAATCAAATTTCCAAACTATAAGCACACCATTTTACGCCGATGGAAAAGTTGGTGTAAATGTTAGTATACTTTTCTAATTTAAAAGTTTAATTCGTAAAATAACAAAGCAATGAAAACATTACGTATTTTAGGAATGGCTCTTTTCGCCATTATTTTTAGCATCAATCTTATGTCTTGCTCTGACAATGACGAAGACTTGGCTATTTCAATTAGCGACACCACATGGAAAGTCGTATCTGTCAACGATGAAGATTTCGATGCCAATGAGAACATCACTTTTCATGCAGATGGTACCGCTACTTTATCAGCACATTCTTGGATTCCCATAAAATGGAAGTTCGAAGGCAACAACTTGGTCTTAGATTTCGATACGGACTATACCAAAGGAAGTCTCTCAATAAAAGGAGATTCTGCCACATACAATTATGTTTGGGAGTCAACGGAAGATAACACCCTTTACACGATGATACTTCAAAAACAATAACAAATATATAAGAGCGGAAAACAAACTGTTACCTTGCAGTTTGCTTTCCGCTCTTTTTAGATTCTTCCATTTTTATTTCATTCTACCTTGAACAAATCATCCAGCGCCACTTCATTCTGTATGTTTTGCCAACCAGCATTATGTTCCACTCCGTAGGAAGTTACCATCGTCAAATGGAGGGTCTTCTTCGTTCCTGTCGCTTGCCGGAACAGTTCCCTACGCTTTATCAACCAAGCAGCATAATCAGAAGAGATGGAATAAGGATGGTTCACAAACTTCATCTCACAGAGATTGATGGTCTTGTCGCCTCTATCAATAACCAAATCAATCTGTGCGCCAGGTTGTTGGTTTCCATCGGCGTCCGTAAAAGACCGACAAGACCATGTACAGATATTCGACAAGATGCCATTGATGCCCAGTTTCTTCTTGATTTGAGGTATATGATGCAGGCAGACTTGCTCGAAAGCATAGCCTTCCCAACTGGAGATGTCCATCTGGCGATGACTCCAATAATACTCGTCCTCACCATGATAGTTCTTCACATATTTCAGATAGAAGAGCGAATAAAGGTCGGTCAACTGGTACATGAAATCCCTGTCTGTCTTGCCAAAAGCCGAATACTTACGAATGAAATCGCAGTTGCACAAGTCGGAGAGCACGGTAGAGACATATCCGGAATCCTCCACCTTCAATTCCTCTATCAGCTCTGGGCGAGTCATGCCCTTCAGCTTCTTAGCCAATATCTCCACTACCCTTTTATAAAGTGTGGATTCCTTGAAGAGCGACTTGAAGAGAAAGCCGTATTCACTTCTCAAAGGAGCATCCGCTGAGAAGAACAGTTCATCGATATTCTGAGCCACGCTCAGCGAACGGTTCAGCATATTGAGATAAAAAGGCGTACCACCTATCGCCATATACAGTTCGGCTATTTGGAACCGTTCCATAGAGAATCCCCTCGAAATCAAGAACTCCTCTGTCTCTGCCAAGTTGAACGGACGGAGATAGATGGAACGAGTCACACGGTTGTGCAAACCTCCCTTGTTGCCAAGCAAAGTATTCGTCATCCAAGTAGTCGCCGAGCCACAAACGATGAGTTTCAGATTGTCTTGCTTGGAAGCCCACTCGTTCCAAAACAGTTCGAAGGCTTTGAGAAAGCGAGAATTATGTGTATCAAGCCAAGGCATCTCATCGATGAATATCACGATACGTTCTTTGTCCTTCAATGTCTCAATATACTTTCGGAAAATAAAGAATGCATCCATCCAATCTTTGGGAACAGCCTGCTCAGTTTTAGAATAAGTCATCAACTGATGCGCAAAGTTGGTAAGTTGCTCTTTACGGGTACCCTCATAGATACCCGTCATATAAAAGTCATACCTTTCGCCAAATAATTTGTCGATAAGATAGGTCTTACCGATGCGTCTTCTTCCATATATAGCCACGAACTCAGCTCTTGGAGATTCAAAAATCTCTTGCAACTGAGCTATCTCATGCTGCCTTCCTATAATCTGATAATTATTATTCATATCTACAAAGCTTATGATTTCGCCTGCAAATTTACAATCTTTTATCGAGAAAAACAAGGAAAAAAGAAAGAACCTACTACGCTAACTGCATTTTTTTAATAGTTAGCGTAGTAAGTTCGCTTATATTCCATCTTTTTATTTCAGATTCTTATCCAAGAACTCCAGCATCTTCTCCTGCGCCTTCACGCCACAAGAATGGGGAATGTCCCAAAGCTCGGTGTCGAGTTTGTCATCAGCCCCCTGGCTCTTCCAAACCTTGTGCATCTCGGCAAAGGCATTCTTCACGCCTGGCACAGGGAAGAGATGGTCTTTCGTGCCATTGATGAAGAGCATCTGCTTCGGACAAGCGAGCGAGGCAATATGAGGATAGTCGAGATATTGGCGAAGCCCGGGAATGCAGTTGGCAAAACCTCCATTCTCCTTGCGCCCGAAGCGTTTGGTGAGTTGGGCATCCGTGGTAATCATCCAGCAGATGGCTGCACCAGCCTTAATCTTGTCGCTCAGCGCAGAGAGCATCCACGAACGATAAGCCCCCATCGAACAACCCACACAACCGATTCTCCCTGCATCCACCATCGGCAGGGAAGCCAAGAAATCGGTGCTGGCCAGGTCGTCGTAGGTCATAAAGGCAGAAAGGTCTCTACCGAGCATCATCATATTACCAGCGATGAGGTCGTACTTGTTTCTGTCCACCCCCTCCTTGCGTCCTCGCTCACCCCACATCGGAGCATCTATCGAGAGCACCACATAGCCGTGTTTCGCCAAGTAGTCGCCCACATATTGACCTTCGTAGAGCTGCTTCGCCCAAGCATCGGCATCATCCAAGATTTCCTGGTTCAAGGCTTTCCTTGACAAAGAAGCATTCCCATCGGCATCCTTCTCTTCCGACTCTCCCAACGAAGTAAAAAAAGGGCGAATCATCTTTTCCTTCCCGATGAAGAGATGGGCACCATGGTCGTGAAGGGCAACTATCGCGGGGAATTTTGCTTTCTGCTCCTTCATCTTCTGTGGATTGTGAGTAAAAGCCGTATAATCGACCTCGCAAGAATCTGGTATCAGGAGATACGCCGTGATGCGAGAATAGGCATTGATGTTGAAGGCGATTTTTTGCGCCTTATATCCGTCTCGTTGCTCCTCACCCAACACTTCCATATTCCAAGAATCAGCAGCTTTCGGTGGAGTCATCATGCACTCGAAGACTTTCGCCCTTGCCATTTTCTTCCACTTCTTGAAGTTCTTGACAGGACTGTTGCCCCAAGCCATCGGATAAGTCAACTCCTTCTTCAAAGTCTCCACGTAGGTCGGGATTTCCCCATCCCATTCGTATGCCTCCCGCTTCTGAAGCTTCGGCTTGGTACTTTGCGCAAACATCACAGATGACTGTAATAATGCGATAATTGTATATGCGATGATTCGTTTCATTTGTTTTGAGATTAGTTATTGCGTGCAAAATTAAGAAAATATCTGCAAAAGATGAAGCTTATCTCGAAGTTTTTGCGTACCTTTGTAGAAAAATTAAGAGAAAACAGATATGAAAATAGCAGTATTTTGTTCGGCTAACGAACACATAGACCCAGACTTCTTCGCCATGACGGAGGAGATGGGCAAGTGGATGGCAGAGAACCATCACGACTTGATTTTCGGTGGAACCAACCAGGGCTTGATGAACTGCATCGCCAAGGCAGTGAAGGAGAACGGCGGTCATACCATCGGCGTGGTTCCATCGCTCGTAGAGAAGGGAGGCAGAGTTTCCCAATACCTCGACGTAGATATTCCTACCGACAGCCTCAGCGACCGCAAGGACTTGATGATTAACCAGTGCGACGTCGTAGTGGCTCTGCCAGGCGGTGTGGGTACGCTCGATGAAATCTTCTGCGTGGCCGCCTCCCATTGCATAGGCTATCACCACAAGAAGGTCATCCTCTACAACATGAAGGGTTTCTGGAATTCCACCATCGCCCTGATGGAAGACATGCAGCAGAAGGGCATGATTCGTGGCGAATGGCACGAGATGATAGACGTGGCTAACGACTTCGAGCAACTGAAGAAGGAAATCGAGGAACTTGCATAAGTTCTCGTTTCCCCCTTTGCCCACCCTTTACCCAGAGTTCTTTGTGCATCTTGCATGGGCTTAGGCAAATCTCTGCTCGGCTTCTTCAAGATTATGCCTTTCGCTGTTCCGATTTCTGCCTCGCCTGGGCATAACACTGCCCTGGCTGAGGCAGTATTATGCCCTGACCGGGGCAGTGTTTTGCCATAGCCTAACAAGAAAGAACTACATTCATCGGAAAAAGAAGAGAAAGCCCAACTCATCTCATCGTACAACACCGCTTCCTTTTTCTATTACACACTACACCAAATCTTCGTTAAGTTACAGAAATTCAACTAATTATGCGAGTGCAGCATTATCTTTCACAGTACACCCACACTACACCACACTACACCCTTTTCGCTTCCGCCCCCTTGCACAAGCCCATTTTGCTTTCAGCTAGCGCTTTTTTACTCCGTAAAAATCTGGCAATGGTGTAATGTGGTGTAGTGTGGGTGAAATGTCGGCACAGACACTACACCACCCAACTTTCTGTATTTCAGAATATTAAATATATGATGTGTAGTGTGTAGTAGTTTTTGTAATCTTATGACGACGGTGAAGGGTAAAACCTTCATTTTAAAAGTTCTGTATATTCCTTAACCATGTCATTTTAGAGTGTAAATATAACGTGTTTTTTCTTATTTTGCAAGATTTGTGCAGATTAAGCTTTATTTTTTATGCTTAATCTGCGCTTTTGGGCAATTTAGCGATTAAATGTTCGCTTCTTGATTAGGATGCAAAAAGGGGTACGAGAACTCGTACCCCTTGGCTGAAATCTTTAAGAAGACAAGTACAGCCATCGTTGTCTAATCGACGAGATGCGAAAACGCATCAAGATCTAAAACATTTTTATTTGCCATAGCAAATTGCAAAGAATGCTTTTAAAGCTTAACAAATACGTGTACTCTGACACATACCATTAAAACTAATGTTAGAATTATTTGTTCTATCATCATTTTAAAATTTAAGTTGTTAAAAATATTCATCTGCGTATCTTAGATTCATCTATAATCCGACATATTTTGTCGAACTAATCTCTTTGTGAAGCCATTGCACTAAGACTTTGACTCTTTCTTTTGTTTTATTTCCTCAAATTCCCTGCACAAACAATTGTAGAGTTGTTCCCACCAAACAATATCCTTTAAAGGTATTACGCCTCCTGTCGCCTCTACTCCCACTTGTAGAGGGTCTCTGTAAATGCCAGAAAAGCTATAGGTATTTCCTTGATAGTGAATAGCATCAAAAGATTCGAAGTCCCTATCCCCCTCATATTTAATAGAACAAATCCCAACAAGGTGTGAACGTTCCAAACTCACCAAACCTTTTCTGTTCTTTGGATTAAAGAAATACTCCCTTTTAACCATACCATAGCTACAGAATTCCTTTGTCAACAGCGACAACAGTTTCAGAACAGCTCTAGCATAGACTTTACAAAAATCATCCATGGCACTACTTATGTATGATGGTCTTAGCTCATCAATTGCCACAAACTGTTTAAGTATAAAACTACTATCCATCTCCATATTCTGTAATAATTTTGAAAATCTATTGAACAGCAACTTTCTTTACACTACCATCACTATACTTCACGATGTTCAAGCCCTTGGTTGGTGATGCCAATCGCTGACCATTCACGGAATAGCGAGAGACTTCCTTGGCATTAGTAGAAGTGTTTACTTTGTCTATGCCTGTTGCATCGAACTCCACGATATTCTCAAAATAACCAAACTCAGACTGTCTATAATTCTCGTAAGTACCTTTGGGGACATAAACTGTACATTCCTTAGAATTACAGAAAGTAAAGAGAGCATCTCCTATCTTGGGCAAACTCTCCATATACGAATAAATGTTTTCCAAACGCCTACAATTATAAAAGGCTCCATTCTCTATAGTCGTAATACTAGATGGAAGAACAATACTTTTCAATCCGCTACAATTTCCAAAGGCATCTTCTCCAATAGAAGTAACACTTGATGGAATGGAAATATTCGTCAAGCTGCTACAACCCCAAAACGCGCGCTTTCCTATAGAAATAAGCCCTTCCGGGATTGTCAAACTTTCCAAATGCATACATCCACATAAGGCATATTCTTCTATAGAAGTAATACTAGACGGGAGAGATAAACTCTCCAATCGCCAACATCCATAAAAGACATACAAGGGCAAACAATCATTAGAAGTAGGATAATACCCATTTTCCCACCCTCTATGATCTTCAGAATTATATAAATAGGAAGAACCTCCTTTTACTATTTTTGTTTCGGACAAATCCAAAATCGTAAGTTTACCATCTGTTTCCTCCCAATTATTGAACCCAGCCATCTCACGGATGAATCCCAAATCAGTGCCATTAATCTCGCCCACAACCTTCAGATTTGTAATCCTATACTTTTCGCTGCTACTAATACTCTTTGGCAACAATCCCGCAAATTCCAACTTAACAGTAACTTGTTTTGTAATTAAGTCACCAACTCCCGCATGAATAGACAAGCTTCCAAACAGTAAAAACACTACCGCTAAAAGCAATCCTCGATGTATAAATTCTTTCATATTCATAATTGTCATTTTATTCTTTTATTTTTCGTTGCTAAAATACCATTCACAAGATTCATCAAATCCTTTCTTTTCACTTTCCCACAAATTTGACCTTTAGGATTCTTATGAGAATTGATTACATAATAATCCCACTCTCGCTCTATACAAGCATGCGCAAAACTATTACGTAAGCGCCTAAGAAGAGGGGCACAAACACAAGTTCCCCTAAAACATTACGCATTAGGAGTTTTGGGAATTTTCAACTCTACTTTTTTCTTCTTTGTATCATGGATTAAAGAGATACTATTTCTCATCTCATAAGGGACATCCCTAATTGAATATCCCTTATGATTATTAGCTCCTTCTTTCTCGTAATGAAACAAGACTTTAAAAAAGAAATTGACATCCTCAGATTTCAATGAAGTTTGAAACATAGCTGTTTATTTTGTGGTATTACGGGTCGCCATTATCTTATCAACATCATCTTGAGTAAAATCTTGTCCGCAAATAGGACAAACCAAATCACCAGTTTTGACGGCAACAAATTCTGAGTCTAAATGAGTTTCTTTTACAAAACCGTTTGGATGAGAACAAGGTTTGTTGCCCCATTCCTTACGAAGTTCTTCTGCCTTTTTGTAATCCATATCTATTCCTTTCTTGCCCACTTCCGAAACCCCATAGAAGCAAGCACAAAAATCAAATTAAACGGAAAGCGTGGGATCTCCTCGTCACTCGTCCCACGAACTGAGGCCTTCGCATTGCCCTGAATAGTTGAACGAGCAACGTCGAAGCCCACGCCGATATGTGTACACTCTCCCCTATACCAATATAAGACTTACTACATTACGTAACAAGCCATACCAGTAAAGGGATGTGGATAAGACACATCCCGAGGGCATCTACCGTTGCATTGTTCGTGACTATTCATGAAGTTTGCGAAGTTTCAGTCCGTCAAGAACAAAGCGCCAAGTAAACGCTCTATATGTCACGACACCTCAACCCTCCCTAGTCCTCGTCTCAGCCCTCCTTATCGCTAAGCGACATCGGAAAAGCCTCGACTCGGCGTGAGCAGAATCGGTATCTGCGTGCAAAGATAAACAAAATATTTGGAAAGTCGTATCGTTTTCGCCAACTTTTTATCAATAACTGAAGTTTCGCAAGTGA
>DJSH01000048.1:0-1053 GCA_002440225.1 Candidatus Segatella violae
ATAGTGCCCAAAGGGGATAATGCTTTTGCCCTTACAGGGCGCATCCTATTTGCGTAAGCAACCCAGGGCGTTGCCCTGGGCTAGGTGCTTTTGCCCTTTCAGGGCGCATTCTTGAGTACTTGCGAAAGTTCAGTTAGTTAGTGTAATCTTAAACGAAGAATATGATGGCTAAGTTTTTATTTTTAATATATTATCTACTAGTAAGCTTCTTTTTGTTTTTGGTGATGGTGATTGATTTGCTAAGGAAGATGGTAGTCAAGTTGCTGACAATGAGAAAGATGGCGTTTCTGGTCATTGCGCTATTGGGAAGCGGACAGATAGCGTTGGCGCAAAGTACTTCCGATTTTGGCGTTTGGATGGATGCGGGAGTGGAGAAAAAGCTCAATAAGCATTGGACGTTGGAAGGGGAGTTGGGAACAAGAACCCGCAACAACTCCAGGGAGATGGACCGCTACAGTCTGGGAGTAGGAACCGACTACAAACTTAATAAATACCTGAAGTTCTCGGCTGGCTACAATCTCCTCTACGACCATCGTGGAGGAACACAGACTTATCATAAGGACGGCACTGTTAACAAGATTACTCCTACGTATTGGTGGCCACGCCATCGTTTCCTCTTCGGAGTGACGGGCAGTTACAGCCTTGGCAACCTAGGGTTGTCGCTGAGAGAGATGTATCAATATACCTATCGTGCCAAGGCGAAAAACAAGAAGTACGACACCGACACGGAGGAGTGGGAAGACGTGAAGAGCAAGAGCCAGCACCTCTTGCGCTCACGCTTCCAAATGAACTATCGCCTGAAACATACGCCTCTAACGCCTTTCGGTAGCGTAGAAATGTATCATGGCGAGGGTGGACTGCAGAAGACCCGTTACACGCTGGGCGCCAATTTCTCCATCGCCAAGCACCACGACTTGAAACTCTATTATCGCTATCAGGACTTGAAAGATAACGATGATGATGACCTCGACACCCACGTGCTGGGCATCGGATACAACTATAAGTTCTAGGCTATAGACGCTCTGAAAGGGCAGAAGCACCTAGCCTAGGGCA
>DJSH01000048.1:1218-24891 GCA_002440225.1 Candidatus Segatella violae
TTCAGCCCGTGTCAACCATACTGGTGAAAACTTTTCTGTAACGAAAGATGGAGCATCAAGTTGTTTTTGGCAATAAACTAACAATTCTAACGTTATTGAAATATTGAAAGATTTTACTCATCTAGGTTTCTCTTCGAGTCAGCGAGGAGGAGCTCTTCATAAAATTTATGTAGAATTAATGAACAAGGGACAGAAGAAATCGGAATTGATACTTTATGTGGCACTGTGGGCAGTGTTGTTTGCAGCACCAGTGATAAGTATGCTTGTCGGCGACTTCTTCACTTCTAGTCCCGAGGAAGCACAGGCTATTTCTACTACAGCATCCTCTGCAACAACTTCATCCATCGCTTTTTCAAACTCATGGGATTGGCAAGGCGTGTGGAATGCTTGGAGTTTGTTGTCGATGTTTTGCGCCACCTTCTTCATCCACAATTTCTTGATTGCGCCTTTGCTGGTGTATGGCAATCGAAAGTGGGCGTATGGCAGTTTGGTGGTTCTCTTGTTTGCTTGTTTCTTCGGTTACCAAGTTCACTTCCGTCCGCATCATGCTGGACCTGTGAATGAGGAAGGAAAACCAAGGATAGAACAGGGAATACCGCAGAATCAGCAACATCCTTATGTCCAGAAACAACCTCCTCATGAGTTAACTCCAGACAAACGTCCTCCTCATGATGAAATATCTCTCGTTAAGCGAGAGAATACGGAGATTCCAGTTCCACCTCTTCGTCCTGAAGATGGAAAGGGCGAACGAATGGGACCCAACAAGCGATTTGAGCCTCCTCGTGCCTTCGGCGGACAGGATTCCGTAGCGATTATCATCATGTCATTGCTCTTGGGACTGAACGTGGGAATCAAATACTTCTTCAAGTCGCTCGATGACAAGAAGAGAATCAAGGAGTTGGAGCGGGAAAACCTCAACCGACAACTCGAATATCTGAAGTATCAGATCAATCCTCACTTCTTCATGAACACGCTCAACAACATCCATGCCCTCGTTGACATCGACCCCGAACAGGCGAAATACACTATCGAGGTCTTGTCGAAGTTGATGCGTTACGTGCTCTACGAGGGCAACAAGACGATTGCTCCCTTGCAGAAGGAACTCGACTTCATCCGTCATTATGTAGATTTGATGAAGATTCGATATACCGACAAGGTTCGTATCTCCGTCTCCTTGCCAACTTCTCCTTCTAATCCTGCTTCTCCTTCTCCTGGAAACAAGGAAGAAGGAACATCGTCGGCTCTGAATCTGATGGATATTCAGGTGCCTTCGCTTCTCTTCACCACCTTCGTGGAGAATGCTTTCAAGCACGGCGTGAGTTACCAGCAGGATTCTTTCATCGAGATAAGCGTCCGTGTGGATGAGGCTGCCCATGAGATTTACTTCCTCTGCAACAACAGTCGCAAGCCTGAGGCTGAGGAGAAACGAAAGGGTGGAGTGGGTCTGGAGAACGCCAAGAAACGTCTCGCCTTGATATATGGTGATGAGTATGAACTGAAAATAGATGTAAACCAAGAGGAGTATCGCTTGCTGTTGAGGCTCCCGATTAAATAGGATAGTTTATGATACGAGTATTAGCTATAGATGATGAGCCTTTGGCTCTCCGCCAGTTGGCGGCTTACTTGAAGAAAGTACCTTTCTTCGAATTGGTGGATAGTTGTCAGAGCGCTCTTGATGCCATCAAGGTGCTTGATGGGCAAGAGGTGGATGCCATCTTCATCGACATCAACATGCCCGACCTCAATGGCTTGGACTTCGTACGCTCTCTGCAGAATCCACCCCTCGTGGTCTTCACCACTGCTTATCAAGAGTACGCCTTGGAGGGCTACAAGGTGGATGCCATCGACTACTTGTTGAAACCTTTCGGCATGGGCGATATTCTTCGGGCTGCCGACAAGGTGAAGCGGCAGTATGACCTGATGCAAACTGCCAGTCTCTCGCCAGCCGACGAGGACGACGCCCTTTTCCTCAAGACGGAATACAAGGTGGTGCGCATTCTCATCCACGACATCATCTATGTGGAGGGAATGGCGGAATATCTTCGCATCCATCTCGTAGGGCAAGATAAGCCCATCGTGGTCTTGCTGAGCATGAAGAAGATGGAGGAGCGCTTGCCTTCGCTAGATTTCATGCGCATCCATAAGTCTTACATCATCAATCTCCATCATATCGCCGAAATCAACAAGAGTCGGGTGGTGCTGGACAATGAGAAAGACATTCCGATAGGGGATAGTTATCGGGAAAAACTCAACGACTACATCAACCAGAAGTTTTTGGGCAAATAGTGGGCTTGGGTGTATTTATACCCCTTTGGGACTATTTCGGGCATTAAAGCAAGAATATTTTGGGAAAATTTGCTTGTTTCGATAAAAAGTCGTAATTTTGCATTCGAATTGCAAGATGTAGTCTTGTAAACCTCATCGGAGGGTCTTGTGCAAAGAAGGCTGGATAAGATGACTGGGTAAAACCATCTGTCTCTTATCCAGCTTTTTTTATTATTCATAGGCCCTGAGTGAAGGTGGTTTTGAACATTATTTGTACAAATTGCTGAAAATAATATATAATAAGGTAACAAGAAGAAAGAAATATGAATAGAAAAGACTTGACGCAAGGCAGCATTCTGGGCAACATCATGACATTCTCGTTGCCCTATATCTTTGCTTACTTTTTGCAAATCCTCTATGGATTGGCCGACTTGTTTGTCATTGGTCGCTACTGTGATGTGGATAGTACCACGGCGGTGTCTAATGGAGCGCAGGTGATGTATCTCGTTACTTGCGTCGTCATCGGACTGGCGATGGGAACCACCGTGAAGACTGCCCAT
This sequence comes from Candidatus Segatella violae, assembly GCA_002440225.1. Taxonomy (GTDB): domain Bacteria; phylum Bacteroidota; class Bacteroidia; order Bacteroidales; family Bacteroidaceae; genus Prevotella; species Prevotella violae. The sequence goes on from DJSH01000048.1 coordinate 4,044, forward strand.
GCCATCGGGGCAAAGGATAATCGCAGGGCAGCGCAGATTATTGGCAACACGGCCACGATGTTCTTGGGGTTGAGCCTCGTGCTTGCCGTAGGATTGCTGGCTTTCAGGAACGGCATCGTCTCGCTGATGGATACCCCGATGGAAGCCGTGATGGGAACGAGAGATTATCTCACGGTGTGCTTCATCGGCATTCCTTTCATCATGGCTTACAATATCATCGCCTCCATCTTCCGAGGCTTGGGCGACTCGAAGAGCCCGATGTACTTTGTGGCTGTGGCTTGCGTGGTGAATATTATTCTCGACTTCTTCTTTATAGGATATTGTGGATGGGGAGCCATGGGCGCAGCCTTGGGAACCACACTCTCGCAGATGGCGAGTGTAGGCTTCGCTCTTTTTGCCATCCGTAGGCATAAGGAGGTGTTTGATGTGCATCGCCACGATTTCAAGCCTCGCTGGGATGTCATATCCGGCATTTTGAAGATAGGCTTTCCTATCGCCATGCAGGATGGTTTTATCCAGATAGCCTTCATCGTGATTACGGTCATTGCCAATGGGCGAGGACTCTATGATGCGGCGGCAGTGGGAATCGTAGAGAAGTTCATCGGCTTGGTGTTTATCGTGCCCTCGGCAATGCTCTCTACGGTGTCGGCGATTGCCAGCCAGAACATAGGGGCGATGCAGGTGAGTCGTGCCCAGCGCACAATGTGGTATGCGATGGGTATTACTACGACATACGGAATCATCGTAGCCATCGTACTCCAGTTTATTCCCGACTTGGCGGTTCGCATCTTCTCGGACGATGCCCAGGTGGTGTCGATGGGTGGCGAGTATCTGCGAGGTTATGTCTGGGATTGCGTCTTCGCAGGACTTCATTTCTGTTTCAGTGGTTTCTTCACGGCTTGCGGTTATAGCATCATCTCCTTTGCCCACAATTTCCTAAGCATCATCTGTGCCCGCATCCCCTTGGTCTATCTGGCTTCTGAGGCTTATCCCGAGACGCTCTATCCGATGGGCTTGGCCACCTGCCTAGGTTCCGTGCTCTCGGTGGTGATTTGCATCAGCGTGTATGCCTGGATGTCTAGGCATCGCAAGTTTGGCTAAGAAAGGGAAGTATTAAGATAAAAAGTTTTGCAAGATTAAGATAAAAAGTTTTGCAAGATTAAGATAAAAAGTCTTGTAAGCTAGAATTAGAAGTATTTACTCTTAACAGAAAGTTCCGTTCCGTGACACGGAACCGCCATTCCGTGACACGGAACGTACATTCCAAGACACGGAACGCACATTCCGTGACACGGAACGGAGCTTTCTTCTAGCTTTGAAAACAATCACATCTAGGAGAAAATGTTAAAGGCAATATACCACATTTGTGTGATTGCAGATATGAAGAAAAAGCTGTACTTTTGCTCCTTAAAAAAAATAATGTTTGATAGATATGGAAAAAACAAAGAAAAATAAGCAAACCAAGCAGTTGGTGCTTTGGATTGTTGCCTTGGTACTCGGTGCGATATTGGGTGTGTTCGGAATCAGTTGGCTTGATGGATTGATGAACTTCATCGCCACGGTCTATACTCGTTTGTTCCAACTCTTGGCGGTGCCTACCATCGCCTTGGCGGTGATCACCACCTTGGCTTCGCTGGGCAACCAAGCCGATACGGGCAAGATATTCCGCCATGCCATCACCTATACCTTGCTCACTACGATAGCAGCGGCAGCAGTGGGACTGGTGCTCTACAACATCGTTTCGCCAGGCAATCTGCCTACGGCTCTGGTGCAGAGCGGAGTATCAGAGGTGCCTCAGAATCTAGGTGAGACTAGTTATTACGACCACATCCTTGGCGTGATACCTAATAATATCGTAAAACCATTCGCCGAGGGCAATGTGCTCTCCATCTTGATATTGGCGGCAGCCGTGGGCATCGCCTTGGCGAAGATGCCACAGAGCGACAAGAAAGAAGTAGTGATGAAGGGATTGTTCGGATTGCAAGACTTGCTCTTCATGCTCATCCACGGATTGATTTGGGCTTTGCCTTTGGGCATTGTCGCCTTCGCCGCACAGCTCTCCGCACAGTTCTCTGCAGGCATCGTGATGGCTTCGCTCGGCAAGTACGTGGCGGTCATCTTGGGCGGCAACGTCATCCAGTTCTTCATCGTCCTTCCGCTCTTCCTCTTGGCTAGAGGATTGAATCCTGTTCGCACGTTAGGAAAAATGATGCCAGCGGTATTGATGGCGCTCTTCACCAAGAGTTCGGCGGCTACCTTGCCAGTAACGATGCAGACGGCGGAGGATAGACTGGGCGTGCAGAAGAAGGTGTCCCGATTCGTGTTGCCTATCTGTACTACCATCAATATGAATGGTTGTGCGGCGTTCATCCTCGTCACCTCGCTCTTCTTGATGCAGAACGGCGAAATGCCGTTGCCTTGGACCACGATGATACTCTGGCTCTTCATCTCGGTGTTGTCGGCAGTAGGAAATGCCGGTGTGCCAATGGGATGCTACTTCCTGACCCTTTCGTTGATGTCGGGCGTGAATGCCCCCATCGGCATCATGGGCATCATCCTGCCTATCTACACCATCATCGATATGATAGAGACAGCAGAAAATGTATGGTCAGACTCTTGCGTCTGTGCCATGGTAGATAAGGATTTGCAGTAGGCGTAAATGGCCTAGTTGAGCCATATATAAGCATGAGGGTGTGTCATAAGACATGTCTTATGCGCCCTGAAAGGGCAATCTGCCCCTAGCCCAGGGCATCGCCCTGGGGGTAACGTCCCAACATAATGTCGCCCTGAAAGGGCAAAAGCATCTCATTATTAATGCTTTTGCCCTTTCAGGGCGACATTGCTTAATACCAATATTACCCAGGGTGTTACCCTGGGCTAGGTGCTTTTGGGCTTTCAGCCCGTTTCAACCGTACAGGTTGGATTTTTTTTGCAGAACGGCTCGGAGAAATCCTGCTGTTCGGCTCGGAGAAATCCTGCTGTTCGGCTCGAAGAAATCCAAGGAAATGTATGAAGTAACGAGTAAAGGAATCTGCTTTATTGTTAAATCTATCCAAAGATTTTGGTTGTTAGGAGATAAAAGTGTACTTTTGTCGCTATTATATATATAATGTGAAAAGGTATCAGAAATTACAATCATTTAGAATTAAGAATATAGAGATTATGAAGAAGATTACGATGATGTTGGCGCTGATGATAGTGTTTGCGGTGCAAGCCCTCTCAGCCAAATCGGCGAAAGACTTGATCAATGAGTATAAGGACAAGGATAAGGCTGAATATACCTACGTATCGCCAGCCATGATGATGCTTGCCAAGGTGGCTGTCGCCAAGTACGACAAGGAAGTGGGAAAGGTGGTGGACAAGGTGACGAGTGTGCGCATCCTTACACTCGATGCTTGCAAGACCAAGGTGAAGAAGAAGTTCAACAAGGAGGTGAACGACTTCGATGAGGAGGAATACCAGCCCCTCGTGATGAAGGACGGCACCTACGATGGCTTCCGTGTACTTGTAAAATCAGATGGCGAGGCTCTCTCCGAAGTGGTGCTTCTGAAGGCGGACTATGACAAGTGTACGATGATTCAGGTGGAAGGTCACATCGGCATGGACGATATTCAGAACTTGGTGAAGAGCACCAAGGTCTTGAATGGAGAAAAGTAGAATTTATAGAAACTGAGTAGAATGATGCAAGAATGATATTTCTGGCAAGAATGAAGTTTCTAGCAAGAATGATATTTCTGGCAAGAATGAAGTTTCTAGCAAGAATGATATTTCGAGAATGAATACGCAAGAAATTATTCATAAATTGGAGGCGAAGGGCATCAAGCCAACCGCCAATCGCATCCTGGTCTTGAAAACGCTGGAGGGGGAGTCGAACCCACAGAGCTTGAAGGACCTGGAGCTGAAAATGGTGTCGATGGATAAGTCGAGCATCTTCCGTACCCTTACGCTTTTCTTGGAGCACGATTTGGTCCATTCCTTTGAGGATGGGCGGGGCGTGCTCAATTATGAGGTCTGCGAGGAGGAAGGCAAGTGCGACCACCACGACGGCCACATCCACTTCTATTGCGAGTCCTGCCATCGCTCGTTTTGTATGGAAGACATTCATATTCCGAGCTTCAGCTTGCCCGAAGGGTTCTTCCCTCATTCTGTGTCGTTCGTCATCAAGGGCATTTGCCCGGATTGCAGGTGAAAATGAAAACAAAGAAACTGCACTCAAAAAAGGATTAGCTTTGCACTTTTGGGACAAATATTTATAATCACATGACAATAACCCTTATCATATTAATCGTGACTGTTGCCATGTTTATTTGGGGCAGGGTGAGAGCCGACATCGTGGCGCTCACTGCTTTGGCAGCACTCCTCGTTTTCGGTATTCTTACGCCTGCGGAGGCTTTGGCAGGTTTCTCTTCGCCCATACGGGTACGGTGGCGCTGATGATGCCTATCATCATGAGCCTTGCCGCAGCTTCGGGCTTACAGTCGAGTAGGTTTCTCATGCCGTTGGCTTTCGCAGGAAGTCTGGGCGGAATGCTTACCCTGATAGGTACGCCGCCTAATGCGCTTGTGATGAAGGCAGGAGGCTATACCTTCATGGATTACGTGAAGGTGGGATTGCCGTTGCAGATTATCATCGGCGTGGTGATGACGTTCGTCTTGCCATTGCTGTTTCCCTACTAAAGTAGTAGGCTTTGTACGTAACTAACTTTTCACATACAAGAAAGGAATTTTGGTAAATAGTTGCACATAGACAAAATTTAGTGCCTTTATTTCTCTAGGCATCAATAAAAAGAAGAAATTTACCTTTGTCATTCCGAAAAAAATGATTAGCTTTGCAGATGAATTGCTAAAGTAAGTGCAAATGTGGTTCACGGAATATAAATAAACGCATAAAGTAAGGTGGTATGAAATATCCTATAGGCATACAGAGTTTTGAGCAAATCATACAGGGAGGTTATCTGTACATAGACAAAACCCAGATGATTTATGATTTGGTTCATAATGGTAAAATCTATTTTCTGAGTCGTCCGCGACGATTCGGAAAGTCCTTGCTGGTTTCTACCCTTGCATGCTATTTTCAGGGTAGGAAAGACTTGTTTGATGGTCTTGCCATGGCTCAGTTGGAGAAGGAATGGAAGCAATACCCTGTCTTCCGTATTGACTTCAATGGAAAAAACTTCACTGAGGGGGGCGAACTGGAGAAAACCTTAACAGGATTTATAGAATCACAAGAAGCTATTTATGGAAAAGATCCTTTTCATGATACGCTGGGCGATAGATTCTGCTTTGTGCTGAAGGCGGCACACGAGAAGACTGGTCAACGTGCCGTGGTCTTGGTCGATGAATATGACAAGCCTTTGTTGGATGTGCTGGATACAGGTCTCGAAATGACAGTCAATGGACAAAAAAGAAGGATTGAGGATTGGAACCGTGAAGTGCTGAAGGGATTCTATTCCGTATTCAAGGCCGCCGACGCAGACCTTCAGTTTGTCTTGCTTACGGGTGTCACCAAGTTCTCGCAGGTGAGTGTCTTCAGCGGCTTCAACCAGCCTGACGACATCAGCTTGTCGGCTCGATATGATACGCTCTTGGGTATTACCGAACAGGAACTCCATACTGTTTTCAAGGAGCAAATCAAGGAGATGGCTGCATGTTATGAGTTTACCGAGGAGCAGATGAAGGCTAAGTTGAAACGTCAGTTTGATGGATACCATTTCAGTAGAATGTTGAGGGGAGTGTATAATCCTTTCAGCGTATTGCGTGCCTTCAAGGAGATGTGGATAGACGATTACTGGTTCAAGACAGGCTCCCCTACTTATCTGGTTCGATTGTTGGCTCATTTCAAGGAAAATCTGAATGAGATAACAGGCAAATATTATCCTACGAGTAAGTTCGTGGACTACAAGGCTGACGTGGAGGCACCTCTCCCGATGCTTTACCAAAGCGGTTACCTGACCATCAAGAAGTTCAATCGCCTCACGAATTCTTATCTCTTGGATTTCCCAAACGATGAGGTACGGAATGGCTTTGTCACCTTGGTGGCTGCCAATTATCTCAAGCCGAGGGAAGACCCCGATGCCTGGGTCATTCAGGTGGTGAATGCGATGGAGGAAGGCAACCTGGAACAGCTCAAGAAGCTCTTCACTGCTTTCTTGGCGAGCATTCCTTATAGCCAGCGTCGCCATGAGGACGAGCGAGAGAAGGAACGCTATTTCCAGTACACCTTTTACCTGATTCTGCGGATGATAAGTTCTTATACGGTTTTTATCGAAAAAGAGCAGAGCGAGGGTAGGGTGGATTGCATAGTTGAGACGACTAACGATGTCTATGTCTTTGAGTTCAAACTCGATGGCTCCGCCGAAGCGGCTCTTCAGCAGATAGAGGACAAAGGCTATACTCGCGAATATGCTACGGATAAGCGGCGTATTCACCAGATAGGTTGTAACTTCTCGTCGAAGACAGGCACCATTGATGAATGGGAAGTAAAGTAAATTCAGAGAAATAAACAGAAAAACAGCTATTGGAAAAGTCTAGATTGACTTAACCAATAGCTGTTTTTGTATTGTTATTATTTATGATTTTCTTAGCTGTTTCAATCAACTTTTCGAAATCATCGCAGAATTCTGTCATCTTGTGATAGAGCAGGTTGCTGCCTTTGTTCGATAGCTCCTCGTCTGCTAGCGGACCGCTGTTGATGGCTACCGTGAAGATATTGGCGGCTACACCGGCACGAACACCCAGAGGGGCATTCTCCACCACGATACCTTCCCATGGCTTCAGGTTGCCTGCCTTCTGCAATCCCATCAAGTATGGGTCGGGATTCGGCTTGCCACGCTTCACGTCGTATGCCGTCACGATATGCGCCTCGTCGAGGAAATCGCCGAAGTCGTTCAGAAGGCGAAGAATCAAAGGACGCTGACCGCTACCTGTCACCACACCCACTTGCATTCCTGCATCCTTTATCTTCTGCATGATTTCTCTTACGCCTGGGAATATCTCGGCGGTAGGGAGGGAATGGAAAATGTCGGTCTTCACATCATACATCTTTTGGGCTTCCTCCAAGGAAATATCTTCGCCCTTCTGCTTCTTCACCATCGTCTGGATGGTGTCGATGCCACGTGCTCCCTCGGTGGCGTAAGCGTCGGCGGCAGTCATGTGGATGCCGAACTGCTTCATCGACTCCTGCCAAGCCACGGCATGATTGGGCATACTGTTGTACAGCACACCGTCCATATCAAAAAGCACGGCTTTGGGAGAAAACTCCCCAAAGCCGTGGTCTTTTAAGTATTTAGAAATAATTTCTTTCATCAATTATTTTCTTCTAATTCCTATTTACTATAGAGAAATATTATTTTCTTATAGTTTCTATTGAGAAGCATTACTTCTCGTTAGCCAAGCGCTCCTGGATAGCCTTGCTCTCTGCCTCGTAACCTGGCTTGTTGAGCAATGCGAACATGTTCTTCTTGTAAGCCTCTACGCCTGGCTGGTTGAATGGGTTCACCTCCTCCAAGAGGCCGCTGATACCGCAAGCCTTTTCGAAGAAGTAGATCAACTGACCGAGGTAGTAAGCGTTCAACTCAGGTACGTTTACCAAGATGTTAGGCACGCCACCATCTACGTGAGCCAAGCGAGTACCAAGCTCTGCCATCTTGTTGACCTCATCCACACGCTTGCCCTCCAAGAAGTTCAAGCCATCGAGGTTCTCATCGTCGTGAGGGAAGAGCAACTTCTCGTTAGGAGTCTCTACGCTGATAACGGTCTCGAAGATAGAGCGCTCGCCCTGCTGAATCCACTGACCCATAGAGTGAAGGTCGGTAGTGAAGTCGCAAGCTGCTGGGAAGATACCCTTCTGGTCCTTACCCTCGCTCTCGCCGTAGAGCTGCTTCCACCACTCAGCGAAGTAGTGAAGTTTAGGCTGGAAGTTGCAAACAATCTCGATCTTCTTGCCTGCCTGTGTATAGAGAGCCTGGCGTGTAGCTGCATAGATGGCAGCTGGATTCTCCTCGAAAGCCACGTCCTTGCCGCAAGCCTTCTCCATCTCGGCAGCACCTGCTACGAGCTGCTTTACGTCGAAGCCAGCTACGGCGATAGGAAGCAAGCCTACTGGAGTCAATACAGAGAAACGACCACCCACGTTGTCTGGGATGATGAAGCTCTTGTAACCCTCCTTGTCGGCGCAAGTGCGGGCAGCACCCTTCTTGGCGTCGGTAACGGCTACGATTACGTCCTTGGCCTCTGCCTTGCCACGCTGGTCCTCGCACTGCTTCTTCAAGAGGCGGAATGCAAGCGCAGTCTCAGTAGTGGTACCAGACTTAGAGATATTGATGACACCAAACTTCTTGTCCTTCAAGTAAGATGTCAACTCATAGAGATAATCCTCGCCGATGTTGTTACCTGCGAAGAGGATAGTAGGATTCTTTTTGTCGTTAACGAGCCAAGCGAAAGAGTTGCCGAGGCCTTCGATAACGGCGCGTGCACCGAGGTAGCTACCACCGATACCTGCCACAACGACCACCTCGCACTTCTCGCGCAATGTGTTGGCAACAGCCTGGATCTCGTCCAAGAAAGCAGGAGTGATGGAAGATGGCAAATGCAACCATCCCAAGAAATCGTTACCTTCACATGTGCCGTTCTCAAGAGCCTCCTGAGCGGCCTTCACCTTAGGCTCGTAAGCCTTTACTGCACCCTCTTTGAGGAATGATGCAGCCTTAGTAATGTTTAAGCTGATACTTTTCATTTTTTCTTTTTGAATATCTAAATGAATGTGTTAAAGTTATTCTTTTTCTCATGAAACCGAAGCCTTATCTGAACATCTTCTAGATTCTATCTGAACGAGTCGGTCAAGAGCTTGATTTCTATTTGCGGACTGATGCGCTCGTACAATATATTATATACGGCATCGAGTATCGGCATGTTGACGTGCATGTGGCGGTTGATTTCCTTCATGCACTTGGTGCCGAAATATCCCTCGGCTATCATCTCCATCTCTATCTGCGCACTCTTCACGCTGTAGCCCTTGCCTATCATCGTGCCGAAGGTGCGGTTGCGCGAGAAGTTGCTGTAGCCCGTCACGAGCAGGTCGCCCAGATACACCGAGTCGTACATGCTGCGCTCGATGGGGTGTACGGCGGTGAGGAATCGGCTCATCTCCTGCACGGCGTTCGACATAAGCACCGCCTGGAAGTTGTCGCCGTATTTCAGTCCGCCACAGATACCTGCGGCAATGGCATACACGTTTTTCAAGACCGAGGAGTATTCGATGCCGATGACATCGCTCGAAGTCTTGGTCTTGATGTATTCGCTCGCCAGGCACTCCTCGGCGAAGGCGCGTGCCTTGTCGGTGTCCGAGCAGCCCACGGTGAGATAGCTCAGCCTTTCCAGCGCCACCTCCTCTGCGTGTGAGGGACCGCCGATGCACGCCAGGTTCTCGTAGGGCACGTCATACACCTGGTGGAAATACTCGGAGCAAACCAAGTTTTCGTCGGGCACGATGCCCTTGATGGCTGTGATGACAAACTTGTCGCTGAGTCGTGTCTTGAGCTTCTTGAGATGATTCTTCAGGTAAGGCGATGGGGTTACGAACACCAGCGTGTCGTAGTTCTGCACTATCTTGTTGATGTCGGATGAGAAGAAAATCTCGTTCACGTCGAATCGTGCCGACATCAGATAGGCAGGGTTGTGGCCCATGCGCTTGAAGTCCTCGATGCGGTCGTCGCGACGCATATACCAGCCTATGTGGTGAGTATGGCCCACCACAATCTTGGCTATTGCCGTAGCCCAGCTACCGCCGCCAATAATAGCAATTTTTCCGCAGTTGAACACTTCTATTTATTTTTGTGTTATATTAATATAAATGTATAGTCGAAAAAGAGATTCCCGACTATACATTTCATATTTCTTACTTGTTGGCAGCGTCAATCCATGCCTGGATGTCATTCACAGAAGGCTTCTCGTAGCCGAGCTTGTACTTCTTGTTGATCTCGCCTACTTTCTGCTGCAAGCCCTGAGCCTTCTCGTCCTTGATGTCTGAAATCAAGTTGAATCCTGCCTTGCGGAGCACGTAAGCCCAGTCCTCAGGCACGCCAATCTCTGCCCACTCCTTGATGCTGCTCTGAGGCATCTTCTTCTCAGGCTTCATCTGAGGGAAGAACAATACTTCCTGGATGAAGGTCTTGCCTGTCATGAGCATTACGAGGCGGTCGATACCGATGCCGATGCCTGATGTAGGAGGCATACCGTACTGGAGGGCGCGGAGGAAGTCTTGGTCGATGATCATCGCCTCGTCGTCACCCTTGTCGGCAAGCTTCATCTGGTCGATGAAACGCTCTTCCTGGTCGATAGGGTCGTTGAGCTCAGAGTAAGCGTTGGCAAGCTCCTTGCCGTTTACCATCAGCTCGAAGCGCTCGGTCAAGCCTGGCTTAGAACGGTGCATCTTGGTCAGTGGCGACATCTCCACAGGATAGTCGGTGATGAAGGTAGGCTGGATGAAGGTACCCTCGCAGAACTCGCCGAAGAGTTCGTCGATGAGCTTGCCCTTGCCCATGGTCTCATCTACGTCCATTCCCTTCTCCTTGCAGAAGTTGCGAATCTCTTCCTCGCTCTTGCCGTTGCAGTCGAAGCCAGTCTTCTCCTTGATGGCGTCGAGGATAGGGAGGCGGCGATAAGGAGCCTTGAAGCTCACGATGTTGCCGTCGATTTCACGCTCAGGCTTGCCGTTTACGGCGATACAGATGGTCTCCAGGAGCTTCTCGGTGAACGACATCATCCAGTTGTAGTCCTTGTACTGCACGTAAAGCTCCATACAGGTGAACTCAGGGTTGTGGTTGCGGTCCATACCCTCGTTGCGGAAGTTCTTGCCGATTTCATACACACCCTCGAAGCCACCTACGATGAGTCGCTTCAGGTAAAGCTCTGTGGCGATACGCATGTACATATCCTGGTCGAGCGCATTGAAGTGGGTGATGAATGGGCGAGCCGAAGCACCACCTGCGATGCTCTGCAGGGTAGGGGTCTCTACCTCGGTGTAGCCAGCCTCGTCGAGCACCTTGCGGAGGGTGCGGAGCACGGTGGCACGCTGGAGGAAGGTATCCTTCACGCCGTCGTTGACGATGAGGTCAACGTAGCGCTGGCGATAGCGCAACTCTGGGTCGTCGAACTTATCGTAAGCCACGCCGTCCTTGTACTTTACGATAGGCAGTGGCTTCAAGCTCTTGGCGAGCAAGCACAATTCCTTGGCGTGAACAGAAATCTCGCCTGTTTGTGTGCGGAATACGAAACCCTTCACGCCGATGAAGTCACCGATGTCGAGGAGCTTCTTGAAAACAGTATTGTAGAGGTCCTTGTTCTCGTCTGGACAGATCTCGTCGCGTGCGATATAGACCTGTATTCTTCCCTTAGAGTCCTGCAACTCAGCGAAGCTAGCCTTGCCCATCACGCGGCGGCCCATCATACGGCCTGCGATGACTACCTGGCGTGGCTCGTCCTCGTCCTTGAACTCAGCCTTGATGTCGGTGCTGAATGCATTGGTTGGAAACTCTGCAGCTGGGTATGGGTCGATGCCCATCTCGCGCAATGTCTGAAGACTCTGTCTGCGAACGATTTCCTGTTCGCTCAACTCTAAAATGTTCATATTTTTTTCAGATATATCTTTTGTTATTTTGCTGCAAAATTACAAAATAAATCCGAACTATAGGCTGATTTTAAGTTTTTTATTATTAATGATATGAAAAAGGTATGCAATATTTGCACTAAATCAAATAAAAAGTGCAATTAATTTTGGTTTTCTCTGAAGAAAGTCTTACCTTTGCCTTTGAATAGATAAAACTATTACCTAAAGAATAGGAGATTAAGACACTATGAACATAGATGATTTAATAAATAGAATTAGTAAGACTGATGGACTTTCCAAGACCCTCGGCATGCATTTCGTTTCGACACCAGAGCCCGATACGCTAAAGGCGACGATGAAAGTGGACGAGCGCAATCGCCAACCATTCGGATTCTTGAGCGGTGGAGCCTCTCTGGCGCTAGCGGAGAATTTGGCTGGTGTCGGCTCTTTGGCCCTTTGCCCAGGGCAGATAGCTGTGGGCATCAATGTAAGTGGCACCCATGTACTTGCCGTGAGCGAGGGCGACACTGTGACGGCTTACGGCAAGTTGGTACACAAGGGCAGAACCTTGCATACCTGGGAGGTTGCCATCAAAAATTCGGCTGGCGAACTGATTTGCACCGTACAGGTGACCAATTATGTGTTTACGCCAAAGAAAAGTGTACATGCCAAAGGCAATAAAACAGAGATGTAGGCATGACGGCTTTTGCATATTATAGGTTGCCTTATCTGCACCATGCCATCTATATGGCTCAGCATGAGGGAAGTCCAGAGGTGTTGGGCTCGGTGATGGAGCTGAATGGGAAGGAGGGATTTGTCGTCGCTCCGTTTGCGCCTTCCTGCGACACTCCAGTACTTCTCATCCATCCCGACGAGAAGAAGCTTATCGCCATACCCCCTGAGGAAGAGGCTGCCGAAGCAACTGAAAATGCGTCCCGACGCAATTTTGTGGCCGTTTCGGAACAAAAAAAATATGCGCAGGATTTCGAATGTTTCCATGAGCAATTGATGCAGGGAACTTTTCGGAAGATAGTGCTCGCGAGGATGTCTGTGGAAGAAAACTTAATGGATTCATTGAACGGAAGAAATCCAAAATCGCTTGTGTTTCGGAAACTTTTCGAAAAAACTTGCGCAAAGTATCCGCGCTTGTTCGTTTCGCTAGTGTACACTGAGCAGTCGGGAATGTGGCTGATGGCTACTCCCGAAATCCTACTGCGTGGCGATGGTTGCGACTTTTGCACCATGTCGTTGGCGGGTACTCAGCGGGCAGAACCTTCCCGCACCGTGGCTGATTATCCTGTTGAGGGGGTGGAGTGGTCGAGTAAAAATCGGGAGGAACAACAATATGTCACCGATTACATCGAGCAGTGCGTCAAGAGTTTCACCGACGACTATTCGCTCAAGGGGCCTTATACCACGATGGCAGCCAACTTGTATCACCTACGTACCGACATTGCGTTCCACTTGCCCAATACCCATCGACTGGGTGACGTACTCGAAAGTCTCTATCCTACGCCCGCCGTCTGTGGCATTCCCAAGGATACCGCCCGCCAGTTTATTTTGCAGCATGAGCATCAACCCCGGCGGTATTACAGTGGCTTTGTTGGCCCTTTGTCGCTATCGGGCAAGACCCATCTTTTCGTCTCTCTTCGCTGCATGAACATCCTGCGGGATGGTACATGCAAGCTCTATGCGGGAGGTGGACTTTTGCAGGAGAGCGAAATGGATACAGAATGGCGGGAAACCGAAGCGAAGATGCAAACTATAAAAAAGGTGCTGGAAGGATAAACGTTTAACATTCATAATTTAGCAATTAACATTTAATATAAAGCCAAAAATGTATAGTGATAAGGAAAATGTCAATATATTGACTAGCTTATTGATAGCTTCTGGAGTTCATCATGCTGTAGTTTGCCCTGGTAGCAGAAATGCCCCCATCGTAAACAATCTCAATGAGTGTGAGGAGATTACGTGCTATCCTGTTACCGACGAGCGCAGTGCAGGATTTCAGGCCATAGGTCTATCCATGGCAGAAGGGTTCCGGCCTGTCGTGGTGTGTGTGACATCAGGTTCAGCCCTGCTGAATCTTTATCCAGCAGTGGCAGAGGCCTATTATCAGCAGGTTCCACTCATCGTGATTTCAGCGGACAGGCCGATGCAATGGATAGGGCAGATAGATGGTCAGACGCTTCCTCAGCCCCATGCCTTGGGCGAAATGGTGAGGAAAACCGTAACGCTGCCCGAGGTTTGTGAAGGTGAACAGCATGATGAGATGCACTGGTATTGCAATCGACTCGTAAACGAGGCTTTGCAGGCAAGCATGGGGAGTGCCAAGGGGCCAGTACACATCAATGTGCCCATCTCGGAACCTTTGTACAATTTTAATGTGGAGACCCTGCCACAGGAGCGAACCATCAAAGTGCATCATGTATATAATCTTATCGGTATTCCATCAAACTTAGGTTATGATTCCATAGTAAAAGATTGCCATCGCCCAATGTTTGTGTTTGGACAATTGTCTAATGATGATAATTTAATAAATCTGTTGTATTGGATTGGAAGTTCATATACCATGCTATGGGAGCCTTTAGCCATGCCGCCTTATCTTTATCAAATTGATGAAAGGCAGGAAATCTGGAAAGATAGAGCGCAGATGCTGGGAGCGTTCGATTTCTTACTTGATAAAATCAAGGATGATGAAAGATTTCGCCCAGACTTGGTGATATATGCAGGCGGTCATATCGTGAGCAAGAAACTTAAGGAATATCTTCGCTCGCTGGATGGAGTGCAGCAAATTCGCCTTTCGCCTGATTGTCGTGTCGAAGACACCTTCATGCATCTCACGGATGTGATTGATATACCTAATAGGTTGGCAGATATGTTATTCTCAGATTGTGGTTATCGCATAGAATGGTCAGATTACTGCGAACTATGGGTGGATGCCTTAGGGGAGAGCTTGCAGAAGGCTTTGTCGTTTACCCCTCGTTACAGTAGCTTGGCTGTTGTCAAGGAGTTTTGGGATAGAATGAAGGAAAAGGAACCTCAGATATGTCGTGAGTTTAGCAAAGGCGAGCGAATGGATGAAGATGACCACAGCTATTGCTCTTGTTTTGATAGCTTCGACCCTAACTTGCAGAGCAGTATCTTTTCGGGCAATAGTTCTGCTATTCGACTGATGAATGTCTATGCCGATCGTCATGTTTATTGCAATCGTGGCGTGAATGGTATCGAGGGCTCTCTTTCCACAGCTGTCGGCTTCTCTCTTTGCGAGAAATCAGACAAGAAAGTATTTTGCGTCTTGGGTGATTTGAGTTTCTTCTACGACCAGAATGCCCTCTGGAATCAAAACTTGAATGGCAAGCTTCGCATCATCGTGCTCAACAATGGTGGCGGTGCCATCTTCGGCAAGTTTGATGGCTTGCGGCAAAGCGCAGCCAGGGAAAACTTGGTGATGGCGCAACATCATACTTCGGCGGAGGGTATCTGCAAGCAGAACGATGTGGTGTACTTGTCGGCTCATGATATGGAGGGGATGAAGGAGGGCATCAAGCAACTGATGGCCATGGAGTCTGCTCGTCCTGTGCTCTTGGAAGTGTTTACCGATTTGGAAACAGACAATAAGGAGTATGAAACGCTGATGAGTGTAAACAAGTAGCATTTTATAAGAAAAAATAAATATACAATGAGAGAATGGAAAAAAATAGAAGGTTTTGATTTCAAGGAAATCATCTTCGAGGAATATAATCACATCGCCAAGATAACCATCAATCGTGAGCGTTATCGCAATGCATTCACGCCGTTGACTACTTGGGAGATGTCGCAGGCTTTCAGCTATTGCCGTGAGTGTCTTGACATCCGTGTGGTTATCCTGACAGGTGCGGGCGACAAGGCATTTTGTGCCGGAGGCGACATGCACGTGAAGGGCAGAGGCGGCTATGTGGGCACCGACGGTGTGCCTCGTCTCAACGTACTCGACGTGCAGATGCAGATTCGTCGCTTGCCAAAGCCTGTCATCGCCATGGTGAATGGTTATGCCATCGGTGGCGGGCATGTGCTACATGTGATGTGTGACCTCACCATTGCCTCCGAGAATGCCATCTTCGGACAAACTGGTCCTAAGGTGGGCAGCTTCGACGCAGGTTTCGGTGCCTCTTATCTCGCCCGAATGGTGGGACAGAAGAGGGCTCGTGAGATTTGGTTCCTCTGCAAGCAGTACACGGCAAAGGAGGCTGAGGAGATGGGTATGGTCAACAAGGTGGTGCCATTCGATAAGTTGGAGGACACGTGTGTAGAGTGGGCGGAAATCATGATGGAACGTTCGCCTCTGGCACTGCGCATGATAAAGGCAGGCTTAAATGCCGAGCTCGACGGACAGGCTGGTATCCAGGAGTTGGCTGGCGATGCCACTATGCTCTACTATACGATGGACGAGGCACAGGAAGGTGGTAAGGCGTTCTTGGAAAAGAGAAAACCTCGCTTCGAGGACTACCCTCAGTTCCCTTAACGAAAAAACTCCCGCAGATCCTGCGGGAGTTTTTTCGCTTAATATTTGGACAAATAGATGTCGTTCTATTGAGGAACGTTTCATACTTACTCGTGGGTTGCGAATCTTTGCTCTGCGAGCTTTTCGTATTTCGTGCCTGGCTTGCCATAGTTGGCGTAAGGCCAGATGCTGATACCACCACGAGGGGTGAATATGCCTGTTACCTCTATATATTTAGGGTCCATCAACTTGATGAGGTCCTTCATGATGATGTTCACGCAGTCCTCATGGAAATCGCCATGGTTGCGGAAGCTGAAGAGGTATAATTTCAAGCTCTTGCTCTCCACCATCTTTACGTCGGGAATGTAGCTGATGCGAATCTCGGCGAAGTCGGGCTGACCCGTGATAGGGCAGAGCGATGTAAACTCGGGGCAGTTGAAACGCACCCAGTAGTCGTTGCCCGGATGCTTGTTGACGAAGGTCTCCAGCACCTCAGGCGCATAATCCATTTTGTATTGGGTCTTGGCTCCCAAAGCCTTCAACCCATCTTCTTTTCTATCCATAGTCTTGGTAAAATTCTATTTTTTATATTGATGCAAAATGCGACGGAATGAGCCGTGATATTTTCGGTCTCTTAGTTGAGACTGAAAATCTTGAATACGTTGTAGGAGATGTTGTTGTCGTAAACATCCTCGCCAGCGTGTTTCTTGGTGGCTTTCACCACACGGATGGTTATAGGCAACACGATGATTTCATAGACGGTCTTCAGTACCACCTGCCAAATCATCAGCCAAGGCAACTCGGATGTAGGGACCACGCCTCCCAGTGCGAGAGGGAAGAAGATGATGCTGTCGCAGCTCTCTCCAGCCACTGTGCTCAGGATGGCACGAGCCGAGAAATGCTTGCCGCCATCGCGAATCTTCATCACGCTCATCACGTAGGCGTTGGCAAACGAGCCCACGATGAAGGCCACGAACGAGGCGGCGGCGATGCGAGGAGCCAAGCCGAAGATGGCATGGAAGCCTGCGTCGTTGTGCCAGTAAGGCGCACCAGGAATAGCGTCGCAGAGAGCCCCCATGGCTACGAAGAAGAAGTTCATGATAAATCCCGTCCATATCAGCAGTCGGGCTTTGCCATATCCCCACACTTCACACACCACGTCGTTGATGATGTAGCTCACGGGGAAGACGATGAGACCACCTGTCAGGGAGAAAGACCCAAAGGCAATTTGCTTTGTTTCGAGCACGTTTGCTGCAATGAGACAAACGCAGAAGAGGATGCTGAAAAGCATGAACAGCACGCTCACTTGATTCTTTGTTTTTTCCATTTTTCTTGTTTTTTACGAGGTTTACCAAGCACTCGGGTTTGTTCTTAAATAAATACTTTGGGGCAGTAAACTAGCTACCCCCTAGCTAAAACGGGTGCAAAATTACAACTTTTCTCTCTAACTACCAAATGTTTAGCCCATAATCTTTGAAAAAAACGCAAAAAAGCCCTAAATACTATCACTAGCACTTAGGGCTGAACCTTTATCTAACTAAAAACCTAAAACCTTTCTAACCTAAACTACCAATCAAATGTATGAACAACTTTATGAACAATTATCTGAACAATTTTAGCCCACGGTGATTTGTCTAGCTATCTTCTGCTCTTCCTTTACAATCTTTGGCAGATTGATGGTGAGCACGCCGTCGGCTACACTTGCTGAAATCTTTTCGCGATCTACATCGTCTGGAAGAAGTAATGTCTGCTCAAATTGTGCGTAAGAAAACTCGCGGCGCAAATATACATGATCTTCCTCTTGTGGTTTCTGCTTGTTCTCCATCTTGATGTGCAAGTCACCGTTTTCATTGAGGTTTACCTCAAAGTCGTCCTTGCGCATGCCTGGGGCTGCAACTTCCACGGTATATTTTGTCTCAGACTCTTTTACGTTGATGGCTGGTGCTGTGGTGTTAGCCTTCTGCATGTTGCCTTCGTTGAAGAATCCGTTAAACACTTCTGGTATCCAAGAATTTCTGTACATCATAATAATAACCTCCTAGTTATATTTTTATTGTTTTATTTCTATTTAATGTTACTATCTGTAAGTGATAGTTGTTATCAGCTTACATTCCTCCACTATACAATCCCTGTACCAAACCGCCTTTATCTGTCATTTCGGCATATAAACGAGGTGAAATAGACGCAAAAGCCCGACATTCTGTCTCAGATGTCGGGCTCTTATCATTAATACACCTATATAGTTTTAGTTTTCCATAAATTTCTTGGCAGCTCTCAGCTGGTGTCTCATCACGCTCAAGAATTCTTGGCTCTCTTGCAGTACATTGAGATAAAGCAAGGATACCTTCAAGAGTTCATTGTTGTTGAGGTGCTGGATGCGGTCGATGTGTTTCTTGCGAATCACGGAGAGCTCATCCTTGCAGGCATCCGCCTCGGCGAGAATCTCGCGATAGTTCTCATATCTACTGGTTTCTATCTGCTCGCAGCTCATCTTCATCAGGTCGTTTATTTTCTGACGGATTGGGGCAAACTCCTTGATATATTCCTCAGGCAGAGGGTTGAAGTTGTTGTCTACGTGCTCCTTGATAGGTTCGAGCATACGGCGAAGTGAGTAGATGAAACTCTGGTTGCTGTTGGCACCCAGGTGGAACCATGTGTTGCGTTCGATGGCTATTTCCATAGGGCTTCTCTTCAGTCCGAGCATCTCTTGGCGGCGGAATTTCTTTAGCATATCCTGCTCTTTGCGCAATTCCTTGTTGGCATGTCTCAAGTCGCTAGGATTCTCTGTGGCGAGACCGTCCATTATCTGATTGAACTCCACCAAGGCGAAGTGGCAAACGTAGCTCTGGGTGCGTGATACTTGGCGGCGGAGCAAATCCCAGACAATCTCTGGGTCGTGTGAGCGCATCATCAGTTGGAATGTGCTGCCCTTGCTCTCCTGCTTAGCCTTCTTGTTGTACTGGATATTGCTGCGGATGAGCATGAAGATGACAAGCACGATGAAAGCACTCTTTACCACGATGCCACCGAAGTGCATGGCGATGCAAACCACTGCGCAAGCGAAGAATGCAACGCCGGCTGTGATGAACCAACCACCAATAACGCTCAGCACACCTGTTACGCGGAACACGGCACTCTCTCGACTCCAGGCTCTATCGGCCAATGAGGAACCCATAGCGACCATGAAGGTTACGTAGGTGGTAGAGAGTGGCAATTTGAGGTTGGTACCGATGGTGATGAGCATACTTGCCAACACGAGGTTCACGGCTGCACGAACTACGTCGAAAGCGGCGCTCTCTTCGAGTTCCACGTCGTTTTTGTTGAATCGAGAGTTAATCCAATTCTTTAAACCCTGTGGCAGGTAGTGGTTGAGCCAAGAATCGGAAGCTTGGCAGTTGCGCACGATGACACGAGCTACTTTGGAACTGCCGAACATCTCGTCGCCCTCGTCTTGACGGCTCAAGTCTACTGAAGTCTTGATAACGTTCTGTGCTTTCTTTGAGGTAGCCATGGCGATAATCATCACTGCGCCAGCGATAAGCAGATAGATAGGAGTGGTCTTGGCACTCTCCATCAGCGAGGTCATCATAAACTGGTCTGGTGCTGCGCCATTGGCGTTGGCCGTATAATCGCTGTAAGAAGAGAGACCTGCGAGAGGCACACCGATGAAGTTGACCAAGTCGTTGCCGGCGAAAGCCATCGCCAGTCCGAAGGTACCCATCAATACGGTAAACTTGAAGATATTAATGCGGCAGAGGTGCAAGAACTCCATCACAATGGCAGAGATAACGAAGGTTGCTATGAGCAGCATGCCGATGTTCTGGTCGATGTAGTCCTTGATGTTGTCAGGCAAGTAAGGACTCTTGCCCAAGCCTTTCATGAAGATGAAATAGGAGAGGGCTGTGAAGGCGATGCCACCGAAGATAGCGATGCTGTAGCGAGAGTGCTTCTTGTAGTTGAAGGTGAAGACAACACGCGAGATCCACATCACTATGACACCGAAGAAGAAGGCTATGGCTACTGAGGCGAAGATACCGATGATAACCTCCAACGCCTTGTCGCTGTTGAGCAACACGCCATAGTTGAGGCTATCGTCGCCCCACATCTTCAGCGTGGCGAGAATGAATGCACCGCCCAGCAACTCAAATACCAGCGAGACTGTGGTGGAGGTAGGCATGCCGAGCGTGTTGAACACATCCAGCACAATGACATCCGTCACCATGACGGCTAGGAAGAGTGTCATCACTTCCTCGAACGTGTAGTGGTCTGGGCTCATGATACCATGTCGGGCTATGTCCATCATTCCCGACGACATGATGGCACCGAGCACCACTCCACAGGAAGCGATAATCAGCACCGTGCGAAACTTAGCCACCTTAGCTCCGATGGCAGATTGCAGGAAATTGACAGCATCGTTGCTGACTCCCACGAAGAGATCAAACACTGCCAAACAGAGCAGGAAGATCACGATACAAAGATAAATCGTACTCATATTGTTTTATTATTCTGAAATTTCACCTTATTATATATGTAGGCAATGCCTATGGGTATATCTATAGACAATACCTGTTTTCTGGGTGCAAAGTTACGGGTACGATGTTACAGGTGATTTAAACAGGTATTACAATGCTGTTAAGATATGGTGGGCGGTAACTTTTTCTAGTTTAAAGGGTTTTCAAAGTTGTGAAAAAATCGGTGTATACAAAATAATGTTTTGGAAATTGTCGTTCTTTTCCGAAAAAAATACGCTAAATTCTGCTG
>DJSH01000072.1:0-36355 GCA_002440225.1 Candidatus Segatella violae
AAACAGAAAATCGTCGTGTTGGCTCCCTGCACAAAAAGCAGAAATACCAATATGGCTCCCAACAAGGAAACGAGGAACCACCAATATGATTGCAAAAATTCGTATGTCATGTCATTGAATGTTTAAAGATTGATAATGCCATAAGATATGTTTAGCTTTTAAGCCTTTCTTTCGATAGTAGCTTTTAAGCCTCTCTTTTAATAGTGGCTTTTAAGCCTTTCCATATTCTGGTCCTTTCTTGATTTGTTTCACCATGATGTTGATTTCTACGGCGAGCATCGTGGTGAAGAGTGCCAGGAAGATGAAGAAGGTGGTGGCTACGCTAGCTGGATCGATGTCGGAAACGGCAGCACTGACAGGCAACAGGTCTTGGATGGTCCAAGGCTGACGACCAATTTCTGCCACAATCCAGCCCGATTCGGAGGCGAGGTATGCCAATGGTATCATCACCAAGGCAACCATCAAGAACCAACGGTAGTTGGCAATCTCCTTCTTGTGAACCAAGAAAAGACTAATGGCGAAGAAGAGGATGAAAAGGCAACCCAATCCCACCATGATGCGGAAAGCATAGAAACATACTGGAATGCTAGGTACTAGTTCCTTGGCATCCTTGATGTAGCCATAGCCGAAGTATCTCATGTTCTCCTTCAATATTGGGAGTTGTGCCTTGGCTTCGGCAGGCAGGTCATTGTCGTGGAGTGCTCTGCCTTGTATTGCCTTGCGATATTTCTGTAGGGCAACGATGGCTTGTTTGCCTCTTGCTATCTTTTCTTGGGCAGATGGTTCTGGTGTCCCATCTTGCTTCGGGTATCCTTTGAGGATGTCGTTGACACCTGGCACATAACCATCGACAGTACGAGTAGCCAAAAGGGAGAGCATGTTCGGAATGCCGATGCGCATGGCTGGTTCTTTCTCTTTTTCAAAGTCAGGCTGTGAGAAAGGATTGACCGCAGCGATGGCTGTCAGACTCTCGTTGTTGCCTCCATTGTATAGGGCTTCCATGGCTGCCAACTTCATCGGCTGTACTTGGGCAACCTTATAGGCGGAGTTATCACCCGTCATAGCGGCAAGGAGTGCGGCTACCAATCCTACGCAACCTCCTATCTTGATGCTAGCCTTGGCAAGTTTGGTCTCTCTCTTCTTGAGAAGATACCAGCAACTTACGGCTACGACAAAGGCGGCACCTACTATCCAAGAGGAGGTGACAGTGTGGCAAAACTTGTCGATGGCGAAAGGGGAGAGAGCGACATCAAGAAATGAAGTCATTTCAAAGCGCATGGTGTCAGGGTTGAAATCTTGTCCCACAGGATACTGCATCCATGAATTGGCTACCAGTATCCACCAGGCAGAGATGGTAGCACCCAATCCTGTGAGCCAGGTGGAGGCAAGATGGAATCCACGGCTCACTTTGTTCCAACCGAAGAACATGACGGCAACAAAGGTACTCTCCATGAAGAAGGCAAGGATGCCCTCGATGGCGAGGGGTGCTCCGAAGATGTCGCCCACAAACCAAGAGTAGTTGCTCCAATTGGTGCCAAACTCAAACTCCAGGATGATGCCTGTGGCAACACCCATGGCAAAGTTGATGCCGAATAGTTTCTGCCAGAAACGAGCCACATCTTTCCAGAAGGATTTTTGGGTGCGATAATAGCAGGTCTCGGCAATGCCCATGATAAGGGCTAGTCCCAGGGTGAGAGGGACGAACAACCAATGATAGATGGCGGTGAGCGCAAACTGTGCTCTCGACCAATCAATGGTGGCGGAGGTGATGTCTAATAATAAATGTGTCATGTTAATAAGGGGGTTATAGGGTTATTATATTATGTTTTTGTATAAACTATCGTTTATGTGCTGCGATTCAATCCAGCATTTCTATCGGTCGAGCATTTGGCTGGAAACGAACTCAGCCTTGTCGCCTTTGGCGTCTTTGCTTTCTATATAGTTAGGAAAGAAAAACAGCTTGAGCACGAGAAAAATGATGGCAAGCTTGATGAGGATGATGGTCCAAAGCGTTTTGCCCAGTGTCATCGTCCTAAATCCATCGTAGTAGAGATGGAATATCTTATATAGCAGTCCTTGTTTCATTTTCTTGTAGTTGTTTACGGTTGCAAAGATAAGATATTTTGAATTAATTACAAAATAAAAACAAGTTTATTTTCAGAAAACTTTCGTAAAAGCTGAATTTGCTACGGAAAAACGAAGGCAGCGCCCTGTATTCCTAGCAAATAGGAGCAAGGCGCTGCAAGATTTTGAAGAGTGTGTTGATGCTTGCTTATTTAGAGTATCAAGTTTTTTATGCTTGCTTGTTCTTGAGCAAGTCACGAATCTCCATGAGGAGTTTCTCTTCATTGGATGGTTCTGGAGCAGGCTTTGGAGCTTCCTCCTCAGCTTTCTTCTTGTTGGCAAACTTATTGACCACCTTAATGAGCATGAAGATACAGAAGGCTACGATGAGGAAGTCGAAGCAAGTCTGTAAGAAGTTGCCGTAGTTGATGGTGGCAGCCTTCAATTCCTCACCCGCTACATTGACCGTAGGGAGTGTAATCTTGAGGTCGGAGAAGTTGACACCTCCGATGAGCCATCCGATAGGAGGCATGATAACATCATCGACGATAGAACTTACAATCTTGCCGAAAGCACCACCGATGATGACACCGACAGCCATGTCGAGCACATTGCCACGCATGGCGAATTCCTTGAATTCATTCAAAAATTTACTCATACTTTTCTTATTTTATGGTTTATATCTTTCTTATTTTAGTTTATATTTGTGTTATATCTTCGTTAGAAGCTATCTTTTTTCTTCGTTCCTTTGTATGTTTAGATTCGCTTCCTTATATATATAATAAGGTGTAAAAGCGAATTTCTGTTCCCGTCCATCCCTGCCAAACTGATATTTCATTTCTATGAAAGAAACAAATTTTGCAATATGGAGTTTGCACTATGATATAATAAGTGTGAAAAGCGTAGCAATATTATGTATCAACTATTCTTTTTTAACTTATTTAATACTCATATCGGTTGCAAAGTTAGAAAATTTTTAGTAACTTTGCGCTCGAAAAGAAGAAAAAATGCTTTCTAGTGATGAAAAAAGGTGTTATCAGCTCCTTCGGATTCGCTTGAGGGCTTTCGATAGTAATTATTTTAAACTTTAATTTAAATATTAAGAACAATGATTAAGATTGGTATTAACGGATTTGGCCGTATCGGTCGTTTCGTATTCCGTTCTACAGTTGAACCTGAGAACGCAAAGGAAGTACAGGTAGTAGCTATCAATGACTTGTGCCCAGTTGATTACATGGCTTACATGTTGAAGTATGATACAATGCACGGTCAGTTCGACGGTACTATCGAGGCTGACGTTGAGAAGAGCGAGTTGATCGTTAACGGTAACCACATCCGTGTTACTGCTGAGCGTGACCCAGAGAACTTGAAGTGGGACGAGGTTGGTGCTGAGTACGTAGTTGAGTCTACAGGTCTCTTCCTCGCTTACGAGAAGGCTGAGAAGCACTTGAAGGCTGGTGCTAAGTACGTTGTTCTCTCTGCTCCTTCTAAGAAGGGTGAGGACGGTCGTCAGGCTGATATGTTCGTTTGCGGTGTTAACACTGACAAGTATGCTGGTCAGCAGATCGTTTCTAACGCATCTTGTACAACAAACTGCTTGGCTCCTATCGCTAAGGTATTGAACGATAACTTCGGTATCGAGACAGGTTTGATGACAACAGTTCACTCTACAACTGCTACACAGAAGACAGTTGACGGTCCATCTATGAAGGATTGGCGCGGTGGCCGTGCTGCTGCTGGCAACATCATCCCTTCTACAACAGGTGCTGCTAAGGCTGTAGGTAAGGTTATCCCTGAGTTGAACGGTAAGTTGACAGGTATCTCTATGCGTGTTCCTACTTTGGATGTTTCTGTTGTTGACTTGACAGTTAACTTGAAGAAGCCTGCTACAAAGGAGGATATCTGCGCTGCTATGAAGAAGGCTTCTGAGGGTGAGTTGAAGGGTGTTCTCGGTTACACAGAGGATGCAGTTGTTTCTTCTGACTTCTTGGGTTGCCCATTGACATCTATCTTCGATGCTAATGCAGGTGTTTACTTGACAGACAACTTCGTTAAGGTTGTTTCTTGGTATGACAACGAGATTGGTTACTCTCACAAGGTTGTTGAGTTGATCAAGATCATGAAGAAGCACAACGGTTAATTCGTTGTTTCTTAACGATTAAGATATTGCCGTCCAGCATTCGTGCTGGACGGCTTTTTTCGTTTATAAAAGTCACATTTTATGCTCATTGTGCTTAAAAGTGAGAAAAACTTAGTAAAACATTTTGTAATTTCAAGTATTTCTCTTACCTTTGCGCTATGAAACATTCGATGATAACCATATTAGGTCCTACGGCGAGTGGAAAAACAAGCCTTGCCGCTGCCCTTGCTGCCAAGATTGACGGCATGGAGGCTTCGGCGTGGGGTGGAACCACGAAGGGTGCGGAGATTATCAGTGCTGATAGTCGCCAGGTTTATCGTGGCATGGACATTGGTACGGGCAAGGACCTCGAAGACTATACGGTGGATGGCAAACTGATACCTTATCACTTGATAGACATCTGCGAGCCAGGCACGAAGTATAATCTCTTTGAATACCAGCAAGACTTTTACGATGTTTACCTCGACATCCAGAAGAGGGGTATGCTGCCTATCCTCAGTGGGGGAACGGGATTGTACATTGAGTCGGTGCTCAAGGGCTATCATCTTTCCCCTGTTCCTCAGAACCAGGAACTTAGAGACCGACTTGCCGATAAAACATTGGATGAACTCACCGAGATGCTCAAGGACTTGAAGGCAAAGACAGGCTCCAATATGCACAATCGCACAGATGTGGATACGGCACAGCGAGCCATCCGTGCTATCGAGATAGAGACTTATAACCTCGAACATCCGATGCCCGAACGAGAACTTCCTGCAGTCGATTCGCTTATCATCGGTGTGAGTATCGACCGAGATGCTCGCCGAGAGAAGATTACGCACAGATTGAAGCAACGTCTCAAGGAGGGGATGGTTGATGAAATCAAGGGCTTGCTTGATAGGGGGATACCTGCAGAAAACCTCACCTATTATGGGTTGGAATATAAGTTTATCACCGAATATGTGATAGGCAAGACCACCTACGATGAGATGTTCCGAGGCTTGGAGATAGCCATCCATCAGTTTGCCAAGCGACAGATGACTTGGTTCCGAGGCATGGAGCGACGAGGCTTTACCATTCATTGGATAGATGCCTTGCAGCCGATGGAGCAGAAAGTGGGGCAGGTGTTGGACTTGATGAAGCAAGTGTGACCTGTGACAGTGACTTGCACATCTTTTTGATGTGAATGAGATACAAATGGAATGATGATTTAAAAAATATTGAACGGAATGGTGAATGAGAACAAGTGGGGACTTCTTTATTGTCCTCGTGGAGGTTGGCGTAGCAACAAGCGCTGGGAAAAGATCGAGAAGGTCTTAAAGCAACAGCGGATAGACTACGACTTCGTGCAGAGCGAGAACCAGAAAAGCGTGGAGCGACTGGTTAAGATGTTTGTCAACAATGGCTATAAGACGATAGTCATCGTGGGCGGAGACTCTGCGCTCAACGATGCCGTCAACTGCTTGATGCAGATAAACCAAGAGGAACGTGACCAAGTGGCATTGGGCGTGATACCGAATGGCTTGATGAACGACTTTGCTCATTTCTGGGGCTTCAGCGATAGCGACATCGAACAAACTGTCGCCTCACTCAAGTTGCGCCGTATCAGAAAGATAGACCTCGGTTGCATTCGCTATACCAACAAGAAGGGAGAGAAATGTCATCGCTATTTCCTCAACTGCATCAACATCGGATTGATTGCTGCTATCATGAACTTGCGTCGCAAGACCCATCATGTTTTCGGTTCCCGTACGCTCTCGTTCCTCTTCTCCTTTATACTCATGACTTTCCAGCGCCTCGACTACAAGATGCATATCAAGATCAACTCTGATGTCATCAAACGTAGAGTGATGACCGTTTGCATCGGCAATGCCACAGGTTATGGGCAGACACCTAATGCCGTACCTTACAATGGGTTGTTGGATGTATCCGTCGTTTATCACCCACAGATGACGCAGCTCTTTGAGGGCATCTATCTCTTTGTGAAAGGTAAGTTTCTCAATCATAAGAGCGTACATCCTTATCGTACCAGGGAAGTGGAGATTGTAGAGGCTTCTCATGCATTGATTGGCATCGACGGAAGATTGATGAATACGCCAAAAGGGTCGTATCAAATCTCTGTGATCCAAGAGGTTGTCAATTTCTTGATACCAGCTTAATCTTGATTCTGGCTTAATCTTGACGCCAGTATAATATCAAAAAATAGCAGAATTGGTTTATCCCAATTCTGCTATTTTTGCTATTTCTTCTTCCTGTAGGAATTTTATCTTTCTTCCATCTATCTTGATGAGTTCCTCCTGTGCGAAAGCCGAAAGTGTGCGAATGGCATTGCTTGTAGTCATGTTGCAGAGGTTGGCGAGGTCTTCGCGGCTCAGTCGGATGTCAAGCGTCTTGCCGTCTTTTTCCATGCCGTAGGAATCTTTCAGGAACATCAGTCCCTCGGCAAGTCGGGCACGGATGTGTTTCTGTGTGAGGTTGACGGTGCGGTCGTCCGACTTACCTATTTCTACGCTCAGGTACTTGATGAAAAAATATCCGATGTTGAAGCTCTTGGAGAGCATCTTCATCAGCACAGCCATAGGGAAATGTGCGATGACGCAGTTTTCCAGTGCCATGGCTGCCGTCTTGTAGATCTCATCGGCGAAATAAGCTCTGAATCCAAAAAATTCGATGGGCTTGATAACGCGTATTATCTGGCTCTTGCCCCCGATGCCTTCCTTGTATATCTTCACCTTGCCCGAAATGAGGCACATGGCTTCGGTAGGGGTACCTTCGTTTTTGTAGATAACGTCGTTCTTCTTGAACTTAGAGATTTGTAAATGTTCTTTCAGCATCGCGAACTGTTCGTCCTCGATGCCACCCCATAGCTCTGCTATCTGCTGGGCTATTTTCGCTTGGTCATATTTGCTCTTGCCTGTCATGTATCCTTGTCTTGTTTACCTAAATTGTTTGCAAAAGTAATGCTTTTTCTTTGAATAATCAACTTTTTCCCCCTTAAAATGTGTTGTATAACATAAAAAATAAAGTTTTTATAAAATTGACACACAAAAAGCTTTGATATAACAATAAAAAGTGTTACCTTTGAAAGCAATTAATATAGTCAACAAAAAATAAACCTTAATATAGATCTATGAGTTATCTAAAATTCGAAAAGGCCCTAATGACGAACCTACAGGAGTCATTGCCTAAAGAGTTGTTGCGTACCAACCGCTCGGGTGCTTATTCGTGCTCAACGATTGTAGACTGTAATACCCGCAAGTATCACGGACTGCTTGTCGTGCCAGTTCCAGAACTGGACGATGAGAATCATGTGCTCTTGAGCTCGCTGGATGTTACCGTCATTCAGCATGGTGCTGAGTTCAATCTTGGCTTACACAAGTACCAAGGTAACAACTATAGTCCGATGGGCCATAAGTACATTCGTGAGTTTGATTGTGATAAAGTGCCAACTACGCTTTATCGAGTAGGTGGCGTCATCCTAAAGAAGGAAGTCGTGTTCCAGCATTATGAGAATCGCATTCTGATTCGTTATACGCTGGTCGATGGACATTCTGCCACAACCCTACGTTTCCGTCCATTCTTGGCTTTCCGCAGTGTGCGCCAGTTTACACACGAGAACAGTACTGCTTCCCGTGAGTATTTCGGCGTGGACAATGGTATCAAGACTTGTATGTATGCGGGTTATCCAGACCTCTACATGCAGTTCTCCAAGAAGAACGAGTTCAAGTTCTGCCCAGATTGGTATCGTGGTGTGGAATATCCTAAGGAGCAGGAGAGAGGATATGCTTCCAACGAAGACCTCTATGTGCCAGGATATTTCGAAATGCCTATCAAGAAGGGCGAGACCATCGTCTTTGCAGCCTCTACATCCGAGATCAAGTCGAGCGGACTCAAGAAACTGTTCGACAAGGAAGTGGACGAGCGTGCCCCTCGTGACAATTTCTTCCATTGTCTCGTCAATGCAGCCCATCAGTTCCATCGTCGTGAGAAGAACGACGACCGTTACATCTTGGCAGGCTATCCTTGGTTTAAGTGTCGTGCCCGTGATACCTTCATTTCTCTTCCGGGTTTGACCCTCTCCATTGAGGAGAACGATTACTTCGAACTTGTGATGAAGACAGCCATGCGTGGATACTATGAGTTCATGGAGGGTAAGCCTATCACGGCTCACATCTATGAAATCGAGCAGCCAGACGTGCCTTTGTGGGCTATCTGGGCATTGCAGCAGTATGCCAAGGAAACAAGTAAGGAGGAATGTCTCAAGAAGTATGGAAAATTCATCAAGGACGTTATCCGTTTCATACAAGACAACAAGCATCCTAACCTCAAGTTGGAGGACAACGGCTTGCTCTATACTAATGGTAAGGAAAAGGCTGTGACGTGGATGAATTCCACTGCCAACGGTCGCCCTGTGGTGCCTCGTACGGGATATATCGTAGAGTTTAACGCCTTGTGGTATAACGCTTTGTGCTTCTGTGCCTCTTTGGCAGGAGTAGAGGGCGATGAGGGCAAGCAGCAGGAACTGCTTGCCAAGGCCGAGGTGACCAAGAAGTCGTTCCTCGATACCTTCCTCAATGAGTATGGCTATCTCTACGACTATGTGGATGGAAAAATGATGGATTGGAGCGTGCGCCCTAACATGATTTTCCCTGTGGCCTTCGACTATTCTCCTTTGTCGCAAGACCAGAAGAAGCAGGTGCTCGACATCTGTACCCGTGAGCTTCTCACCCCTAAGGGATTGCGTTCGCTCTCGCCAAAGAGTGGTGGTTATAACCCTGTCTATGTGGGTCCTCAGACCCAGCGCGACTATGCTTACCATCAGGGTACGGCATGGCCTTGGCTTGGTGGATTCTATATGGAGGCAAGCCTGAAGCTTTACAAGCGTACACGTCTCAGTTTCATCGAGCGTCAGATGGTAGGCTACGAAGACGAAATGTCTTACCATTGCCTCGGCACCATCAGCGAGCTCTTCGATGGCAACCCTCCGTTCACAGGACGTGGAGCCATCTCTTTTGCCATGAACGTGGCAGAGATTCTGCGTGCGCTCGAATTACTTGAAAAATATCAATATTAATAATAGGAGGACTGCTATATGAAAGTATTAATGTTTGGATGGGAGTATCCTCCTCACGTATTCGGTGGCTTGGCTACTGCCAACTTTGGTATTTCGCAGGGATTACATGCCCAGGGCGACGTAGACATCACCCTCTGTCTTCCTCATCCTTTCGGCGATGAGGATCGCAGTGCAGCTAAGATTGTGGCGATGAACAGTGTGCCTATCGCTTGGCGCGACGTCAATCGCGACTATGTGCAACAGCGTGTGGGCAACATCATGAACCCTGATGACTATTTCCGCTACCGTGACCATATCTATGCCGACTTCAACTATATGAATGTCAACGACCTCGGCTGCATGGACTTTGCCGGTGGTTATCCTGCCAATCTCCACGACGAGATCAACAACTATAGCATTATCGCAGGTGTGGTGGCTCGAAGCGAAGACTTCGACATCATTCATGCACACGACTGGCTTACTTTCCCTGCCGGCATCCATGCCAAGAGGGTGAGTGGCAAGCCTTTGTGCATCCATGTGCATGCCACCGACTTCGACCGAAGCCGTGGCAAGGTGAACCCTACGGTGTATGCCATCGAGAAGGACGGTATGGACAATGCCGATTGCATCATGTGTGTATCTGAGTTGACCCGACAGACCGTCATCAACCAATATCACCAAGACCCACGCAAGTGCTTCGCCATGCACAATGCCGTGTATCCACTGAAGCAGGAGTGGCAGGACATTCCTCGCCCAGACCATAAGGGCAAGGAGAAGGTGGTTACCTTCCTCGGTCGTATCACGATGCAGAAGGGACCTGAGTACTTTGTCGAGGCTGCCAACATGGTGTTGCATCGTACTCGCAATGTGCGTTTCTGCATGGCTGGTTCGGGCGATATGATGGACCAGATGATTTATCTCGCCGCCGAACGAGGTATTGCCGACCGGTTCCATTTCCCTGGATTCATGCGAGGCAAGCAGGTATATGAGTGCCTGAAGGATTCTGATGTGTATGTGATGCCATCCGTGAGTGAGCCATTTGGTATCTCGCCTTTGGAGGCAATGCAGTGCGGAACGCCTACCATCATCTCTAAGCAGAGTGGTTGTGGCGAGATCTTGACCAACTGCATCAAGGTGGACTATTGGGACATCCATGCCCTCGCAGACTCCATCTACAGTATCTGCCACAACGAGAGCCTCTTCGATTACCTTTCTGAGGAAGGCAAGAAGGAGGTAGACCAGATTACCTGGGAAAAGGTGGGTGCCCGCATCAAGGACCTCTATCTGAAAACCCTCGGTTGGAAGTAGGCAATTAATAATTAAAAATTAAGAATCAATAGTTATGAAGACAATTTGTTTATATTTCGAGATACATCAGATCACTCATCTCAAGAGATACCGTTTCTTCGACATCGGTACCGATCATTATTACTATGATGACTATGAGAATGAGCGCACCATCAGCGACATCGCTGAGCATTCATATATGCCTGCTCTCAATGCCATCCAGGAGATGATAGAGAAAAACGGCAAGTATTTCAAGGTGGCATTCTCCCTCTCTGGCGTAGGCATGGAGCAGTTGGAGTTGCATGCTCCTCAGGTATTGGAGAAACTGCAGGAACTTAATAACACAGGTTGTGTGGAGTTCCTCGCCGAGCCTTATTCACATGGTTTGGCTTCCCTCGTCAATGAGGAGAGCTTTGCCTCAGAGGTCAAGCGCCAGTGCACCAAGATAGAGGAGTATTTCGGCAAGAAACCTACCGTGTTGCGCAACTCTTCGCTCATCTACAGCGATGACATCGGTGCCGAGGTGGCCAACATGGGCTTCATCGGTATGCTCACAGAGGGTGCTAAGCATGTGCTGGGATGGAAATCCCCTCACTATGTATACCATTGCGCCCTCAATCCAAAGCTCAAGCTCTTGCTGCGAGACATTCGTTTGAGTGATGATATATCGTTGCGATTCAACAATAGCGACTGGGATGGTTATCCACTCTTCGCCGACAACTACATGAACGAGATCGCCGCATTCCCAGAGGAGGAGCAAGTCATCAACATCTTCATGGAGCTTTCTGCCCTCGGCATCGCACAGCCATTGTCTAGCAACATCCTTGAGTTCTTCAAGGCATGGCCTCAGTGCGCCAAGGATCGTGGCATCACCTTCTCTACTCCTACCGAGATTTGCAAGAAGATAAAGTCAGTGGGCGAAATCAACGTACCAGATACCTTGAGTTGGGTAGACGAGGAGCGTGACGTTAGCTCATGGCTTGGTAATCCAATGCAGCGTGAGGCTTTCAACAAGCTCTATAGCGTAGCCGACCGTGTGCGCATCGCCAACGACCCTCGCATCAACCAAGACTGGGATTATCTCCAGGCAAGCAACAATTTCCGTTTCATGACCACCAAGCCAAGCAATGTGGGTCTTGACAGAGGTATCTATTCTAGTCCGTTCGATGCCTTCACCAACTATATGAATATCTTGGGTGACTTTATCAATCGTGTGAACGACCTCTACCCAGCTGATGTAGATAACGACCAGCTCGAAGGTCTCTTGACTACCATCAAGAACCAGGATGAGGAAATCGAGATGAAGGATAAGGAGATTAGTCGTCTCCAGGCCAAGATAGATAAGATAGAGAAGGAGGCTGCCAAGTTGCGTGGCGAAAAGCCAACAGCTAAGAAGCCAGCGGCTAAGAAACCTGCAGTTAAGAAGCCTGCTGCCAAGAAGGCTCCTGTAGCCAAGAATACTGACGATAAGTCTGCTGCAGAAGCCAAAGCAGAGAAATCCGAATAAATCGATTTAGATACTCATAAAAAGTTTAACTCCCCGTAGCTGTGAAGCTGCGGGGAGTTTCTTTTATGTTCCTTGATGTATTTTACTTGTCTATTTATTGATGTATTTCTTGTTATTGTAGATGTATACACCCTTGCTGAGGCTGGCTAGGTCGCTAGGCTTGGCTTTCGTCAGTATCATTCTTCCGTTCAGGTCGTATACGTTTGCCAAGGTATCCTTGTTTTGGTCGACCGTGATGTCGGCGATGCTTGATGTCAAGCCTGTGGCGTTGCATTGGTCATCCACAATCGTGTCGTAGCTCTGAATCCAGAGATTGCCCGATGTGCATGTTATCTTCGAATTGTTCTTGAATACGAGATTGTCCACAAATCTCACGTCTATGCCCTTCTTTGCCTTGATCTGTACGTTGTCGAGCGTCACGTTCTTGATGTGGCTCTCAGGGCGTCCTACGAGGAAAATGGCGTTGCCAGCACAAGTGTCGGTGGTCTTGATGTTCTGCAGCACGATTCCGTTGTAGGTTGGGGTGGTGCTGTCGAGCTCACGTGGGTTCGCCTTGTCCTTGGCAGGGTCGCTGCTGTAATTCTTATCATAGAAGCAGTCCATGGAGAATGGATTCTTCACTCCCGTCATGGTAAAGTTGGAGAACTTGAAGTCTTCCTCGCCACCGCCACGCAGGGTTCCATCTTTGTTGATGCCCGTCTTTAGGCGTACACCGGCAGTTGTTCCATTCATGGTGATGTTGTCAAACCACACATGCTTCACATTCTTGGTGTAACTCCCCACCGAGGCTCCGTGGCCAGTGCCGAAGTTGCAGTTCCATACATGGATGTATTGACCGTCGGAGTCCACCACCACATTGTCGTCGCCATTGCTGATATTGCAGTCATAGATGTTGACGTAAGGTCCCCAGATGGCGATGCCGTCGGTGTTGTGTGACGCCTTTCCTGCTCCTATCTCCGAGGCAGGTTCGCTTATCACCACGTCGTGTATCGTGGCGTGGCTTGCCTTTCCGCCATTGCTGATGGTGATGTTCACGCCCGGTGTGTTTTGTATCTTCAGGTTGCGGATGAGGAATCGTTGCCCCTGTTCCAGTCTTATCATCGAGCCAGGGTCAAATGTATCCTTTTGTTCCTTGGCCAGCCACCATCTGGCCCCTTGACCATCGATGATGGAAGTTTCGCCTTCGCCCTCTATCACGATGTCCGATTGTTTCTTGTTCTTGCATCCGATGTAAACCACCTTTTTCAAGGGGGCGGTGCCATATGGAGCCAGTTTGAGCGTGGCACCGGCGCATAGGTGGAGGATGGTCTTCGACTTGATGCTCAGAATCTCGGAGGTGCTTGTCATCTCTTTCTCGCTTCCAAACATCCATGTGCCTTCTGGTATCACCACCATGCCGCCCGCATCTGGTACGGCATCGAGGGCTTTCTGAATCGCCTTCGTGTTGTCTTCTGCATCGGTGGATGCGCCATAGTCCTTGATGTTGAATGTGTTTGCGGCCGTTATCTCCGGCAGTTGGGGTAGGGATACGGCAGGCCATCCTTCAGGTGTGTTCTGTGCCTTTTGTTCGGCAGTGATGCCCGTGAAGGTTTGTGCGTCGGCAAACATAGGGAAAGCCAGACATGCCGAGAGCGCAATAGTTGTGATGATTGATTTGTTCATGTTTTGTAGGTTTGTTTTTATATTCTGTATTTATGTTGCAAAGTTACAGCTTTTTTGGTGAATACAGTTGTAGTTGTTGATAAATCTAACGATAACGTTTACGATGCTGTAATTGATGATACGAAAAAAGGCCGTACCCTTCGGAATTGCTTCCTTCGGATACAGCCTTTAATCATTAAGGGATGTATGTTCTGGTCAAATTATTCGTACCACTTGCTAGCACCAACCTTGAGCTTCTTCACAGATTCTTCACCGATTGTGAAATCGCCCTTGGCTGCATCCTTGTACTTAGGGTCTGCAACCTTTGCGCTAGGGTCGTTGAAGGCATTATCGCCCTTGCCATCTGCCCATACAATAGTATTCAAGTTTGCGCAACCGTTATAGACGTTGTTTGTGAATTCTGGAACAGTTGTGCTACCTTGGTTGCTCCATACTGCAAGAGTGTTAGTTACGATGTTGTTGCTCCATACAATCTTGCTGCATCCATTGCGAACATAGAGCAAGCGTTTGCCCTTGGTGTTAGAGACACCGTTGATAGTACAATGGTCTACAGTAATAACAGTTTCCTTGCCCAACTTCGCATTGTCATAGCGGATGAAATCACGAGCGGCGCAGCTGTTATACAAAGTACAATTGGTGAGGTTCAATGCTCTGATGTAGCCCTTGCGACAATCGAGGAAATCACCACCGTCACATTCGATGTCATGAATGTCACAGTTGTTTAATGTAATCTCGCCAACCTTGGCTGCTACATTAATGTAGTAGAGACCTTTGCCAAATTTCTTAATCTCTGAGTTCTTCACAACAACTTTATCCAAATCACCAGCTTCCTTAAAGTTGAATGCTTGATCTGTAGAATTGTTCAATGAGCCATCCAGCACAATGTTGTCAATTTCTACGCTCTTAGCACCATTGATTTCGAAGCGTCCTTGAATGATAGGCTTTGCTGAAGGGTAGAGACCTTGAATAGAAACAATTGTTTTTAAGGCAACAGCACTAGTCTTTCCATCTGCCTCTTCTGTTGGAATTTGATAGGTTCCTGGCATCAAAACGAATGTCTCGCCGTCTGTTGCTTCTGTGAGAAGCTTCTTCAAGTCGGCACCTTCCTCAACTATAGTTTTACCAGTAAGGTCTGTGATGGTCGTGATAATCTTGCTACCACGTTCTTTTTCTCCATTGTAGAGATATACTGTGTATTTAGTTGATGGTGACAAGCCATCAACAGTTGCCTTGCCGGCTGCCTTTTCTTCTTCAGTTACCTCATGTGTCGTAATAGTAGATACATTGCCCTTGTCGTCGGTGTATTTTACGACGATCTTTGTAACTTCTTCTCCTGCAGGCCAGTTCATCTTTACAGAACGATCGAGGATATCTTTCAAAGGATCTACAGCCTTGAAAATCTGCTGTGGACTTGTACGGAAGAATACACCATTCCAAACAGAGTTGCGACTATTGTCATTATCGTCTATAGCCATTACTCGTGCAGAGTATTTTGTATCGTAGGTTAAACCTTCGATGAGATAAGGTATGTCTTTTTCTGAAATACCTTTGAAGGTTTGTATAGGACTACCTGCAAAAGTCAGACTATCATCCTGGAAAATTTCGAGGTTGTAACTTGTTGCACCAGAAGATAATGTCCATTCTAATTGTGCGCTTTCTTTAGTAACATTCTTTGCCTCGAAATTTGTTGGAGAGAAATTTCTGCCCACAACTAGGCTTGTAATCTCATCCATTGGATCCGAGCAAGATGCAAGGGTTAGTACTCCTAACCCAAGCATGCATGCATTTATTATTATTTTGTTCATGATTTTCAATATTAAAGTGTAGTTACGTATGTTGTTACTTACTCAACTGCCCATAGTTACCATCATTGTTGAGCATACCATTGCTCTTGTTGATGAAAGTTTGCCAGATTGGCCAGAGACAGTTCAAGCTAGGCTGGTTAACATAGAGACCGTTGATATAGTCATCATTGATGATGTTTTCACCTGTTTTGCTATCTACAAACCATTGCTTAGAAGAGTACTTGTTGGCATCGTCTTTAGTTAAAGCTTCACCTTGTTCGTCTGTGTCACCATGGTTCAAACCATAGATAGATAAGGTTTCACCATCAGCACCAAGCTTATAGTAAAGTTTGCTTGGAAGGTCGCTGTACTCACCTGTACGATTAGACAATCTAGTTAACTTATCCTTGGCTTCAGCCATCTTTTGGTCTATGATGCCCCAACGTATGAGGTCAGCCTTGCGAAGCATTTCTCCTGCAAACTCGAATGCTCGTTGTTCTACGATGCCATTGAAGAATGCCTCTTTGCTAGCAGTGTATTTTGCTTGAAGTGCTGCTACTTTTTGTGCAGGAAGAGCTCTATCAAGAATTGGTTTCATGTAAGGCCAAGCTGCTGCTGGACCGTCCAATTCGTTAATTGCTTCAGCTGCCATCATATAAACATCGGCTAAGCGCATATATTGCCAGTTTACACCGTCATCATTTGGATTGTCTACTATGCGTTTCATCCATTCGTAACGAACTTTTCCAAAGCACCACTTATTTAATGCTCTTAGTTGTTGATAAGCTTTTCCATTTACTAATTCTGAACTCCAATCGTAAGGTACGCATGTTATATCACGACGAATATCATCTTTGTCATAGTCGTAGTATAAGTATGGAATTGGTCCATTGACACCTCCTGCTCCTTGTTGCTTTTGATATTGGTCATTTTTGTTATTGTGTTTTACACCAAAAGTATATACAACACGCCCACGCCCATCAGAGAACGGAATTTCCCAAATTGACTCATCGCCAGCAGTTACATTGTCTTGACATAGCTTAGTAAAATTATCCTTGAAATTACCAAGTTTATTACGGCCACTATTGATTACATCAAGACATTCTTCTTTTGCAATCTGATACATCTTGTCTGTTGCCAACTCTGGGGCTTTACTCTTGCGAAAACCATCTCCACGTAGGCCATAACCGCCTGCGTAAAGAGCAATACGTGCACGAAGAGCTTTTACAAAACTCTTGCTAACACGTTCTGTGCTTTTTGTAATAGGACTTTCGTTTGGCCAGTAGCAATAGTCTTCAGCTTCTTTGAGATCAGAGAGCAATACCTTGTAAATAGAGTCTCTGTTGCATCGTGGCAAATAAACATTTGTAGGGTCGTTTGGTTGGAAACGCGCAGGAACGTCACCCCATCCTTTAATAAGATCATTATAGATAACTGCTCTCAAGGTGAGAGCCTCACCTAGAAGTTGAGCCATATCCTTGTTGTTTTCAGGATTTCCATATTTGCGGATGTTTGTAATAGCGAGATTAGCACGCTCAATACCTTCATAGAACTTACCGTATGCATTGTTTTCAGTGTTCATTTGAGGGTTGGTAGGTAGTGTGTTGTAATTCCATAGGCTTTGCTTCTCATCTGTTGACTTTGCAAATGTTGGATATGTACCACTACCGACTTCAAGGTCTGTAGCTAAGCCGTAGTATGGCAAGAAACGACCACGATAAGAGTTGGTTTCACCAAATGATACGTGGATAGACATAATCTCCGACTCTGCCAAAGAGTACTGCGAGAACACGGAGGTCTCATCCAAGGTAGAGATAGTTGGAGATTCCATGTCGCAAGAGGTCATCATGCCTACAAGCGACAAAGAAACTAGTGATAATTTTATGTAGCTTTTCATTACTATTTTCCTTTTAGATTGTTAGAAGTTCAAGTTTACACCAAATACGAATGAGCGGCTTCTTGGATAACCAGAATAGTCGCAGGATGGAGTCAAACTCTCCTGACCACTCTTCTTGATACAGTCAGATTCTGGGTCGAATCCTGTATAGTCTGTGATGGTGAACACGTTGTAAGCTGTAGCATAGAATCGGAGGCTGTTGATACCTACTCGCTTGGTGATTGATTGAGGAATGGTGTAACCCAAGGTCAATGTGTTCAAGCGGAGGAAAGAAGCCTTCTCGATAGCCCAGTCGGTGAGAACCATCTTGCTGGTGTATGGAGACCACATAGTAGTGTTTTGGTTCATTTCTGCCAATTTCACTGGGTCGTTGCAAAGTGTACCATCCTCATTGAGATTGGTCCAACGCTTGCCGTCAGCCATCACATCTATCATATTACGATACTGATACTTACCGGTTTGTGTACATTCAATCTTATTGGCGTTATAAACCTGATTACCTACGCTGAAGTTGAAATTGGCTGCGAGATCGAATCCGTATGCGTGTGCATTGATGGCGAAACCACCCGTAAAGTCTGGGTTTACGTTACCAATCTTCACCTTGTCTTCTTCACCAATTTTACCGTTTCTGCTCTTTGTGCCATCCTCGTTTTCAACTTCTTGGTCAACGAGTTTCATAGAGCCTGGACGTACTATACCTATAACATCTGATGCGTCAGCTACACCTTCTTTCAAAATCCATTTGCCAGAAGCTTTATCATAACGTTCGAAATCGCTCACTTCATAACGACCTGCACTTTGGTAACCATATATTTCACCTACTTGACCTCCTACGATGAGCTTGTATTCCTCACCGATTTCTGAAGAAGCCCAGCGAGTTTCTGCACCGAACGTTGTCATGTTGCCAAGGCTCTTGATTTTGCCTTTGTTAATACCGATGTTTCCTGTGAGGTCAATTCCCCAGTCTTTCTTATTGACAGCATGCCAAGTCAAGCTAGCTTCCAAACCCTTGTTCTCTGTCTTACCCATATTTCGATATTGGTTGTCGTAACCAGTACCAGCTACAGGGAACTTGATAAGAAGATCCTTGGTTGTATTGAGGTAAGCATCCAATGTACCGTTCAATTTACCACCGAAGAGGGTAAAGTCGAGACCTACATTTCGAGTTATGGTTGTTTCCCACTTCAAGTCAGGGTTTGCCATATTTTTAGAAGGTGCCCACATGGTGGTGAAGCCATTTACCCAACCAGTAGCCGAACCTGTCATAGCCTCATACATCTGTGAGAGTTGGCCTACAGGAATATTATTGTTACCAGCTGTACCAAAAGAGAGACGAAGTTTTAAGTCGTCAAGCCATTTCTTACTTCCTGCCATAAAAGGTTCCGAAGAGATACGCCATGCAGCGGCTGCTGATGGGAAGTAACCCCAGCGATTGTCTTTGGAGAACTTTGAGGAAGCGTCGGCACGGAAAGTAAAGCTCAAGAGATACTTGTCCTCGAAATTATAGTTGGCACGAGTGAAGAATGACAAAAGTTTGTCATCAGCACTATAATAGTCATTTACCTTATTTGGTGTACCTTGTGCTGAAAGTTTCCATGCAGTAGCTGCGTCAAAATCTGTAGGGAAATTACGAATGTCTGCAGAATTTTCATGTTTCTTCGTGATGACATATTCGTGACCGACCAAGAGGTTGACGGCATGTTTATCATTCTTAATCAACTTCTTAAAGTCATAACTAATAGTATTGGTGTTACGGAAACGATGACGTTTGGTGTCGGTTAATGTGATACCTGGCTTACCTGGATAATCAGCAAAAGCTGCTCGAACCTGATAGGTCGTAAGACCAAAGAATCGCTGGTCGTATTCGTTGTAGTCGTCGTAACCAAATTCTGTCTTAGCTTTTAAATTATCAAAGATTTCCCATCCAAATGAGCCGGAGAAATTAAGCTGTTTACGCTCTTTCTTACGGTCATTGTCATACTGGCTTGTTACTGGGTTGTACAAGTTTCCCAAGTCGTCGTCTGATGAGCCTGCGCTTGAATCTAGATTTTTCAATGGGATAGGAGTGTAGATGAGGGCATATTTCAAACGGCGATCTGTGTCATATGCACCTGTTGCATCGTTTGCTCCACCACCACGGATATCTGTGTCAGAATAGCGTACTTGGAAATCTAAGGTTGTTCTCTTGGATGGTTTTGTATTCAACTTCAAGCTGAAATTATCACGCTTGTAGTTAGAACCGATCTGAATGGCCTTATCGTTCATGTGCGCATAGCTGAAAGCATATTTTACGGTCTCAGAGCCTCCAGTAATATTTAAGTTCTGATTGAAGGTGTGGCCTGTACGTCCATATACAATGTCTTGCCAATCATTTCCCTCTACATCCTTGTAAAGATCCATGTCTTGGTAGTTGCCAAAGTAGTCAGTATAAGACGTAATGTCTTTTTCATTCTTGAGAAGTGCCAACTCATACTGCCACTTTGCGTAATCGTAAGGTGATAATGTGTCGAGCTTCTTTGCAATCTTCTTAACGCTATAATAAGCGTTATAGCTTACATTTACTTTACCTGCCTTACCGCTCTTAGTTGTAACGAGAATAACGCCGTTTGCACCACGAGAACCATAGATTGCAGTTGAAGATGCATCCTTCAATACGGTGATGTCCTCAATGTCGGTAGCAGGAATGTCGCTGATACTTTCCACAGGGAAACCATCAACGATAAAGAGTGGGTCGTTACTCTGGGTGATGGAACCGCCACCACGTACGCGGATTTTCACAT
Source organism: Candidatus Segatella violae (assembly GCA_002440225.1). Classification (GTDB taxonomy): domain Bacteria; phylum Bacteroidota; class Bacteroidia; order Bacteroidales; family Bacteroidaceae; genus Prevotella; species Prevotella violae. Next base: position 20,154 of record DJSH01000072.1, read on the forward strand.
CAGCATCAGGAGAACCTTCAGATGTGGTTACTTGTACACCGGCAAGTTTACCTGTCAGAGCCTCTGATGCAGAAGCTACTGGCACTGCTGCCAAAGTCTCGCTATTGACCGTAGCCACAGAACCCGTCAAGTCCTTTTTCTTGACAGAGCCATAGCCGATGACCACGACATCGTTCAGGGAAGTCGCATCATCTTCGAGCTTGATGTTGATGACTGACTTTCCAGATACATTTACTACTTGAGGTTTCATACCAACGTATGAAATCTTCAGTTTCTTGCTGTTGCCTTTCAGCGTGATAGAGAAGTTACCGTCTAAATCGGTTACCCCCCCATTACTTGCCGTACCATCCTCGATGACAGAAGCACCGATGATAGGTTCGCCGGTATTGTCGGTGACAGTACCTTTCACCACTGTTTGCGCAAATCCGTTGGCTGACATAGCCAGGGAAGCTGCAACAAGCGCAAATCTTAAATTTTTCAAATTACCAGACATACACTTATAGGTTAGATTAATGTTTATATTATAGTTGTTTTTGAATTTCATTTTTAAGTAGTTGCCATAACTTGCATTCGGTGTTTTTAGGCATCTTTTTGCTTAGTTAGGTTTACTTGATTGCAAATGTATGCAAAATCTTTGAAAGTAAAAAATAAAAAGACCTTAAAATGTAAAAAGATAACGTAAACGTTTTCTTTGGTGTATCATTTACAATATTATTTTTCAGGCTAAAAAATGACATTTCTTTCCGAAATGGCTGATTTCTCCCTCGCAATTCATAGTTTTGTGAGGGAGAAATCATTGAGTTGTGAGGGATAAAACTATGAGTTAGCTTTTTTAACATAAAGCTCTAAAGCATCCAAAGGGAATAAAAGAGATTCTTATTTTAATATCCTTCTGCTTGTTTTCAAAGATGCCTTTTTGCATTATGGTCTTCTCTTGGTTACTTTTTCCATTGACATCGTTACCGACTTGGTTCACTTGTACTTGAAGTAGCTTTCGCAATTACTTGAGTTTGCATTCGCAAGTACTTGAGTAAGCGTTAGGATGTAGTTGAGGATGCATTGGGATGTACTTGGAAATACGTCGGGATGTACTTGATGCTACGTCGGGACGTGTCTGACACTACGTCGGGACGTATCTGGCACTACGTCGGGACGTATCTGGCACTCCATCAGGACGTATCTGGCAATGCGTCGGGACGTAATTTCGAAAGTTCCTCTTTTTTCGTTAGCGAAAAGCGAAAAGAAAGCTGAAATCACCAAGCATTGAGCAGAAAGAATGCCATTTTGCTCAATGCTTTCTGTCTTTTGTCCCCCAAAATGCTCTAAAAGTCCTCTAAAACCCTTGAAAATCGTTGTTTTTATGGCAATATATGGCAGATAAAGCCCCAAAATAGAGAATTGCCATACATCTAATGAATTTATAATCAGGGAGATAGCTGGTTGATATGGCAATATGGCAATTCTTGAAGTCAAAAAAACTTTTTTTATTCGTTCAAAGAAGGTAATAAAAAAATGCAATGCCCGATATTTTACGGACATTGCACCTTAATTATATATGAGAGATGAATTATTTCACCCAACGTGGGTCACCTGCTGTTCCATACTTATCTTTGTATGCATCGTTGAGGTAGAATTCATTTTTCGAAGGGTTTGTGAATACTTCATTTCCCTTTGCTTTCATGTCTTCACCAATCTTACCATTACTCCATGTACAGTCGCTTGTGTAATAGGTATTGGTGCAAGTTACCTTTTTGGTTGATACAGCCTTCATTGCGATGGCCGAATCCCATCCCAAGAGACATGAGTCGAATACAGGGACTGGATTCTTGCTGTTTAAGTTGATGAAATTCTTGCCACCCTGTCCGCAGTTCCAAAATGTACAACTTGTGAATGCCATCTCGATGCCATTTTGCTGAGAGTTGACGATACAGCCGTCGGCTTCTACATTGGCAATGGTAGCGTTGGTAATCTTGATGCTCTTTACACAGTTGTCGTTTGTAATCTTTGAATTAACGATACCATAGCTACCAATATTGTTGATAACGCAGTTGTAGATGCTGATAGCATCGGTCTGTTTGGTATATTTGTCAAAGCGTACAACTCCACGCGTATTGCTTATTTTACATTTTTCAAATTGGATGGAGCTGATATTTCCTGCTTTGGCATCAGGAGAGATGATGTAATCGGCATCTGTACCCTTGTTCTTCAAGTTCATGTTGGTAAACTTGACAATGCCTTTATCTCCTTCCAACTTGACGACCTTCACGGTCCACTCTGGCTGTTTGTCACCTTCCTTACCCCAGAAGTAGATGTTCTTGATGTTGGAAGGTATCGTGATAGAACCTTCGTCAATCTTGGCACCTTGTGGGAATAGAACAACAACGTCTTGTTGTGTCGCACTTGACAGTACATCAGTGATAGTGGTATTCTCGTTCCATTCAAGTTGCTCGTAGCCTTCTGGCAATTGTTCTGTTGTACGGAACTTGTATTCGCCACGTTTCTTTTCGCCTGCGAAAACTCTTACAGTATAGCTATAGTTTGGCTTCAAACCTTCAATGGTGTATGATTTGTTGCTAGAAAGTTCTGTGCCATTTACATCAACAGAACCTTCTTCTGTTTCCTGACCATCACTTACATGATACCATGCGATACGACTTACGTTGTTGAGGCTTTTATTCTCGTTGAACTCAACCAAGGCTGTTGTTGCCTTAGGTGTCACAAGCGTGATAATCTGCTCTGCTTTCGTAGTGAAGCTCTTGTCGTCCAAGTATACCCATTTAGAGACCTTACCTTCATCGTTTGTGCTTCGTAGACGCAAATAGTAGGTTGTCTCAGCCTCCAAGCCTTCAATGGTAGCAGGTGAAGTGGTTACTGTGGATGTGATGCTGTTGGCAGTTTTGCCAAACTCGACATCGTCGTTGAGCTCTTCTGTGCTGCATTCCACCTGATAGCCTGTTGTGTTTGGAGTCTTGTCGAAAGTTATCTCGGCGGAGTTCTCGTCTGGGCTCACGCTCAAACTTGTGGTATGGAACAGACGGTCGAAAGAACCGTCAACATCCCAGTCGTTTTTGTCGGAGCATGAGCTGAGAGAAAATGCACCCAGGAGCATCAAGGCTCCTGAAAGTGCTATGTTTGTTATTTTATTTAGTTTCATGTTTTTCTAATCTTTTAAGAGGATGTTTAGAAACCATATGAGTTGTGAAGCATATTGCGTGAGTCGGCGATGGTTGAGGTCGCGATTGGCAATAAGTAGCGGTTCTTGACGGTGGTGTTGAGGCCTGCGCTGATATAAGGCAACTTCTTTTCAAGGTTGTCTTTCTTCTTGTTCTCGTTGGCGGCTCCCCACCAAGCTGTGCTCTTGTAGCCGCTGGTGCTTGTAGGTACAGCGTACCAGCAAACGGAACTCATGTCGATGCTGATGTTGCCATCTTTGTCCTTGATTTCCTTGTAGTACAACTTATCTGGATATTCTGCCAACTCAGCTTCGTACTTAGCTTTGAACTCGTCTATTTTTGCACTCAAGAGGTTCCAACGTTCCAAGTCGAATTTACGTACACCTTCACCTGTGAACTCCCAAGCATTTTCGTCTACGATAGCCTTGAAGAATCCTTCTTTGTCTGAAGGCAAACTGTTGATATATTCTTGTGCTGCCGACTTGGCGTTGTCATCGAAAGCGCGATTGTGTACCTCTGCCAAAGCTTGGCGAGCAGTCAAGCCTGCGCCGTCTGTTGCATCGTCTGGACCATGGAGCTCGTTCAAGCACTCTGCATAGTTGAGTAGTACCTGAGAGTAGCGCATCTTGATTTCATTGATGCCTGTAGGTACTTTCTCTGTACTAGCACAAGCAGCGTTACGCCATTCCTCTGTCATCTTACGAACATCCCATTTGCCAATATAGAGCTCGAAAGGCTTGTTGCTATCGAACTTCTCCTGGGTCAAGCCGCTGTTGTTGGCAATAGTATAAGGTACACAAGTAATGTCACGACGAGTATCCTTCTTGTCGAATGACCAGAAAAGTGGAGCGGTTGTCTTGATCTTGCCTGATGAGTTGCCCTTAGGACCATACTTGTTGGTGTTGGCAGCAACACGTACACCTACAGTGTATCCACGCTCTCCACTCTTGTTTAAGCCCATAGGAATTTCGAAGAGGTTCTCCTGATACTGGGTGTCGAGCTGGCGTTGGTTGACAAGATACCATTCGTTGGCAAAGCTTGGGTTCAGCTTATGTACGCCACTATTGATGACAGCATTCAAGTTGCTCAAGGCTATCTTGTAGAACTTGGTGCGGTCGGTCTCTGAAGGGCGCTGGGTAGGGTAGGTAGGGTCGCTGTTCTCAGATGCGGTCTCATATCCATCCTTGGCCTTTTCGCGGATAGCCCAACCTGCACGCTGCATGGCGATTTGAGCACAGAGAGCATGAGCGTAACCCTTGGTTACATGCTCTGTGGTGTAGCCATCGGTGCCAGCCCATGGCAAAATCTCTGCAGCGGTCTGAAGGTCTGTGATGAGGCTTTCTAAAATGTCGTCTCGGTCCGTCTTCCCAATAAATGCGTTGTCGAGTGTTGGGTTGGTTCGGTCTGTCTTGAATGGCACGTCGCCGAAATTCTTAACCAAGTCGTAGTAGCACATGGAACGAATAACCAATGCTTCTGCCTTATATCGTTGCATGTTTGTATAATCAGAACCTTTTCCTTCGGCGTATTTGCCATGGTCTACTCCATAAACGATGTTATTGCAGTTTTCTATAATGCTGTACATCTTGTCCCATGCGTCAGCAATCTTAGACCATCCACCAGCCACAGCATTGTAGTTCATGACGCCACGTTCGCTGGACGTTTGTACAGATGAACTGGCATCTATACCATCGATGAGTTCACAATCGCTATTGGCTGTTACTGTGAAAGCCATTACTTGGGCGTATGCAGCATCTTCTGTCAGCTGACCGTATACCTTGTTGAGTGCGAGACCTGTATAATAAGGTGAGTCGAACACGTCAGTTCTGTCATGCTCTGATGGTGAGGTCTGGTCGAGGAAATCATTGCATGAAGTTGCTCCGATGATGAGACCGCCCATCAATATTGCTTTGATAATATTATTTTTCATTTTTATAGTCCTCCTTTTCAATTAGAATGAAACGTTTACGCCGAACACGAAGAGGCGACTCTTTGGATAAGCCGCATAGTCGATGCCTGGGCACATAGGATTCTTCTTGCTACTAACATCTGTCTCTGGGTCTGAGCCAGAATAGCTTGTGATGGTAAACAAATTGTAACCAGTTACATAGAAACGCACGTTGCTGAGGTACAGTTTGTTGACCAAGCTCTTAGGCAATGTGTAACCGAGTGTGATATTCTGTACACGGAGGAACGATGCATTCTCTACTGCATAGTCGAGCAGGGACATGGTACCAACAACTGATGGATTCCAAATACTGGCTCCTTGATTCATCTCGTTGAGTCGAGCAATGGCTGCCTCTTGTGTGCCATAAGCTGCAAGTACATCTGCTGAGGCTGGATTGTTAGCAATGTTAAGGCCTGTATTGAGGTCAAGACTTGTGTAGCGACCTACAAAATCATTGTTCAGGTTGTAGCCCTTGCGAGAGCCCCAGTTGAACGAAGATGCAAGCTTAGTACCATTAACAATCTTGTTGCCAAACGAGTAATTGCAGAAGACGGAAGCGTCGAATCCGTGAAATGTGGCATTAATGCCGAAACCACCCTGCCAAGGAGCCACGGTATTGCCGAGACGTTTCTTGACAGCATTTCCGTTTTCATCTGTTTCCAACTTGATGGCACCAGGCTTCAAGCTTCCACCGATGGTCTTGTAGCTGTTGTCTGTGATTCCATCACGCAAAGCCCAAGCTTTTCCGTTCCAAATCAATTCACCATTTGGATTGTTGGTCTCATCGTATGCTGTGTAGAAACCTTTGTACTTGTAACCATACAATTCACCCAAGCGACCACCTTCTACAACCTTGAAGTTCTCGCCATCATTGAATGTAGAACCAGCCCATTTGTAGTTTTGGAACTCAGATGTGGTGTTCAACTTATCAATGTGGTTGCGGTTGTATGAGATGTTTGCATTCACTGTCAATGTGAAGTTCTTTTTCTCGATTGCATTGTAATTGATAGCAAATTCAAAACCCTTGTTGGATGTCTGACCAAAGTTCTGGTACTGGTAGTTGTAACCTGACACAGATGTGATAGGCACCTGCATCAAGAGGTCTTTGGTTGTATTCCAATACAAGTCGAATGTTCCGTTAATTTTGCCGTTGAAGAAACCATAGTCGATACCAAAGTCGCGAGTTACGGTAGTTTCCCATTTCAGGTCTGGATTGTAGAGCTTGCTCATATCGAGGATTGTAGATGGATTCTCCCCGAAGAATGGTGTCTTGTCGGTAGCTGTACCCAACGCATAAGTAGGGTCGATAAGACCGGAGTTGATGCGGTTGTTACCAGCTGTACCATAAGAGAGACGAAGTTTCAAGTTGGAGAGCCAGTTCTGGGTGCTTTGCATGAACTTTTCGTCACTCATTCTCCAAGCAAATGCAGCTGATGGGAAATAGCCCCAACGGTTTCCCTTTGCGAACTTAGAGCTAGCATCAGCACGCAATGTAGCTGTAAAGAGATACTTTTCAGCAATCGTGTAGTTCAGTCGGCCGAAGAAAGAGAACATGTTGTCCTTTCTTGCAATGTTGTTGGAGTTGGCCAATGCAGTACCAGAGTTTTGGTTGGCAAGGGCTTCCTTCAAGCCAAAAGATGTTGGGAAAGCTACGGTTGTGGACGTATAGGTCTCATCCTGTGAACTTGACCATTCCTGACCTAAGAGGAAATTCAACTTATCATCCTTGAAGAGGATATTCTTGTTGTCGTATGTAACAGTGTTTGCATTACGCCAGTTCTTATTGTCTTTACGGTCGATTTCTGTCTGCGGCATACCTGAATAACCGAATTTAGAGTTACGGCTAGCCTTTGTTCCCCATGCTTGGTCGGTCTTTGCGTAAGTCCAACCATAGCCGAACTCTGTGCGGAATGTAACGTGCTTCCAAGGTTTCCAGTTCAAGCCAAGATTGTAGTTCTGGCGGAAGGTGCGTTGCTGCTTGTAAGTATCAAGCATTCGCTCGTAAGGACTGGCCTCATAGCTAGAGCTGGATTCGTCATCTTCTCCAGTCATGGTGATAGGGTCGATAGGACGGAAAATAACAGTGCGAGCTATGATAGAGTTGGCTGCATTGCTTTCGTTAGTATCGGCTCCAGAGCCAAGACCATTCACTTTCTGATAGCTCAAACGAGCGTTGAAGTCAAGTGTTAACCACTCGTTGAGATTTGAGTTCAACTTAGCGTTGATGTTGTCTTTGCTGTAATCAGATCCCATCATGATGCTCTTGTCATTGGTTCGAGCATAGCTTATATTGAATTTGGTGTCTTTAGAACCACCACTAACGCTTACATTGTAAATCTGTTGCAAACCAGTACGGCCGAAGAGGTCGTCCTGATAGTCGTTGCCCTTGACGGATTTCCAAATGTCGAGGTCGTCATAGCTTCCGTAACCCTTGTCGTCGCCCAATTCATACTGATACTTGGCGTATTCGTATGGGTTCATTACAGCAACTTCCTTGATAACTTTTCTGAAACCAAGTGAAGCACCAAAGTTTACTTGTACTTTGCCTTCCTTACCACTCTTGGTGGTTACGATGATGACACCATTGGCACCACGTGCACCGTAAATTGCAGTAGAAGACGCATCTTTCAATACGTCGATAGTTTCAATGTCACTAGGTGCAATATCGCTGATAGAGCTTACTGGAAATCCATCAACGATGTAGAGAGGAGAGTTGTCTTGAGAAAGAGAACCGCCACCACGTACACGAATCTTTACATCAGCATCAGGTGAACCTTCTGTTTGCATCACAGAAACACCTGCCATTTTTCCTTGGATGGCCTGTGCTGCACTCGATACAGGAACATTCGCAATGTCCTTGGCAGACACTGAAGCAACAGAACCCGTGAGGTCCTTCTTTCTTACAGTACCATAACCGATTACAACGACGTCGTTAAGAGTGTGGTCGTCATCCTCAAGTTTGATGTTAATCACTGATTTGCCAGCAACGCTTACTTCCTGTGGTTTCATACCGATGTATGAAATCTTCAGTTTCTTGCTCTTGCCTTTCAAATCTACAGAGAAGTTACCATCAATATCGGTTACCCCCCCATTACCAGCTTGTCCAACCTCCATGACGGAAGCACCGATAATTGGTTCGCCCGTATTGTCAGTAACAGTACCCTTAATGGTCTGCGCCGAGATGCTTGTTACACAGAACATGAGGGCACCTGCCAACGCAATTTTCTTTTGTTTAAAATTACCAGACATACATTTAATTCTAGATAGATTAGTATAAATATAATTATTCGCGTGCAAAAATACAAAATTTTATGCACGCGAACAAATAATAGTGTACTTTTTACAACGTAAACGTTTTCAATCTTTCAAATCTTTTCGCATTTGTTTACATTTGTCTCATCATTTCCATTTCAAGGCTTGCCCAGAGGAATGGACCTACGCCCTTGGCGTCGTTGTCGCGGATGGGCTCGCTGATGTAATAGTTGAAGCTGCCGTCTCGCTTGTAGTTGGGCTTCTTCACGTATGGCCCAGGACCGGGACCAAGACCGCTCACCGAACAGCACTTGGTGAGACTGATGGTCTTGTCGGGATTCACCTGAATGAAATTCTTGAGGATTCCTTCGTAGGCCTTGACTCCTGCTTGGCGATAAGATTCGGGCAGGTAGCCCTTTCGCACACCCTTCAGCAGCACGTAGGCGAACATGCTGGAGGCGGTGCTCTCCAGGTAGTTGCGAGAATCTTTCACGTCCATCACATCATACCATACGCCGGTCTTCTTGTCTTGATACTTCACGATGCTCTTCATCGCCTTGTTCAGCAGGGCGATGACTTCTGCTCGGCGAGCGTAATCCTCGGGCATTGCGTCGAGACACTCGGTCATGGCCATCACGTACCAGCCGAGGGCTCTCGCCCAGGTGTGCTGGCTCTGTCCGTTCTCCTTGTTTGCCCAGAATTGCTGGTGAGTCTCGTCCCAAGCGTGTTTCCACAGCTGGGTCTTCTCGTCGTAGGTGCGTTGGTCGGTCTTGATCATTTGGTCTACTGCGTCGTCGAGAATCTTCTTTGCCTTCTTGGGCTTGAGATTTTGCACGGCATACTGGCAGTAGAAGGGGAGCCCCATGAAGATTCCGTCGAGCCATACTTGGTTGGCGTAGATGGCTTTGTGCCAATATACACCCTCCTTGGTGCGAGGCTGATTTTGCAACTGTTTGAAGAGCGTCTTCAAGGCGAGCTCGTTGCCCTTGCTAGGGAAGAGGTTTTGCATGCGGAGGATAAACTTGGCGGTGCGCACGTTGTCGAGGTTGAATTCCTCATACTTGTAGCCCGTGATGTTTCCCTTTTCGTCTATCATCTTGGCAGGATACTCTTGCAGGTAGCGGATGATGGAGTCGTTGCCTTCCTTATATTTAAGATAGGTGTCGAGCATTCCTTCCATCTCGATGCCCATCACGTAGCTCCAGCGGGGCTTGTTGGGTGAGAAGTCGAGGTTGTAGGGGTGGGGCACTCGCTTCATCTCGCTGTAGGTGAGCCACTCAGAGTAATGCTTGTAGGGGCGGTCGGCCTCGTTGAGCACCAGCGAACCATTGATGAAGAGGTTGTCGAATTTCACGTTTCTCGTCTTGCCGGTGATTTTCACAGGGTCTTTCTGTACGCCGTTGAAGCGACAGTTTTTCACCGAGATGTCGGATACGTTCTCCACGCTGTCTCTGCCGATGATGAGCACTCCGTAGTTGCTCTTCTCGCAGGTTACGCCCTCCATGCTCACGTTGCGCACGGTAGGCTCGAAGCCACGGTAGCAAATCTCTCGTGGCTCATAGTCGAGGTTGATTTTCAGCACGGCTTCCTTGCATTGCCCCACGGTGATGTTGCGCATGTTGATGTTTTGGATGAGGCCGCCTCGGCAGTTGTTGGTCTTGATGCGGAGGATGCGCTCCAGGTTGGGCGAGTCCATGCGGCAGTTTTCTGCATAGACGTTCTCGCAGCCACCCGAAATCTCAGAGCCGATGACTACGCCGCCGTGCCCATCTTGCATCTCGCAGTTGCGGATGATGATGTTGCGGGAAGGTTGGTTCCAGAGGCGGCCGTCGTTGTTGCGTCCGCTCTTGATGGCGATGCAGTCGTCGCCGGTGTGGAAGATGCTGTTCTCGATGAGCACGTTCTCGCAAGCCTCTGGGTCGCATCCGTCTCCGTTAGGTCCTTCGTTCCAGACAGTTACGTTCTTCACCGTGACGTTCTTGCAGAGCAGGGGGTGGATAACCCAGAAAGGGGAGTTGAGGAGCTTGACTCCTTGGATGAGGATGCGCTCGGAGCGCACGAAGTTGATGAGTTGTGGGCGAAGTCCCTGTCCCAGTCCAAACTTGCGCTGGTCGAAGTCCACTCCGTCTTCTGCCTGTTTCAAGAGTCGGGCGCGAGAGCCGAGACATTGTGCCTCCTTGGTCACTCCTTCCTTGTATCCGAATCGTGGGTGTCCGCACATAGGCCACCATGTTTCCATGTTGCCGCCACCGTCGATGGTTCCCTCGCCTAGGATGGCGATGTCTGTTGCCTTGTAGGCGTAGATGCATGGTGAGTAGTTCCAGCAGGCGAGACCTTCCCATGAGGTGCGTACCAGCGGATAGAGTCGGGTGTCGAAAACAAACAGGAGGGTTGCTCCTTTCTTCAGTTCCAGCTCCACATGGCTCTTCATCTCGATGGCTCCTGTCTTCCAGGTGCCTTCGGGGACGATGACTCTACCACCACCTTTCTTCGAAACGAGGGAGATGAGGCGGTTGATGGCTTTCTGATTTTGGGCTGCCGTGTTGGTGGTCTTGGCACCAAACGAAGTAATGACAAACTTGCGAGGGGCGAGCTTGACGTTGGGCAGCAGGATGCTCTTCTCGATGCGCTGATATTCAGCGTTGTCCCATCCGGCAGCAAAGGCGCAGGTAGGGAGGAGTAGAGCAACGAGTAAGGTTTTGATAAAATTCTTCATTGCTTGTATTTGTAGATTAGTTTATGTTTGTTGTCTAGGCTGCAAAGATAAACATTTTATTTGGATTTGATGAGTTTCTCTGTGTTAAAAAAGAAAGATTGGCAGAAAATACGTTAAATTTTTGGTTGTTAGAAAATAAAACACTATCTTTGCAACGTAAATTAACATTCTTAATGCAATAAAAAAGATGAATCTCAATGAACTGACAGACGAGGAGTTGGCCCTGGCTTATGTTGGGGGCAACAACAAGGCCTTCGACTTATTGCTTTCCCGCAATGAGGTGAAGCTCTTTTCTTATATCCTGTTTGTAGTTCATGACGAGGACTTGGCCAATGATATTTTCCAGGAAACTTTTGTCAAGGCGATTACTTGGCTTCAGACCGGGCAGTACAACAACCATGGCAAGTTTACTGCATGGCTGATACGCATCGCTCACAACATCATCATAGACGGCTATCGTATCCAGTCTGCTCGACGTTTTGTGGACCAGGGGGACAGAAACGACCTTTCTACCTTGCGCAGCGATGATGTGATGGAAAGTTTTGCCGAGCGAGAGATTGTGAAAGGTCAGGTGCTCAAGGATGTGAAGAAGCTTGTGGATTTCTTGCCTGCCAATCAGCGTGAGGTGGTCTACATGCGTTTCTACCAGCAAATGTCGTTCAAGGAGATTGCCGCTTGCACCAATGTGAGCATCAACACCAGCCTGGGACGTATGCGATATGCGATACTCAACCTTCGCAGGATGGCCAAGGAACACAATATCTATCTGGAAATCGACTAGCCTTTCCTGATTTATTTGGAAAACGGTTAGCCTTTCTTGCCCGATGGGGGCAGAGAAAGGCGTATCCTGTTTTAATCTTCTATTTGTTTCAATTCCTTCAGTGCGTGGATGGTAGAGATAGGGTCTGTGCTCTTGAACACATAGCTACCGCTTACCAGCACGTTCACACCGGCTTTCACCAGTCGTGGGGCTGTCTCGGCCTGCACGCCACCGTCCACCTCGATGAGGGCGTGGCTTCCACTTTCCTTGATAAGCTTGCGCAGGCGACCCACCTTCTTGATGGTGTTCTCGATGAATTTTTGTCCACCGAATCCTGGGTTCACGCTCATGAGCAGCACCATGTCTACGTCGCAGATGATGTCTTCCAAGACGCTTACCGGGGTAGAAGGGTTGAGGGTGACACCCGCCTTCATTCCGGCGGCGTGAATCTGCTGGATGGTGCGATGCAGATGTACGCAAGCCTCGTAGTGCACATTCATCATCATGGCTCCTATCTTAGCGGTGTGCTCGATGTATCTTTCGGGGCGTTCTATCATGAAGTGAACGTCGAGGGGCTTGGTGCAGGCCTTACTCACGGCCTCGAGCACGGGAAAGCCAAACGAGATGTTGGGCACGAACACGCCGTCCATCACGTCCATGTGCAGCCAGTCGGCCTCACTCTTGTTGATCATATCTATGTCGCTCTGCAAGTTGATGAAGTTGGCAGAGAGTAGGGATGGTGATACGATAGTTTTCATCTTTCTTCAGTTGTTTTAGTTAAGATAGCACGCCTTGTATTGTCCGTTGCGCATGATGGTGCGGTAGGAGTAGGCTATCTGCTTGATGAAGTAGATGGTCTTTGCCGATGGTCTCATTTCTTCTTGAGTAAATACATGCTTCATAGGCGCATATCTGAATAGTTATTAATATTGTGACTTTTACTAGTATAACGAGTGTTGGGTGACTTTATTACATCGGCGGTGCACATTTTTTGTTTTTTTTCTTCTATATATAATAAGGTGTAAGGGGTGTAGAGGGGTGCTGAATGTCGCAGAAAACAACAAATTTCTATTAAAAATGAAAATTTTCTGCCAAAAAGTTTGTGGTTTAAAAGAAAAAGTGTACTTTTGCAATTGAATAATAAAAACTGCTGGGTGCAAGTCTGGCGCAAACAATTAATTTTAAAACAAGAGAACAATATGACAACATTCGTATCTACAGCATGGTGGTGGCGTAACTCAAGATTGAACAAGTCGTGAGTCGATAAGCCGTATGTGGATGTGAACACAATATTGAGAGGCCTGCCGTAACTTACGACAGGCCTCTTTTTCTTTTGTCCCCTTTTCGTGCAAGGGTGAGGAAAACAAGAACAGAAAATAAAAACATAAAAATATAGGAGATTAGAACAATGGAAATGAAAGACATCTTGAACAGAATGTTGAACCACGAGGAGCTTTCTCGTGAGGAAACCAAGAACGTCATCGTGGGAATTACAAAGAGCGAGTTCCCTGAGGAGCAAATCACAGCCTTGCTCACCGGATTGCAGATGAGAGGGGTGACCGTGGATGAGTTGCTGGGTTTCCGTGACGGTATTCTTGCCACCGGTGTGCCAGCCATCCTCGACTGCGACCGCTACATCGACGTGGTGGGAACGGGTGGCGACCGCAAGAACACTTTCAACATCTCTACCACTTCTTGCTTTGTCATCGCTGGCGCGGGCTACAAGGTGGCCAAGCACGGCAACTATGCAGCCACATCCGTGAGCGGCGCTTCCAATGTAATCAAGAACCACGGCGTGCAGTTCACCGACGACCTCGACAAGCTGAACCGCAGCATCAACGAGGCGGGAATCGTTTATCTTCACGCCCAGCTCTTCGCCAAGGCGATGAAGTTTGTGGGGCCTATCCGCAAGGCGCTCCAGTTTCCTACGGTGTTCAATCTGCTGGGCCCTTTGGTCAATCCAAGTCAGCCTAAGTGCCAGTTGCTGGGTGTTGCCAATCTCGACCAAATGCGTCTCTACAACCAGGTTTATCAGAAGATAGGGATAGACTACGGAATCGTGAACAGCATCGATGGCTACGACGAGATTTCGCTCACCAGCGACTTCAAGGTGACGACCAACGACTATGAGAAAATCTTCAAGCCACAAGACCTCGGTTTCGAGCTTGCCAAGCCAGAGGAGGTTCGTGGCGGTGCCACCGAAGAGGAGGCGAAGGACATCTTCGACGCAGTGCTTGAGAATCGTGCCCTGCCTGCACAGAAGAACATCGTGCTCGCCAATGCAGCCTTCGGAATCCAGGTGATGGAGAAGGGAAAGAAGAGCATCGAGGAGTGTGTGGAGATTGCTCGCGAGAGCATCGACTCAGGCAAGGCTCTCGCCACATTCAAGAAGTTCGTGGAACTGAACTCTTAATCTCCCACAGATTTCACTGACAGCACAGATTTGTGCCCTTTTACAGATAACACAGATTTAAGACCTTTCGGTCTATAATAATTCACGTATATAAACGAAGCATGACAGATATATTAGAAGAAATAGTCGCTCACAAGCGAATCGAGATAGACCAGCGCAAGCGCTTCATTTCGCCTCGCCAGATGATTACCCTCACCGAACAGAAGATGAAGGAGGATGACGGGAAGGTGATTGGTGGCAGCATGAGGGAGGCTCTGATGAATTCCTCGACAGGAATCATTGCCGAGTTTAAGCGCAAGTCGCCCAGCAAGGGGTGGATCAAGCAGGAGGGCAAGGCTAGCATCATCCCGCTGAGCTACCAGCAGAACGGGGCTTCGGCGCTGAGCATCCTCACCGACATTGATTATTTCGGCGGCTACGATGAGTACATTCAGGAGGCTCGCCACGTGGGTGTCTCTATACCTATATTATATAAGAACTTCGTGGTGGAGGAGTATCAGTTGCTCCAGGCCCGCTATTGTGGAGCTTCTGCCGTGTTGCTCATCGCAGCTTGCCTCTCCAAGGACGAGTGCAAGAGGCTCTTGCAGATGGCTCACCAGCTGGGGTTGGAGGTGCTCCTGGAGATGCACAACGACCGAGACTTCGAGTATGCGGAGCTGGAGCCTGATTTGTACGGAATAAACAACCGCAACCTCGGAACCTTCGTCACGGATGTGGAGAACAGCTTCCGACTCGCCGAGCAGCTTCCTAAGGACGTTTGCCGAGTGAGCGAGAGCGGTATTTCCAAGCCCGATGTGGTGAAGAGGCTACGCGAGGAGGGCGGATTCAAGGGCTTCCTCATGGGCGAGCAGTTCATGAAACAGGAGGACCCGGGCAAGGCTCTCGGGGAATTTATCGCAAAGCTCTAAGGGAACTAAAACGTCGCCCTGAAAGCCCAGACGCTTCTAGCCTAGGCTACGTCGCCCTGAAAGGGCAAAAGCTCCTAGCCCAGGGCAACACCCTGGGTAAATGTAAATAGAATTAATGCGCCCTGTAAGGGCAAAAGCATAAAAATAATAAAGAATATATGAAAATCAAGGTTTGCGGAATGCGCGATGTTGACAATGCGTGGCAGGTGGCGCAGCTCGGAGTCGATATGATGGGCTTCATCTTCTATCCTAAGTCGCCTCGATATTTCGGTGATTGCATGGAGAGAGAATTCCCACTGCCTCGTAAAAAAAACGGTGAGTTGGTGGAGCGAGTGGGTGTATTTGTGAACGATACGTTTGAGAACATCAATACAGGTTCATTGTGCTTAGGCTTGGATGGGGTACAGTTTCATGGTAGCGAGAGTCCTGACTATTGTAAGAGATTTCGGGAATATCACGAAAAATCCTTGTATGGACACATCAGGCCTTTCCTCCAAAAGGATGGGGGTTGTTCAGCGGAGCCTTTCAAGCTCATCAAGGCGATAAGCGTTTCCACAGCCGAGGACATTCAGAAATACAAGGAGTATGTAGGCGCTGTAGACTGCTTCCTCTTCGATACGAAGTGTAAGGCTTACGGGGGAAGCGGTGAGCAGTTTGATTGGTCGGTACTGGATGCTTACGACGGCGACCTGCCGTTTTTGTTGAGCGGCGGAATCGGACCGGAAGATGCGGAAAGGGTCAAGGAGTTTCATCATCCAAAGTGCATCGGGATAGACTTGAATTCGAAATTCGAGATTGAGCCGGGGCTGAAGGACGTGGAAAAGCTCGGAAGGTTTATCTCGCAGGTTCGGGAGTAGGAGGGAAATTTAGAATTCCCGCAAATTTTCCAGCAGTTTGGTTGCCACGGGCTGAAAGCCCAAAAGCACCTAGCCCAGGGCAACGCCCTGGGTTAACGGGCGGAAATTAACGCGCCCTGTAAGGGCAAAAGCGTTATATAATTAGCGGAATTCTTATGCTTTTGCCCTTTCAGGG
>DJSH01000072.1:36484-45208 GCA_002440225.1 Candidatus Segatella violae
TCAGGGCGCATGGAATGCTGCGTAGGTGCTTCTGCCCTTTCAGGGCGTGTAGATTCAACTATACAGTTTGATTTTTTATGGATAAAATAATAAACAATAAGATGAATAAGATAAATGCATTGTTTGCAAACAGCAAGGATCGCAAGCTTTTGAGCTTGTATTTTTGCGCCGGATGCCCTACGCTTGAGGGCACTGGCGATGTGATTAAGGCGATGGAACGCAAGGGGATAGATATGATTGAGGTGGGAATCCCTTTCAGCGACCCGCTGGCCGACGGCCCTGTGATTCAGAGCGCAGGCACCAAGGCTCTCAAAAACGGAATGACGGTGAAGAAGCTCTTCGCCCAGCTCAAGGCCATCAAGGGCGAGGTGAACATTCCGCTCATTCTGATGGGCTATCTGAATCCTATCATGCACTACGGAATCGAGGCTTTCTTCCAGAGCTGTGTGGAGAGCGGCGTGAGCGGAACCATCATCCCAGATTTGCCTTTCGACGACTATCTGAAGGTGGTGAAGCCTATTGCCGACAAGTATGACGTGCGCGTCATCATGATGATTACACCAGAGACGAGCGAGGAGCGCATCCGATTCATCGACGAGCACACCGATGGATTCATCTACATGGTGAGCTCCGCCAGCATCACGGGCGCACAGAGCAACTTCGGTGACGCTAAGTTGGCTTACTTCAACCACATCAATTCGATGAACCTCCGCAACCCTCGTATGATAGGCTTCGGAATCAGCAACAAGCAGACGCTCACCAGTGCGCAAGACAATGCGGCGGGTGCTATCATCGGTAGTAAGTTTGTGACCCTGCTCAATGAGACGGGCGACCCGGACAAGGCGCTCGATGAGCTTTTCGAGGCTCTCAAAAAGTAAGTGAAGAGTGAAGAATTCATTTCTCCATTTGTTCGCAAGGGCGCAAGCCTAATTCAACATTCAACATTCAACATTTAACATTTAACATTTAACATTGAAAAAAATGTATCAAGTTGACGAAAAAGGATTTTTTGGAAAGTTCGGAGGCGCTTACGTGCCTGAGATTCTATATAAGTGTGTAACCGAGTTGCAGCAGGCTTACAAGCCTATCATCGAGAGCGAGGAGTTCAAAAAGGAGTACCACGCTCTGCTGAAGGACTATGTGGGACGTCCTTCGCCTCTCTACTTTGCGAAGCGAATGAGCGAGAAGTATGGTTGCCAGCTCTACCTGAAGCGTGAGGACCTGAACCACACGGGTGCGCACAAGATTAACAACACCATCGGACAGATTCTGATGGCGAAGAAGATGGGCAAGACTCGCATCATCGCCGAGACGGGTGCCGGACAGCACGGCGTGGCTACTGCCACCGTTTGCGCCCTGATGAACATGAAGTGCGAAATCTTCATGGGTGCCACCGACGTGGAGCGCCAGCACACCAATGTGGAGCGCATGAAGATGCTGGGTGCCGAGGTTCACCCTGTGCGCACGGGCAATATGACCCTGAGCGACGCTTGCTCCGAGGCCATCCGCGACTGGTGCTGCCACCCTCAGGACACTTTCTATATTGTGGGTTCCACCATGGGTCCTCACCCTTACCCAGACATTGTGGCCAAGATGCAGAGCGTAATCAGCGAGGAGATTAAGTGGCAGTTGCAGGAGAAGATAGGTCGCGACTATCCTGACTACCTCGTTGCTTGTGTGGGCGGCGGCTCCAATGCTGCCGGAACCATCTACCACTACATCGACGACGACCGTGTGCAGATTTACCTCGCCGAGGCAGCCGGCCACGGAATCGACACCGACTACACAGCTGCCACCATGCACTGCGGAACCGAGGGAATCATCCACGGAGCTCGTACCCTCGTGATGCAGACCGATGATGGACAGATCAAGGAGGCCTTCACTATCTCGGCTGGTCTCGACTATCCAGGCATTGGTCCTATGCACGCCGACCTCGCCACCCGCGGCCGCAGTCATGTGCTCGCCATCAAGGACGATGAGGCCATCTACGCAGGCTACGAGCTGACCCGCATGGAGGGAATCATCCCTGCCATCGAGAGTGCCCACGCCGTGGCTGCCTTGAAGAAGATGAAGTTCAAGAAGGATGACGTGGTCGTGCTGACCGTCTCTGGTCGTGGCGACAAGGATGTGGAGACTTATCTCAAGAACAAGGCGATGGCCAAGGAATATGGAAACTTTTAAGTGATTATTATGGCAAAATATAATTATACGACAACAACTCGCAAGATTCTCGCCGACCTCTATACGCCGGTGGGAGTCTACATGCGATTGAGAGATATTTATCCGCAGTCGGCTCTGATGGAGAGCTCCGACTATCATGGGTCTGAGAACTCGCGCTCGTTTATCGGGGTGCATCCGATGGCGAGCATCGCTGTGGCCCACGGAGCGGTAACCGTTACCTATCCCGACGGCAGGGTGGAGCACCAGCAGCTGCCTGCCTTTGGCGAGGGACAGGGCGAGCAGTGCAAGCTCGCCATCTCGAAGGCCTTCAACGACTTTATCCAGAATTTCCATGTGGAAGGCGAGGGGAAGGACTTCTGCGGCCTGTATGGCTTCACTACCTTCAACGCCGTGCGCTACTTTGAGAACATTCCGGTGAAGGATACGACGATGGAGAAGAACGATGCTCCTGACATTTATTACATCATGTACAAGGACATTATCGTGTTCGACCACTTCAACAACACGATGGAGTTCATCTCCCTCAACGAGAGCTTCGAGGAGGAAGCACAGAAGGGGGCAGACGCTCAAAAGGCTGAGGCCAAGCAGGCGCAGACTCCAGGAGAGCAGGAGATAGAAGAACTCTTGAAGGCGGTGAACAAGGGCAACGTGAAGCCTTACGATTTCCACCCAGTGGGCGAGACCTTCTCTACGCTCACCGACGAGGAGCACAAGGCCAACATTCGCCGATGCATCCAGCACTGTCTGCGTGGCGACGTGTTCCAGATTGTGGTGAGCCGCCGATTCATCCAGAAGTATGAGGGCGACGACTTCAAGCTCTATCGTGCCCTGCGCAGCATCAACCCTTCACCTTACCTCTTCTATTTCGACTTTGGCGGATTCCGCATCTTCGGTTCCTCGCCAGAGACCCACAACCGCATCGTGGGCAACAAGGCGTTCATCGACCCTATCGCCGGAACCACCAAGCGCACGGGCAACATGGAGCAAGACCGCAAGGCCGCCGAGTTCCTGCGCAACGACCCAAAGGAGAACGCCGAGCACGTGATGCTGGTAGACTTGGCTCGCAACGACTTGAGCCGCAACTGCCACGGGGTGAAGGTGGATTTCTACAAGGATATGCAGTTCTACAGCCACGTGATTCACTTGGTGAGCCGTGTGAGCGGAGAGCTCGACGAGGGAGCCGACCACATCAAGGAGTTTATCGACACCTTCCCTGCCGGCACACTGAGCGGTGCGCCTAAGGTGAGGGCGATGCAGATTATCTCTGAGCTGGAGCCACACAACCGTGGAGCCTACGGAGGTTGCATCGGATTCATCGGACTGAACGGCGACTTGAACCAGGCCATCGTCATCCGTACCTTCATCAGCCGCAACGGCGAGTTGTGGTTCCAGGCAGGCAGCGGTGTCGTGGCGAAGAGCAACGACCAGTATGAGCTTGAAGAGTGCAACAACAAGTTGGGTGCCTTGACCAAGGCGATTCACATTGCAGAGAAATTGTAATAATAAGTATAGTAAGTGAAGAGTGAAGAACGAAGAGTGAAGAACTAAGAGAGAAAAATTCTGCACTTGACATTTAACATTGAATAAGATGAAAATAGTAATCATAGATAATTATGACTCCTTTACCTACAACTTGGCTCACTTGGTGAAGGAGCTTGGGGCTGAAGTGACGGTGTATCGCAACGACCAGTTCCAGCTGTGCGAATTGGAGCCATTCGACAAGATTATCTTGAGTCCGGGTCCGGGCATTCCTTCTGAGGCAGGACTCTTGATGGACGTCATCAAGCAGTATGCGGGCAAGAAGCCGATGCTGGGCGTGTGCCTGGGCCATCAGGCGATAGGCGAGGCCTTCGGTGCGAAGCTCACCAATCTGAGCGAGGTCTACCACGGCGTGGCCACCCCTTGCACGCAGTTTGGCAACGACCCCATCTTTGCCGGTCTGCCCAAGCGCATCGAGATAGGGCGCTACCATTCGTGGGTGGTCGACCGTGCCGGGCTACCGGATTGTCTCGACGTGACGGCCGTGAGCGACGATGGCTGCATCATGGGCTTGAAGCACAAGGAGTACGACATTCACGGCATTCAGTTCCACCCCGAGAGCGTGCTCACTCCCGAGGGGAAGACCATCGTGAAGAACTGGTTGGAGCTGTAAAGCGTAGGAGAAATCCTAAGTGAAGAGTGGGCGAGGCCAATTTGACATTTGACATTTGACCACTTTGACCACTTTTAACCATTCGACCATAAAATAAGGGTCTGCTATCCTTCACGGACTGCAGACCCTTCGCCTATAAACTTTTAAAACATTTCTAAATTTTGAAATATTAGCGACCACGACTGGCCACTTTGAATTTCATATATTCGTTTTGGATGACAAATTTCTTTGTACTTAGAGCTCCCAACCCACAGCGCTGGCTCCGAGCACGGCTGCCGAGCTACCGTCGAGAGTAGAAACCAAGAACTTAGCCTTGCCCTTGAAGATGTTCAAGACGCTCTTGTCGTAAGCTTCCTTCACAGGCTTCATCAGCAAGTCGCCAGCCTTGGTCAATCCGCCGAAGAAGACGAAAGCCTCTGGGGAAGAGAATGCTGCGAAGTCGGCGCAAGCCTCACCCAGCATCTTGCCCGTAAAGTCGTATACACGCTTGGCGAGTGCATCGCCCTTGCCAGCGGCCACGCTCACGTCGAAGCTAGTGATTTCCTCTGGCTTCAAGTCGCGGAGCAGAGAAGGCTCGTCGCTCTTCTCCAGGAACTCACGTGCTGTGCGAGCCACACCCGTGGCAGAGCAGTAAGCCTCCAAGCAGCCCTTGCGGCCGCATCCACATGGGCGACCTTCCTCGCCACGTACCATGATTACATGGCCGAGCTCTCCGGCGAAACCATCGCATCCATAGACCATCTGTCCGTTGATGACGATTCCTGAGCCCACGCCTGTTCCGAGGGTAATGTCGATGAAGTTCTTCATTCCACGAGCCACGCCGTAGGTCATCTCGCCGAGAGCCGCTGCGTTGGCGTCGTTGGTCATAGCCACTGGCAATCCGCCGAGCGCATCGCTGAACATCTTGGCCAGTGGAACCACGCATGTGTGGGCCCAAGGCAGGTTAGGAGCATACTCGATGGTACCTGTATAATAGTTGGC
Organism: Candidatus Segatella violae; assembly: GCA_002440225.1. Taxonomy (GTDB): domain Bacteria; phylum Bacteroidota; class Bacteroidia; order Bacteroidales; family Bacteroidaceae; genus Prevotella; species Prevotella violae. The sequence continues at coordinate 41,799 of DJSH01000072.1, forward strand.
GTTAGGAGCGCCGATTCCCATAGCCTTGATCTTCTCGATTCCACCTACGGTGTCGATGATAGGCTGTAGGGCTTTCACTGCGTCCTTCACATAATCTTCTACATTGTCGTAACCACCAGTCTTGATGGCTGTAGTAGCCTTGATTTCTCCTCGTGCATCCACGATGCCGAAGACAGAGTTTGTACCTCCAAGGTCCAAGCCGATTACATACGGCTTCATTTCATTTTCAGTCATGTTTTTCTTATTAATTAGTTAGAATGTTTAATTTTGGTACAAAGATAATGAAAAGTTTGAAAAGGACAAAGTTTCGGCAAGATTTTTTTAGAGAAAATGTTATTTTCATGCTAAAAAACACATCTATCATAAGTTTTAAGGAAAAAAATTATTAGATGTGCCCGAAATTTTGTACCTTTGCCCACTGTTATGAGTATAGCATTTCCGATAGAGATAAATATCCTTGACTTCATCTTCAAGGGAATTGTCATAGGTGTGATTGCCTCCGCCCCGATGGGACCGGTGGGCATCTTGTGTATCCAGCGCACTTTGAACAAGGGGCGTTGGTACGGGTTTGTCACGGGCATTGGGGCCGCGTGCAGCGACATTGTGTATGCGCTGTTCACGGGCTTGGGAATGAGTTTCGTGATGGATTTTGTGAATAATGCGCAGAACAAGTTCTACCTGCAGATTTTCGGTGGATTGATGTTGCTGGTGTTCGGAATCTACTGCTTCAAGAGCAATCCGATGAAGAACATGCACAAGTCGAGCAACAAGCAGGGCACCCTCTTGCACAACGGGATTACGGCCTTCCTGGTCACGCTGAGCAATCCGCTCATCGTGTTCCTCTTCATGGCCACCTTCGCCCAGTTTGCCTTCGTCGTTCCGGATATGCCGCTGGAGATGGGCGTGGGCTATCTGAGCATCATCTTCGGAGCGCTGCTGTGGTGGTTTGGGCTCACCTGGCTCATCGACAAAATCAGGGGCAAGTTCGACACCAACGGCATCCTTATTATTAATAAGGTGATAGGTAGCGTGGTGATCATCTTCTCGCTCATCGCCCTGGTGGGCACGGTGTTCAATCTTTACCACCTGCCGGAGTTCTAGGGGGCTCCCCATATCTTTAACATTTAATACTTAACATCGAGTTTGTCATTTAATACTTAACATCGAGAAAGAATGTTTGTAGCAAAAGAATTGAGAAAGAAGAGTATCGCAGAATACTTGCTGTATATGTGGCAGATAGAGGACATCATACGAGCCTACGGCTGTTCGCTGCCCGTCATCAAGAAGCAGTACATCGACCGCTTCGACTACACCCCCGAGCAGAAGGAGGAGGAGACCGACTGGTTTGGCAACCTCATCCGCATGATGAACGAGGAGGGGAAGCGTGAGTCGGGGCACCTTAATATTAATAAGGTGGTGCTGCAGGATGTGGTAGACCTGCACGGAACGCTCTTGCAGAGCACCAAGTTCCCTATCTACAACGCCGAGTACTACAAGGTGCTGCCCTTCATAGTGGAGCTGCGCCAGCGTGGCGACAAGGATGTGAACGAGGTGGAAACCTGCCTCGACGCGCTCTACGGCGTGATGATGCTGCGCCTTCAGAAGAAGCCCATCAACCCCGAGACCGAGCGCGCCATCAAGGAGATTACCACCTTCGTGGGGCTGCTGAGCGACTATTACATCAAGGACCACACCGAGGGCTTGAAGTTTGAGGACGACGACATTTAAAAATAACAATAATATATTTATGAACGAAATACAAAGAAGAAGAACATTTGCCATCATTTCTCACCCTGATGCTGGTAAGACAACATTGACCGAGAAATTCCTCCTCTTCGGAGGACAGATTCAGGTGGCAGGTGCCGTCAAGAACAATAAGATACGAAAGACTGCCACCAGCGACTGGATGGACATTGAGAAGCAGCGTGGAATCTCTGTCTCTACATCCGTGATGGAGTTTGACTACCTGCCCGACGGACAGACGGGCGAGCCTTACAAGGTGAACATCCTCGACACTCCGGGTCACCAAGACTTCGCCGAGGACACTTACCGCACCTTGACTGCCGTAGACTCTGCCATCATCGTGGTAGACTCTGCCAAGGGCGTGGAGGCGCAGACTAGAAAGCTGATGGAGGTGTGCCGCATGAGAAACACCCCGGTCATCATCTTCATCAACAAGATGGACCGTGAGGGTCGCGACCCGTTCGACGTGCTCGACGAGCTGGAGCAGGAGCTCAAGATCAAGGTGCGCCCACTCAGTTGGCCTATCGGCCAGGGTGCCCGATTCAAGGGCGTGTACAACATCTACGAGCATCAGCTCAACCTCTTCACCCCTAACAAGCAGCGCGTAACCGAGAAGGTTGCGGTAGACATTAAGAGCAAGGAGCTAGACGAGCGTGTGGGCGAGCGAGAGGCCAACCAGCTGAGAGAGGAGCTGGAGCTGGTGGACGGCGTGTACCCAGACTTTGAGGTGGATACTTATCGCTCTGCCGAGGTGGCTCCGGTGTTCTTCGGCTCGGCCTTGAACAATTTCGGCGTGCAGGAGCTCTTGGATTGCTTCGTGGAGATTGCCCCTTCGCCAAAGCCTACCCAGGCAGAGGAGCGAGAGGTGAAGCCAGAGGAGCCTAAGTTTACGGGCTTCATCTTCAAGATTACCGCCAACATCGACCCTAACCACCGTTCGTGCATCGCCTTCTGCAAGATTTGCTCGGGCAAGTTTGTGCGCAACCAGCCATATTATCACGTGCGCCTCGACAAGACGGTGCGTTTCTCTTCGCCTACCCAGTTTATGGCGCAGCGCAAGAGCACCATCGACGAGGCTTATCCGGGCGACATTGTGGGTTTGCCAGACAACGGAATTTTCAAGATAGGAGATACCTTGACGGAGGGAGAGAAGATACATTTTCGCGGTTTGCCAAGCTTCTCTCCACTCCTCTTTAAATACATCGAGAACGATGACCCGATGAAGAGCAAGCAGTTCCAGAAGGGACTGGAGCAGTTGATGAACGAGGGTGTGGCCCAGCTGTTCGTCAACCAGTTCAATGGCCGCCGCATCGTGGGCACCGTGGGCCAGTTGCAGTTTGAGGTAATCCAGTATCGACTGGAGAACGAGTACAACGCCAAGTGTCGCTGGGAGCCAGTGCACCTGCACAAGGCTTGCTGGATAGAGGCCGACGACGAGCAGGAGCTGGAGAACTTCAAGAAGCGCAAGTACCAGTACATGGCCAAGGACATTGAGGGCCGCGACGTGTTCCTCGCCGACTCGGGCTACGTGCTGCAGATGGCTCAGCAAGACTTCGAGCACATCAAGTTCCACTTCACCTCGGAGTTCTAATCACGGGTAAAGGAAGCGGGCTGCAAGCCTCCAGTCACTGGTAAAAGGAAGCGGGCTGCAAGCCCAGTCACGGGTA
>DJSH01000047.1:0-9425 GCA_002440225.1 Candidatus Segatella violae
CGGTCTTAAATGACTGCTTACCAAACAACAGGACTGATATTGAATCAATGACAATCAAGTTCAAACTATGTTTTGCTTTTTGCATTTACTAAGTAGCAAACACAAAAAGCAAAATTTTTATAAACCTAAAACTTTAAATAATTCATCCACCGTATATACTGGTAATGAAGACTCTTTGAAATCTTTGGTATTTCTTGTTACAATACAATCAGCATTCGCTTTAATCGCAGTGGCGTTCTGTGTGGCATCCTCATAATCATTCCAACCTGAAGTCAACATTTCTACCACAGTGCTTGACTGCAAATCTAAAATCTCGGTAAAACCCGAAACAAAAAGAAGAGTCTCATCAACTTTTTGATATTTGTATTTGTGAGCAACAAACATAGCTGTTACATAGGATAAAGACAGTGTTTGTAGTTGTACTTTTCCCATGCTACCTAAGGCTACCAGACGATTGGCAGATTCAGCAAATTCGCCACGTTGACAGACAAAATCTATCAGTACATTCGTATCAACAAAAACTCTCATAACTTGTACTTTGTTTCAACCAATGATGCTAACCCATCTTCATCAACAGGAACAGAGTTACCACCTTTCGCCGCCTTAGTTTTTACAAAAGCCAAGGCATTCTTAAACTCTTCGCTCTGAGAAAAAGGAACAACACTTGTTTTCTTTCTTGAGCGAACCAATGATGCTAGATTGGCCACATATTTATTGACCAATTCCTCTAAACTTGAATGGTTTTCCCTTGCATAAGTCTCACCATCTAGATAAACCAGAGGGTCGTTTATTGCTATTTGATACATAACTTTTCTCCTTTTAATATTTAGACACGGCAAAGATACGACTTTTTATTGTAACGACCAAGAATATCTCAAAATTATTATCTTATTTGATTGAAAAATCTTCAGCTCGAACACTACTTGGAATGTTCACTACCCTATCCGCAAACCAAATGGTATTCTCCAAGCCATCGTTCTCACATTGCTCAAACATCGGCAAGCGATTCATCAACTCCCAGATAGGGCGAGTCATTACGCCATTATCGTTGGTCTGGGTGAGGAAGTCGATCTGTGCCTCCTTGTCCTTCAAGATAACGGTCAACATCGATGAATACCGCATGAGCTCCAATATAACTCAATGCATTACAGGTTGCAATGAAAGTAAGAGCCTGAGTCAATACTTCATCATCTTGCTTTACACCAACGAGCAACAAGCTCATGTGAAGGGCATTAGTTCCACTAACACATACCACAGCCTTCTTGGCACCTGTATATTTTGCCATATCCTCCTCGAAGCGATCGACAAACTTACCTACGGATGAAACGAAGGTTGTGTCAATGCACTCGTTGAGATATTTCTTTTCATTACCTGCAAAAACAGGGACTGCCAATGGAGTAAACTACTGGTTGCCATAAACTGACTTGATAAAGTCTATCGTTTTCTTAAAATCTGCCATTTTATTGAGTATTACATTTTTTGATCCAAGTTCTTACCTTTTTCCTCATGCTCGAAGTTAGGGATAAATTTCTTGATGGATGCCACGATTTCAGCCTTGGTGAAATCTGGCTCTGCAAAGATGCCCTCTAACTCATCAAAGAACTGGTTAATCTCAGGCATCGGACGACGGGTTGTCTCCTCTACCACACCGAGTGCAGAGAATCGTTGCATATTGATTTTCTCACCAGGCACATAGAACTCCTCGTAAGCCTTCTCGCCCGTGGTATCGCTCTTGAAGTAAACCACAGGATAGTTGTCGCTCTCATAATCCATATCGGCAGCATACTTCTTTGCCTCAGGGTCGTTCTGGCACTCCACCTTCTTGAAGCCCTCTGCCTTCACGAAGTCATCGCAGATGGATGAGAAGGTGAGCATCTGCTCTTCACCCAGCTTAGGGAAGAACACCTCACCACCATTACCAAGGATACAAGCCAACATACAAATCTGGCCAGACTCCTCAGGAGATACGAAATAGCGCTTCACATCAGATGGTGCTGCCAAAGGCTGCTTCTTCTGCAAACGATGAATCCATCCATCAGGCAAAGACCCATTAGAGAAAGCAACGTTAGCAAAACGAGCTGTTGTTACCTTGAAGTGCTCATTATAAGCCATCACCAGGTCTTCCATAATACGCTTGCTGGCACCCATGATGTTAACTGGGTTGGCTGCCTTGTCGGTAGAGACGCAGAAGAAATGCTTAGGTGGAAAAACACAAAGCAAATCCATCAGTTTCTTAGCCTTGATGTCATTGTTCTCAATGAGTGCCTGAACACTATACTTATCCTTCTCAGAGCGTACATGCTTATGGGCTGAGAAATTGGCTACAATATCAAAGCCTTTCTCCTCTCGGAAGATACGTTCGAAGATTGGGTCTGCAAAGTTGAGGGTATAACAGCGGAACTCATCAGGTACGAAAAGTCCTTCAGTGCTTCGCACGTCACGGACGAGTTCTGCCAATCCGTTCTCATTCAAATCGACGACCACCACGCTCTTTGGCTCGAAGCGCAGCACCGCCTTGATAAATGAGGAACCAATGGAACCGGCTCCACCAATTACACAAACTTTCTTGCCTTTGATTTCAGCAGAAAGTTTATCTTTGTTTGCCTCGATATCCTGAGCAAACATACTCTTTTCACGATGGGTCACATACTGACCTATGAATTTACTGAGATTAAACATGATTTATATGTTTATTGTTTTATTTACTTTTTAAATTAAAATATTAAATAGGAGAGCCCCACCTGTCCCTCCCCAGCGGGGGGGACCTTAATCCTAAACCAAGCCTTTCCCTTAACCATTAAAGGAAAGGATGTAGATGGCTACGCTATAGCCTCCGCCAAAGTTATGGTATCGGCAGCGGAGCCTTTGCCACAAGGGGCTGCCGATGGGTGCCTACGCAACAGAGTTGCGATTGTTTGTCGGCAGGCGCATTATTTCTACCTATAAAGCCAATCCTTTAGAGTAAGCATCCAACCCCTATGACAATACAACTCCATCCCCAGTGTTTACTGGGGATACAGAGTATTTTAAGAAATTGGACTTTTCTGATTTTTAAACAGGTTTAACTAAAAGTGCCTTGAAAAGAAGGCTTTTGTTCCCCATTGCAGTATCGCTCTGCACTGGTCGCCACTCGAATGGGGGATGAGGTGTTTATTTCCCTTTAGTAAAAATCTTTGATGTAGCAGAGCCATTGAAGAACTGGGCTACTCGCAGAGCATATTCCAATGTTCCTCCTACCGTTAGCTCATGATACAGCAACAGGGAGTCTCGGAAGAGATAGTTGATGGCAGCATTCAAGGCTTTGGAGTCTGGACCGTACATACTGAGATGCACAAACTCCTCAATATCCGTAATATTGACTACCAAGAACCATTGGCGTGGTTGGTGATTGAAACCTATCGTATTGAGATAAGGTTTCGTATATGAGTCGCCAAATTGCTTGAGATTCTGAATAATGGAGGTAGTATAAGGATAGGATTTCTTAGCTGATTCCGGAATAACATGAGCTGTCTTGCTTCCTCTCACATCCTTACCGAAAAGTTCGTTGAGTATATCTCCATAGTAACATACTGCCTTGAAACTATCTTTTGCGTCACGGATGAAATAGACATTGAAGTAATCTGCTTTGATATAATGGACAAATCACGAATATCCGTTTTTGGACGCTTACACGATTATTTCCCATGCTGAAAGTCATATTGTTTCATCAAACGATTCATATCCTTAAGCATACGGTCATAATCTTTGCCAAGTTTATTTATATAGAATTCATCCAAGATTGCTGTTCATTAACCACCAATTTATTCAAGGTTGGCAACATCTGCTCTATCATGCGGCACTTCACCTTATTATAATAGAAGTCTATATCATCAAGCAATTCATTGGCTTTATCATCTCGCATATCACCACCATATCCTCCTGCTACAACACAAATGGCACCAAGGCGGCGAGCATCCTTATCTATACTGAAGTTATAGGCTCCACGAAGAATCATGGGAAGAGTATTGTATATTACGTTGCAATAATGCAAGAGGTCTTTGAAATCTGGCGATTCCGTAAGCCAGGCTTCAAGCATCTCTTCTTGATATCGGCGAAGAAGCAGAAAGTACTTCTCCTTGGCCATCTTGCCCCTGATAGATGCGGTCATCACCCAAAAGAGGGCATGGGAAAGGACGATTCTATCCTCGGAAGGATGATAATAAAACATGTCGTCTTCGGGATTTTGGTTCATGCCTAATCGCTGTTCCAACTGTCCTATCATCTCCTTGCGTATCTGGTTTAGTTTCTTATCCATTTTGAATTAAAGTCTTTTGATTAGTTCCCCATCGCAGCATCGCTCTGCGCTGGTCGTCACTCGAATGGCGAATTATGATTGAACAAAAACGGCTCTATTATATTACTTTTCCACAATCACTTCGGGAGCATCGACCTTGAAGATAAGACGGCGGGCATGCTCGGTTTCTGCTCGATGCACATTGAGATTGATAAAGTACTGCATATCCTTGAGGTCGGGATGATCGAGATCATCATAATGAAAAACCTTTTCATTGCCCTGACCATCCAGTGCCTTGATCTCTAGATGATAAAGCACAGAGGTGTTGGTCACCTTACGAGTGAGTATGATTTCTTGTAATTCTAACATTTCCATATCTAGAAGATTATATCTGATTTTTATTCCTTGACACTGACGTAGGTACACTCGGCGAGGACGGCTGCACAGGCGAGAAAACCATCTATCTTAACCACAAAACGCTTGCACTTGCAGCCTTTCTTGGCCGACTTGCTGCGTACTTGCTGATAATAGCCCTCCTTCCCAGCAAAGATGCCGTCCTGGATGACAACTCGGGCATTGGGACGGAGTTCTATCTCTTCGGGGGTGAAAAACTCTAGCTTGTCGTCTTCTACATTCTCGTAGATGGCCATGAAGTCTTCCATCTGCTTGTCGGGTACGATGATGGGCTCAAAACCACCACCCAACTTGGGACGAACCTTGAACTGGAGCAAGGTGTTGTATTCCTTCTTGAGGGAGCGCATCTTGGATGCCGTGGCATTGACGAAGAGGAGATTTCGAACGACGGGACGATAGCTGACTTTGCGAACGCGGCTCTTCTGCCCCACCATACGCTCAAACCGCTCCAACGGAAGGAAGGACTTGACGGCATCCATGGCGGCTAACATATTAGCTGCCTTCTGCTCTCTACCATATGGCGAACTCATCGCATACCAAAATGACGGACTATCGAGATTTTCTAATGACATTCTTTCTGACGATTTTTACGCTTATTTATTAAAAAGGTATTCCTTTAGCTCCTTGCATCCTTTACAAGTTATTACCTATCAGCACCTTACACCGTTTTACCAAATTTTAACAGCCAGCTATTTCGTTTACAAAACGAGATATTCGAAGCTAAATGTTTTGCAAATTTAGCCCTTTTTTCTGAATTAAACAAATTTTTTGGTCTATTTTTTTTTTTTAACACATGCCTCGATTTTGAAGCCGTGCCGGCTTCAAAACGAGCCCACCAGGACATGAAAAAGGATAAGGGGGAAAAGAAATGGGAATGAACCAAATTGAACCAAAATCATAGGTTCATCTTTGATTCATTCCCACTTCATTTTTGCATCATTGGAAAGAAAAAAAAAGAGGATTTCCTTCTATTTGAAGAGGCCGTAAAGTTCGGCGTCTATCAAGTCGCAAATCTTGCGAAAGTCTTCTGGATTATCCGCAAACTCCAGGTTGTCGCCATCCACGACGATAAGTTTTCCCTTATAGTTCTTAATCCACTCCTCATAACGATTGTTCAAGCCCTGGAGATAGTCGATGCGAATGCTCTTCTCAAAGTCTCTGCCTCGCTTCTCGATATGCTTTACGAGCGTTGGGATGCTGCTCTTGATGTATATCATGAGGTCAGGAAGCTTCACCAGACTAATCATCAAGTCGAAGAGGTCGGTGTAGTTGTCGAAATCCCTATCACTCATCATGCCAATGTTGTGGAGGTTTGGGGCAAAGATGCGGGCATCCTCGAAGATGGTTCTGTCCTGCACGATGGTCTCTTTAGAACGAGAAATCTCCACCACATCATGGAATCGCTTGTTCAAAAAGTAAATCTGGAGGTTGAACGACCAACGCTCCATATCCTTATAGTAGTCAGCGAGATAAGGATTGTTATCCACTGGCTCGAAGTTTGCTTTCCAGCCATAACGTTTGGCAAGCATTTTGGTGAGGGTAGTCTTGCCGCTACCTATGTTTCCTGCTATTGCTATATGCATAATTATAAATTAAAAAGTCCGAAGAGTTTTGCATCAATCTTGTCGATGATGTCGCCGAATTGCTTGGGATTGTGTTCGAAGTCGAGGTCATCCACTTCCACGATGAGCACCTTGCCCTTGTAATGGTTCTTGATGAAATCCTCGTAGAGATTGTTGATGCCTTCCAAATAGTCGATAGGCATCTTCTGCTCATAATCCCTGCCTCGCTTCTGAATGTTCTTCACGAGGTGAGGCACCGAGGAGCGGAGATAAATCATGAGTTCCGGCATCTTAATCACTTCCATCATCGACTCGAAGAGTTCCATGTAGGTCTGATAGTCTCGCTCGTCCATATTGCCCATCGCCCTATTGTTGGCTGCAAAGACATACACTCCCTCGAAGATGGTGCGGTCTTGTATCACCGTCTCCTTGCTGTGCTGAATTTCAAGGAGGTTCTTGAATCGCTGTTTGAGATAGAACACCTCCATATTGAGCGCCCATCGGGGTATGTCCTTGTAATAGTCGTCGATATACGGATTCTCCGCCACGGGCTCAAGATACTTCTTCCAACCATAGTGCTTGGCGAGCATATTGGTCAATGTGGTCTTACCGCTACCGATGTTTCCTGCTACTGCTATATACATTAATTCTAATGTTAAATGTTGAATGTTAAATACAGGATGAGGGCTATCCCCCTATTCTGTGCGGTGCAAAAGTACAATAAATATTTGGGATAAACAAAAAAATCCAAGCAAATCATTGGTTTGCTTGGATTTTTAGTATCAATAATCACGTTCTATCAATTCTAAGCACATGCGGCTGTTATGATAAGGGCACTTCCAGAAGCCTGCCTTGTCATCTTCCTTGTTAACGCTGCCGTCTTCGAGGATTGCCCAGTGCCACTCGCCATTCTTGGCATCCATAAGGTGCTTGGCTACATAGTTCCAACAGCGGATGGCTACCTCCAGGTTCTCGTCGGTACGGAAATACTGGTAGAGGTCGATGTGACCGATGATATTCTCACACTGCACCCACCACTGGCGCTGCAAGTCGTACTTATCGCCGTCCTTCCAGTGCTCATACACCATGCTGCCATCTGGACGCAAGCCCTCGTCGGCAGCCTCGGCGATACGACGGATGATACGCTCTATCTTGTGGAGCGCCTCCTTGTCGCCCAAGATGAGGGCGGTCTCGTGGAGCAACCAACTTGCCTCGATGTCGTGACCGTAACTCTCGATGTTTCGCTTACCCTCCCACTCGTCGTTGAAGAAGAGGTCGAGGTGATAAGTCTCCTTGTTCAAGAGCTTGTCGATAAAGATGTCGAGCAGGTTGCGGATGCTCTTCTCCAGCTCTGAAGTCTTCCAAACACGATAGAGATTGGTATAAGGCTCGATGATATGGAGATGGGTGTTCATCGTGCGAGAACCATTCTCATCCTTGTCGGAGAGACGCATGTCGGCGATAGGTTCCCACTCACGGGTCAAAGCCTCGATATAACCATTGTTCTTGCTGTCGAAGGCATGCTTCTCGATGTCGTGATAGAGACTGATGGCGATGTCGAGCGCTTCTTTGTCGCCAGTGGCACGAGCATACTCGGAGAAACCGTAGATGGCGAAGCCAATGGCATAAGTCTGTTTCTTGGTATCGAGCGGATTACCCTGGTAGTCCACGCTCCAGTAGATGCCCCCGTATTCCTTGTCGAGGAAATGGTCACGGACATATTCCTTGGCACGGGTCGCTGCCTCCAAGTACTCTGGCTTCTTCAAGACACGGTAAGCGGCGGAGAAAGCCCAGAGGATACGGGCATTCAACACGGCACCCTTCTCCGCCTCGGGATGCACCTGGTCGTTGCCGTCGATGCGACCATAGAAGCCGCCGTTTTCCTTATCTACAACTTTATCGAGCCAATAATTTAGGATGTTGTTTTCCAACACATCCTTCATCGTTTCCTTTAGATTTTCCATTTTCTTTAGTGATTTTTTGTAAGATATTAAAGATAAAAATTCGGGCTGAAAGCCCAAAAGCACCTAGCCTAGGGCAACGCCCTAGGTAGTTTGATAGGAATAAAGTGCGCCCTGTAAGGGCAAAAGCTTAAATTTTTAAGCTCGCAGATATAATGCTTTTGCCCCTTCAGGGCGCATTCTATTTGCTCATGTCACCCAGGGTGTTGCCCTGGGCTAGGCGCTGTTGCCCTTTCAGGGCGCATTCTTGATTACTTGAAAAGATCCGTATGATTAAAATCATTTCTTGATAGGGAACTTCCAAGCCAAGATCATCAACAGGAAGGCGATGACAGCTGGGAAGAGGGAGAACAACGACCATACCATCGTGAGCACAGAGTCGGTGACACTGGCAGGGTCGATCATCGTGTTACCCATCTTATCCGTAATCATGTTGGCACCTGCCCAACCCAAGAAGAGGGCGATGAGCGAACCAGAGATGGCAGTACCAAACTTCTGGCTCATCGTACCGGATGAGAAGATGAGACCTGTGGCTGATGTTCCGAAATGCTCCGTGTGATAGTCGGCTACATCGGCATACATGGACCACATCAATGGAGAATAGATTCCGATACCGATGGAGATCAAGACCACGAGACCTATCATCACCCAGATGTAAGATGGGTCCATTGGGATGAAGAAGAAGATTACGGAGAGTACCAAGCAGAGCAACGCTGACCAGAAGAATGCCATGCGCTTGCTGCCCACCTTGCGAGTGAACCAAGGAGATACGCCACCGAAAATCATACAGGTTACCTCACCGAACGCCATGAACACGGTGTAATTGATAATCAAGCCCGACATGGTGACATTGCCATGCAAGCAGTAGTCGAACATGTAACCAGCCACAGCATAACGGAAACCATTGAAGAAGTTGGTGCATACGGCGATGGCGGTCATATAGAGCCACGCCTTGTTGTGTACCAAGTCAGCAAACTGATGGAAAGAGAACTTTTCCGCACGCTTAGGCTTCAAACGCTCCTTAGTAAGGAGACCACAAGCCAAGGTCATCACAGCAGCCACGATACCGAGCACGGCACCGATGACGGCATACTGATGAGCAGCTGTTCCGCCCACCATCTTCTGGAGATATGGGAATGAGAGAAGAGTGGCAAAACCCATGGCGTAGGCACCCACCATACGGAAAGAGGAGAACTGGTTCTTCTCGTCGTCATT
>DJSH01000047.1:9459-25567 GCA_002440225.1 Candidatus Segatella violae
TTCACCATCGTATAAACTGCCATCATCATCAGGTAGAGGGCATATGCATAGACACGCTTGCCCGTAGGACCAAAGTCTGGCGTATAGAGCAAGAGGGCGAAAATCAATCCGAAAGGTATGGCTCCATAGATGAGCCAAGGACGATAGGTTCCGAAGCGACTCTGTGTGCGGTCGGCGAGACTACCCATCAATGGGTCGGTGACAACATCGAACATACGAGCGATGAGCATCAGCACGGCGGCATCGGCGAATGAGAGTCCGAAGACATTGGTGAAGAACAATGGGAAAGCGATACTCATCAACTTCCATACGATGCCACCCGCAGCGGCATCACCGAGAGCGTAAGCAATTTTTTCTTTTAAACTAGCCATCTAATTTGAATGTTTAATTGATAATGTTTAATGTTTAGTTAATCTTAGCTGGAGAATCCAAATCCCCCGACTTAACAGAAAGAGGGATTCTTCCCTCGTCCCTATTTTATATAATACGAACGAGGGGAAAGAATCCCTACAATCTATTTACCTATAAAAATTACTTACCTAATGTTTGCTTGTTTTTTGCAACCAAAGTCTTGATCTTCTCCACTGAGAACTGAGTGCGATAATCATCCTTTGGAGTGTTCATGCAGTAATCAACCAAACGGTCGATGGTAGAAGTTGCCACGTGCATGCGAGTATCGGAAGATGCATAGTAGATGAACACCTTGCCATCCTCGTCGGCAATCCAACCATTGGCGAAGACTACGTTCATCACGTCGCCGATATACTCGCCACCCTCTGGTACGAGGAGATAACCGCCTGGTTCTGCGATGACCTTGGTAGGGTCTTCGAGGGATGTCATGTACATATAGAGCACATAACGAAGACCGCTGGCACAACCACGTACACCGTGCGCCAAATGCAACCATCCCTTAGGAGTCTTGATTGGGTGAGGGCCCTCCCCGTTCTTCACCTCCTGGATAGTATGATAGTGACGGGCGTTGATGATCTTCTCCTCTGTAATCTCAGCGTGAGTGATGTCGTCAACGAGAGCCCAACCGATACCACCACCAGAACCTGTGTCGATGAAGCCATCCTGTGGACGAGTATAGAAAGCATACTTGCCATCTACGAACTCTGGGTGAAGAACCACATTGCGCTGCTGACTCTTGGTCTTGAGGTCAGGAAGACGCTCCCAGTTCTTGAGATCCTTGGTACGAGCGATGGCAGCAGTTGCGGTAGCGGCACTGAGGTCGCCTGGCTGAGAGTCATCGTGACGCTCGGCGCAGAACACACCATAGATATAACCATCCTCATGGGTAGTGAGTCGCATGTCGTAGATGTTGGTTGCAGGAACCACATCCTCTGGCATGGTGATAGGCTCGTCCCAGAAACGGAAATTGTCGATACCGTTAGGACTCTCGGCTACAGCGAAGAAGCTCTTGCGGTCGGCACCCTCCACACGAACAACGAGGAGATACTTGCCGTTCCACTTGATGGCACCAGAGTTCAAGGTTGCATTCATCATGATGCGCTGCATCAGATAAGGATTGCTCTTCTCGTCGAAGTCATAGCGCCACTCCAATGGAGTATGTTCTGCGGTGAGGATAGGGTACTTATATTTCTCATAGATACCATTTCCCCACTCTAATGGTTCATTCTTGCGGCTCAACAATTCCTCATGATGAGCGCGAAGTGCTTTCACTTTGTCTTGAAATGTTGTCATAATTATCTTATTTTTATTTTATTTGCAGTTTGAGGGGATGTGCAATCCCCGATTCATTATTTCACCTTTTTAATGTCCTTGGCGAAGAGAACTTTCTTTTTTTTCTTAAACTTTTGAAAGTCGTTGACGATGTCACCATCCCCTACTCCTGGCAGATAAGCTTCCTCCTGAGGCTTGTCCCAGGCATTGCGCCAGAAGAGCACATAGCTCACCTGATATTTCTGGAGCACAGGCCAGAGGGCTTTCGTAAACCAATCCTTCTTCTGCGAGATACCACGGCAACCGGTCTCGGTGAGGGCTGGCATCTTGCCCACTTTCTTGGCGGCAGCCATCAAGACATCCATCGTCTCGGTGAGGTTCTTCTGGTAGTTGGCATCGTTGTTGTCAAACTCATAGATGTCAACACCTACCATATCTACATACTGTTCTCCTGGGAATCGCTCCAAGAAGAGCTCGACGGTTTTCTTGTCGCTGAGGTTTGGCGACCAAGCCCAAACGATATTGTTACATCCTGCTTTAGTAAGTGTGTGATAGGTCTTTGCATAAAGCTGGTTATATTGTGCAGGTGTGCAACTGTTGGCTCCCCACCAGAACCATCCGCCATTCATCTCATGCCATGGACGGAGGATTACCGGAACAAGTTTGCCGTCTTTTGTCTTCAGAGAGAGAATGAACTCTGATACTTTCTCGAGCCAAGAATCTAACTTCTGTTGCTGTGCGCCACCATCAAGTACGGCAGCCACGGCATCACCCTTAGGATCCCAGGCATTCTCGCCTGTCACAGGGTTCCAAGGATGCCAGCTGAGGGTAACGATTCCACCTCGCTCATGCTGGGCGATAATCTCCTGGCGCATACGGTCGAAAGGAACGCCGTCAAGGTTTTCCTTACTGTCCAACTCCAGTTTACCGAGGTCGAAGCCCATCACGGCAGGATAATCGCCTGTGGTGAGGAGCACGTCGCTCTTCCCTTCATCCCATTTCCAAGTGGTGCCATACACAGGGTCGTCTTGGTGACCGAGCATGATGCCCTTGTTGATGAGTTTCTGCAAGCGAGCCTTCAACTGCGCCGCAGGAGTATTGCAGCATTCCTTCTTGGCATTGCAACTAGAAGTTTTCTCGGCTTGCATGGATGCGCCCGTCACGCCATCCACCTGAGCCATAGCTCCTTGCATCGCCATCAAGCAAGCTGCGCCTAATAAATATCTCTTTAATTCCATATATGATTTCTTTAATTACAAAATGACTGGAATATATTATTTCTTTAATTGTTCAATAATCCAAGCTTGCCACTCATCCCACTGCTCCTGATACCAGTAATGCCCCGTCATCTGGTAGAGACTAAGTTTCTTAGGAGCCTTCACGGAATTGTAGAGTCCGTAAGAAGAGGTAGGAGGAACGACCTCGTCGTTGTAGCCGAAGCTGTACCATCCCGGCTGGGTAAGGCGGCGAGCGAAGTTGGCACCATCATAATAGCGAGCACCCTCCAAGCGAGCCTTCTCTATATCAGAAAGCTTTTGTTCTTTCCAAGCTGATCCCTGCGCCTTGTTCTCCTTATAGAAGTAATGAGGCCAACCACCAGCAACACCATGAATCTCAGCCTCATAGTCGCACATGGCATCATGCACAGGAGCCAAGAAAGTGATGCGTTTGTCAAGCGCAGCCACAGCGATGGAGAGGAATCCACCTTGCGAAGAACCCGTCACGCCGATGGTCTTGCCATTCCACTCTGGGAGGGAAGCGATGTAATCCACGCCACGCACGGCTCCTGTCACAACACGCTTGTAAGAATTGCGGTCAGGATTTTCGAGGTTGGTATCCCAATATCCATTCAGTTCGCCATTGGCGAGGTCATCATACACCTTCTGTTCCATCGTAACAGGCACTCCGTGGATGCCGATTTCGAGTACGATGCACTTAGCAGGAGCCGTGTAGGTATCGCCCGAATAAGAACGAACGCCCGCACCTGGCACACGGAGCAAGGCAGGATACTTGCCTTCCTTCACTGGCACACTCAGGATGCCATACATCTTGGAGCCCCAGCGATTATTGTTATAGCTGATTTCATATACATTCTTATCTTTGGTGCAACGCTCTGGCAGCAGCACCTTGGTAGGATTGAGGTCATTCTGTCGAGCCTCATCGAGAGCCTTCTTCCAAAAGGCATCGAAGTCCTTAGGCTCCTTTGCGAATGGCTGAATCTTCTCGGGAGAGAAACCTGCGGTGCAAAGTCCCTCATAATCCTTGCCATCCACATGGGCGGTAACCTTGAGGCGATAGAAGCCAGGCTTGTCGAGTGCCCCACTCCATTTCATCGTGCCGTCCTTGAGCACAGCACTCTTCTTGGTATCAGGAAACATCACCGGTCCTGCCACATAATCCACCTTGACATTGTTCAAGAGTGTACCACTCTTTCTGACATTCACCGTGAAGTTAGCCTTCTCGCCTACCTTATAGTTCCAATCTTGATGGTCGGGAGTAACACTTACCACGATGTTGTAGCCTCTGATTTGTGCATTCAAGCTCAAAGAGCCGAATGCACTCATCAGAATACCTATAATTATTAACCTAAAAACCTTCGATATTTGATTCATTGTCTATTATTATTTGTTAGTTGTCAGATGTTATTGTTTTACGGTTGCAAAGATAGAACAATTTCCCGAAATATCCATGTACTATTTTGCTGAATAACCATACTTTCTTTGCAAAATGAAAAAAACAGATGATTTTTAAGTCAAATTCACAAGCTTGAAGAGTTACTGAAAAAGCATAAAAAGCAAAGTTAAACACACAATAAGCACAATTCTCAGTACGCACATGTTATCAACTCGATGACACGCAAATGCAAACAAGAATTAATTCCAATAATAATAACAAGGTACACGTACCTATTATAATATAGCGCAAATGGGCAAATATTTAATCCAAGTCAATACTTATGTAAACAATTTAAAATAAAACGTATAAAATACACTTAATCAATACTAAATAAGATAAAAAGCAAGAAAAGACGCAATTAAGCAGAAAAGTATTAGTAATCGACAAAATAAGTATATGCATTTATAGAAAAAAGCACTACCTTTGCAATCGAATATGATAATAAGCCTAAAAAAGCAATAACATAAATATAAACAATATAAAATAATCACAACAATGAACAAAACAAAAGTTACCTAGAGCTAGCCTCTTGCTTTCCTCCCCGAGCCATGGGTAGAGGAAAAACTAGAGAGCAACAACCCGTTTTGCCACTTCCTTTTCGGAGAGGAAGAGCCAAACAGTTATAACCAACTAACAAAAATTGTATGAATTCAAAAAGTAGAGAAAAGTTGCTTGCTGGAATCGCAGCCCTGAGCCTTCTCGGCATCTCTCCCCAGCAAACTTTCGCAGCCCAGATCGCAACGAGCCAGGCTGTGCAACAAAGCAAAAAGATTACTGGTACCGTAGTGGACTCACAGGGTCCTATCATCGGTGCGACAGTAAAAGTGAAAGGCACAAACAATGCGGCTGTTACCGACCTAGACGGTAACTTCTCCCTCAATGTGTCTGCAGGTCAGACCGTTGAGGTATCCTATGTAGGCTATGTCACCAAGACCTTTAAAGTGGGGGGGCAAGCTAAGTATGATGTAACATTGACAGAAGACAACAACAGTCTTGACGAGGTTGTTGTCGTAGGTTATGGTACCATGAAGAAGAGCGACATCTCAGGCTCTTCCGTAAGCCTTGGCGAAAAAGCCATGAAAGGCTCTATAATCACCTCTCTCGACCAGTCACTTCAGGGTCGTGCAGCAGGTGTCACAGCTGTCAGCACCTCTGGTGCCCCTGGTACAGCTTCTACTATCCGAGTTCGTGGTACAGCTACCATCAACTCCAACGCAGAACCTCTTTATGTAATTGACGGTGTCATCTTCCAGAGCGGCAACTCAAGCGGTAGCTCACTCGGTTTCGGCGATGCCCTCGACAACGGTTCTGCTTCTTCCGTTTCGCCTCTTTCCACCATCAACCCTTCGGATATCGTAAGCATGGAAATTTTGAAGGATGCTTCAGCCACCGCTATCTATGGTGCACAGGGTGCCAATGGTGTAGTTTTGATTACAACAAAACGTGGTAAAGCTGGTGAGGCAAAATTCTCTTACGACGGCATGGTGGCATGGAGCCGCCAGACCAAACGCCTTGACATGATGAACCTCCGCGAATTCGGTGATTACTACAACGATTTCGTAGCGGCAGGATTCGGTGGTGTCAAGGAAGACCCATATTATAGCGACGTATCTTTGCTCGGCAAGGGTACCAACTGGCAGGATGCTATCTTCCAGACCGCTTTCCAACAGCAACATCAGATTGCCGCCCAGGGTGGTACAGACAAGATTCAATATTACGTTTCAGCAGGTTACATGAACCAGGATGGTACCATCATCGGTTCTAAGTTCGACCGTCTCTCTGTACGTACCAACTTGGACGCACAGTTGAAGAAATGGTTGAAGCTCGGTTTGAGTGCAACCTTTACCAATTCCAACGATGACCTCAAGCTCACTGATGGTGCAGAGGGTATCGTAGGATTCGCATTGACATCTCTCCCAGAGGCACCAATCTATGACATTGATGGCAACTACGCTTCGTTTGCTCGTGAAAACTACAATATCCATAACCCTATCGCAAAGGCTATGGAGCAGAACAACTGGTTGAACCGTAAGAAGTTGACAGGTAATATCTATGCCGAGCTCACTCCTATCAACCACATCACTTGGCATGCAGAGTTGGGTTACGACCTCAGTTATAGCAAGGCCGAGATTTTCAATAATACAATCAATCTTAACAACTGGCAGGAAGCCAACGAGAGTAGCATCCAGAAGAACAATAGCACCTTCTGGCAGCTCAAGAACTATATCACATATAACAATACGTTTGCTCAGAAACACTCCGTTACAGCCATGGTGGGTCAGGAATGCTGGGAAAGCAAGTGGGACTACATCAAGGTAGCCAACGATAAATTACCTTCTGATGCAGTACACAATCCAGTATTAGGTACAGGTACCCCAACCATCGGAGCAGGTTTCGGCAGCAGCTCTATGGCTTCATTCTTTACTCGTTGGACTTACAGCTACGACAACCGTTACAACGCTACCTATACTTATCGTTATGATGGTAGCTCCAACTTTGGTCCTCACAACCGCTGGGCAGGCTTCCACTCATTCGCTGCCAGCTGGCGTTTCTCTAACGAGAAATTCATTCAGGACTTGGCAGGCAAATGGCTGAGCAATGGTAAGATTCGTGTAGGTTGGGGTCAGACAGGTAATGCCAACATCAACTCATTCGCCTGGGGTGTGAACATGCAGAAGGTATATTCTTCTCTTGGTGCAGGCTATCGTCCACAGAACATTCCTAACCTTGATGTGAAATGGGAGAAACAAGAGCAGATCGACCTTGGTCTCGACTTAGGTTTCTTCAACGACCGTGTTGGCTTGACCATCGACTGGTACCAGAAGGAATCAAAGGACATGTTGATGGAGATGCAGATGCCTTCATACATGGGTACAAGCGGTAACGACAACTCTAAGTTGAAGGCACCTATGGGCAACTATGGTCACATCCGCAACAGCGGTCTTGAGTTGACAGTCAATGGTCATCCATTCATCGGCAAGTTCCAGTGGGATTCAGAGTTCCAAATTTCTTGGAACAAGAACAAGTTGGTAGCCCTCAATGGTACTGCCAGTTCAGCCATCATGGGCTATGCCCAGTGGGGACAGACACAGGTAAGTAAGACCGACGTTGGCCAGAGCCTCTATAGCTTCTATGGATATGTAACAGATGGCATCTACCAAGACTTGGCAGACATCGAGCGTTCACCTAAGCCAGAGAAATACCCAAGCAATGGCGTGTTCAATGGTTCCAACACCGTATATGTAGGCGACATCAAGTACAAGGATTTGAATGGCGATGGTGTCATCAATGAGCTTGACCAGACCAACATCGGTTCCCCAATGCCTAAGTTCACTTTCGGTTGGACCAACACCTTCCGTTACAAGGACTTCGACTTGAGCATCTTCATCAATGGTAGTTACGGCAACAAGGTAATGAACCTCACCAAGCGTGGCTTGACCAACATGAGCAGCGTATGGTGCAACCAGCATACCGACGTATTGAACCGCGCCCGCCTGGAGCCTATCGATGCCTCCATCGTATATGCCGACGGCAGCAAGTGGTATGAGCACATTGAGAATGTACGTGTTGCCAATCCAGATGCCAGTCTTCCTCGCGCCATCATTGGCGACCCTAACGACAACGACCGCATCAGCGACCGCTACGTGGAGGATGGTTCATATTTGAGAATGAAGAATATCTCCCTTGGCTATACCTTCCCTAAGAAGTGGATTAGCAAGTGGGGTATTGAGAACTTGCGTCTCTATTGCAACATCCAGAACTTGTTCACCATCACTGGTTATGATGGATACGACCCAGAAATCGGTGTCAGCACCATGTCGCCAAACGTTTATGGCGTAGACTATGGTCGTTATCCTTCACCAACCACCTACTCTTTCGGTTTGAACATGTCATTCTAACATTAAAACATCAAGAATATGAAACTATCGAAATTTAAATATATCGCATTTGCTCTTTTGTTGGGCGGGGCATTCACTTCATGCGACGATTTCTTGGATCGTCCTAACGAAGACAGCTACAACGATACCAACTATTATGCAAACGACGACCAGACCAAAGTGAGTACAAACTCACTCTATAGTTCACCATGGTACGACTTTTTGAGCCGTGGTTACTATAAGATTCCAGAGGTTATGTCAGGCAACTTGTATATGGGCCAGTCACCTTACCTCACCTTCACCGTGAATGGTAGTGACCCAGACATCACATCAACCTCCAATTCTTTGTGGGCTGTGAACGCACAGGCCAACACCATCTACAATCGCTTGCAGACAGCCAATGCTTCAGAAAGCGTCAAGAACACAGCCATGGGCGAATGCTTGGCATGGAAAGCCATGGCATATTTCTACTTGGTACGCATCTTTGGAGACGTGCCAATCGTACATAACAACAGTGACGAGATTGCAGCAGGTAATTACAACGACAAGTACAAGGTAAAGGCTGCCGATGTATACGACTACATCGTGATGACTCTTGAAAAAGCCATCGAGCTCCTCCCTACAAAGAATGATGCCGGACGCATCGACAAATGGGGCGCAGAGGGTTTGCTTGCCAAGGTTTATCTGGCTAAAAGCGGCATCAACTGCAATGGCAACGGTCAGCGTGATGCTGATGACCTTGCCAAGGCAGCAGAATATGCAAAGGACGTCATCGACAATTCTGGCAAGAAACTCATGGAAAACTATGAGGATATCTTCAAAGGTGAGAACAACAACTGCGAGGAAAGCCTCATCGGTTGGCGTTGGACTGCCGATCAGCTCAATTATACTTGCGGTAACTGTTTGACATCAGAACTTGCACCATCAGGTTTCTGCGAATACCAGAGCTGGGGTGACTGGACTGCTCCATCAGTAGATTTGGAAGAAGCCTTCGGCGTATCACCTCTCCAAAAGCCCGATGCACGTCCATCCACAGACACACGTCGCCATGCAACCATGATGATGGCAGGAGATACCTACAGCCAATGGTGGCAAGACAAGGGCGGTTTCGACTATATCAAATTCTTGTACGACAAGAAATATGCTCCAGGCAGCAACGATGGCCTACAGTCAGGAACTGGTGCCAACATCGCCAAACATCTATATGGCGACGATGCTGACCACGTAAAGACATTCGGTAGAAGCGCAGGTAAACAAAGTTCTGATTTATCAACTCATGTTTTACGCCTCGCAGATGTATACTTGATTTACGCAGAAGCAAAGATTGGCAATGCTGAGTCTACAACAGATGCCAGTGCTATCGATGCTTACTTTAAAGTATGGCATAGAGCAAGACCTACATTGTTTGACAAGCCATCAAGCATTACATTGGATGAAGTTCTAAAGGAACGTCGCTTGGAATTAGCATTAGAAGGTGATTATTGGTTTGACTTGGTTCGCATGTCATACTACAACGTAGACAAGGCGATGAACATCATCAAGAACCAGAAGCGTAACGCTTACAATGGTTTGGGCGATCTCTACAAAGCATACTATAACAAGGGCAATGGCAATGGTCCATGGGATGTAGATGCGAGCAAGATGTTCTACGACACTTCTACTCCAAAGCCAAATGTCACAGCATCTATCTTTACCTTGCCTTTCCCACAGGGTGACGTTGTATACAACCCACACTTGATGGAAGAAGCACAGCATGTAGATGTCAGAGAAACCTTCTCTTATTAATGAACAATAAAAAGAAAGTAATATGAAACTAAATAAAATATTCAGTTGGTTGTTTGTGGGCTTGATGGCAATTTCCGCCAGCACGCTGACTTCTTGCGAAGACCAACCAGACAAGTTCGAGCTTACAGGAGGTGTTCCTACCGTGAACTACATCCGTATGCCATATTTGTCACAGGCAGATTCTCTACTCGACAAAGCGAGCCTCTCGTCTATCGTTTGCCTCGTTGGTAACAACTTGACAAGTATCAAGGAGCTCTATTTCAACGACCAGAAGGCACAGTTGAATACAAGTTACATCACCGACCATACCATGATTGTGCAGATTCCAGCCACAATCCCGACAGATGTAACCGACAAGATTTATATGGTGACACGTGACGGCGAAAAGGTAGACTATGATTTCCACGTGGTAGTACCTGCTCCAAATCCAACATCCATGTCTTGCGAATATGCCAAAGCAGGCGAGGACGTAACACTTTACGGCAACTACTTTGTAAACGATGCGAATGTTCCTCTCAAGGTAACAATGCCTGATGGACAAGAAATAACAGAATTCAAGAGCATCTCTCAAAGTGCCATCACCTTTACCCTTCCAGAGTGCACCACCGAAGGTTCCCTCAAGGTTGAGACGCTTTACGGTGAGACCGAGACTTCATTCCATTATCTAGATTCTCGTGGCATGCTCTTCGACTTCGATACTCCTTGGGATGGAACCAATGTACTTGGCAACCATGGTTGGCACAAGCGAGACATCAAATCAGACGACACATCATTGAAAGGCAATTTTGTTCAGCTTGGTGATGGTTCAGTTACCATGAGCGCAGACGGCGGCTGGGATGATACCAATTTCTCATTCGAGTACTGGGCAGGTTCTTGGGACACCCCACAGAAAGTAAACGAAGGTGATGGTGTTGCATTGTACAACCTTGCAGACTTTACACATCCAGAGAATATGGCCCTAAAGTTTGAGATGTATATACCTTCTACCAATCCATGGTGTGCTGGAGCCATGCAGATTTGCTTTGAAGGCTTCGACAAAGTTTCTTTGTCAGGCAATGCTATTGATGGATTCTCCGGCACTGTAGCAGCAGCCAATGCTTATGTCTTCAATGGTGAAGGAAAGAATAAAGAAGGCGAATGGGGACGTGCCATGTACAGACCTTGGCAGACAACAGGTTCTTATGACACAGGCAACAAATGGGTTACAGTTACCGTACCTCTTTCTAGCTTCAACCTCGACAGAACAGGTGCTTCATCATCAAGCGTACCAAGCCAGGTGAGCGATTTCGCCAGCCTCACCATGTTCGTTGTGGGTGGTGGCGTAAACGGTACCGAGTGCAAGCCAATCATCAAGATTGACAACGTCCGTGTGGTTCCTAATAAATAATCTTCAAAAAAGAAACAAACATGAAAAAGATCAAGAATATATTAGCACTGTTAGTGGTAGCCCTCATGGGGCTATCGCTGGCAGCCTGCAGCGAGGATGATCTCGACACCAACCAGTATCAGAAAGGTGTTCACCTCAATGTATATGGTCCTCAGCCTGTGATGCGTGGTGGTCAGCTCCGCTTCTTGGGTAGTAACCTCGACCAAATTGCGCAGGTTCAGATTCCTGGTTGTGACCCTATCACCAACATCGACGTGGTAACAGCTGGTATACCTAGTGAAATCAGAGTTACCTTGCCTAAGGATGGCCCTGAGGTAGGATATGTCAAGCTCATCACCAAGACTGATGAGGAAATCACAACCAAGACTCAGCTCACCTACGAGGAGCCTATCGTCTTCGACTCATTCTCTCCTGCTAGCATCATGCCAGGCGAGACCTTGACTATCGAAGGTGATTACCTCAACCTCGTTCACATGATAGAATTTGCTGACGGCGTACAGATTCCAGAGAAGGATTTCGTATCTCACTCTCGCTATAAGATTGAGGTTAAAGTTCCTGAGGAAGCACGCACAGGCAAGATTCAGCTCTTCGACATAGACTTGACTACTGTTGAAGACCCAACACAGGCACTCTACAACATCATGGAGTCAGAAGATGCACTCAACGTAGGTACTCCTACCATCACCAAGTGGGCTTCTCCACGTGGCGAGGCTGAGTTGACAGGTAATGTTACAGCCAAGATGGGTGAGACCATCACCGTAACTGGTGCTCATTTTGGTTTGGTTAGCAAGCTCCGCTTCACTCCTAAGCCAGCTGAAGAGTTGACAGGAGTAGATAAGTTGGCTGACGAGTACGACATAGAGGATTTCACCATCAACGAAGACGGCACTGTCTTGAAATTCACACTCCCTGCAGAGGCTGCAGATGGAGATTTTAAGCTCATTGCTCGCTCTGGTGTCGAGATTCCTGTAGGAACATTGACAACTGTAGCTCCAACCAACTGTGTTGCAGCGCCTTCTCCTGTGAAGGCTGGCCAGCCATTGGTAATCACTGGTAAGGACCTCGACGTTGTCAACTCTATCGAAATGACAAACGTAGAGGATGAGATTAAGTTCACAGTTAATGCCGATGGCACTCAGCTCACTATCGAGAGCGTACCAGAGACAGCACAAGAGGGCAAGCTCGTATTGCGCATGAAGAATGGCAAGGGCGTAGAAGTTCCTTTCACGCTTGTTAAGCCAGTTGTAACAGGATATGACAATAATCCTGTAAGTGCTGGCGGCGTACTCACCATCAAGGGTACAGACCTTGACCTTGTTAAGAAGGTACAGTTCGGAGAAGGCACTGACGAAGTAGAGGTAAAGGCTTCGGAGGATGGCAAGAGCATCACACTTACCGTTCCTATGAATGCTGTATCAGGCAAGCCTACCCTAACTTTGGCTAATGGAACAACCGTAGAAGGTCCAGAATTAAAGGTTGAAGAGGCTGTATTCTGCTACATTACAGAAATGCCTGATTTCTCAAACAAGGAGACTACTCCGGAGGCAGGTAGTACAATGACTGTACCTGTAAAGAATGGCGACAAACTCGAAAGCGTATGGGTTAACGGCAAGAAGGTAAATCACGTTTATGCAGAGAAAACCTCCATGCTTACCATTGCCATCCCAACAGATGCTAGTGCAAGCTCTAAATTGAAGTTAGTTTCTTCTAATGGCGAGATTGAATATGATATTAGTGTAATCCCTGCAGGCAGTATCACAAGAACACTCATGAATGGTCCATTAGACCTTGCTGGTTGGTCAGCAAATACACAAGGTTTGATTGCACAAGACGCTTTGGACAACATTCCTGATGGCGCATCAGTTGTTCTAAAGGTTAAATATACTCCAACAGCAGACAATGTTCAACTCAAAGGTCAAGATGGAAACTGGAAAAACATCGACCTTGATAACGGCGAGATGAAGGAGCATGTTTATCAATTAGACGCAAATGCAAAGGAATTCACTCTTCCTCTGTCAGCTGCCGTGATTGCTACCCTCAAGGAAAGATCTACAAATTGGGGTGGTCTCATCATCTTCAATGGTACAGGTGCCATCATCAATAAGATTGAGGCAGAAATCACCATTCCACAAGAGAAGACTATTTGGAGCGGTAAAGCTGAGATTGTAGGTTGGGGTGGAAACCAAGACCTTGCATGGGGTGGATATGATTGGAGCACAGTAAAGCCAGGCTCAATCGTACGTTTCTATTATGGCAAGCCAAATCCAGGTTCTTGGGGTTGCTTGAGCCTTCGTCATGGTGATAGCTGGGGCAATCTCCCTGCGCCTATTCCTGGTCAATATGATTTCCCAGCCGACGAGGGAGCCATCGAAGTTACCATGACTGCTGAAATCATCAAAGACTTGGTTGACAATGGTGGACTTGTAATGACGGGCGACAACGCCATCATCACAAAGATAACCATCGAGTAAACCTTATTTATATTAACAAACAAAAACAAAGATAACTATGAGAAAAAATCATATATTATCAGCGCTGGCAATGGCAGCAGTGACCTTCGGGGTCACTGCTTGCGCCGACACTGACGCTCAATACAGCATCCCTGATGTAGATGCCCCTCAGTTCGTGGCTTCTACACCTGAGGTTGGAGCTGGAAACGTGAAACGAGGCAATGTAACTGTTACCGTGAAATACGACAAGCGTGTGTTCTTCGCTTCACAGGATAAAGACAAAATCGAGGTAAGTGGAGGTGCATTGACCAACGCCATTGTATATGGAACAGACAGTTTGCTCACCATGACACTGAATGTTCCTAATCGTGGACAAAACGTAACTATTACAGTTCCTGAGGGCGTAGTTACCAATAGTCAAGGCAAGCCTGCTGCATCTGTCAATGTTAACTTCACCACAACCGACCTCGACAAGACTCCAGTGATGGCAACTAGCGCCTCTGCAAAGGCTCTCTACAATTACCTCTTGGAGAACGTTGACAACAAGATTATCTCTGGTATGATGGCCAACGTGGCTTGGAACCAAGATTGTGCCGACAAGGTAAATGAATGGACAGGTAAGTATCCAGCCATCAATGGTTTCGACTATCTCCACATGGCAGCGAGCAAGGCTGGTGCCAACTGGATCAACTACAAGGACATCACTCCTGTCAAGAATTGGTACGACAACAATGGTATCGTTCAGTTGATGTGGCACTGGAATGTTCCTAAGAGCGAGCCTAAGACTGGTCTCGACCCTAACAAAGATTACAATTGCTACATCAAGACTAATGACAACGACGGCACAACCTTCGATGCAGCCAATGCTTTGACAGAAGGCACATGGGAGAACGAGGTATGGAAGGATGATATGAAGACCTTGAAGGAATATCTCACGCTCTTGAAGGACGCCAACATCCCAGTACTTTGGAGACCTTTCCACGAGGCAAGCGGCAAATGGTTCTGGTGGGGCAAGGACGCAGAAAGCTTCAAGAAGCTCTGGATTGAGATGTACAACGAGTTGAAGGACGCAGGTCTCGACAACCTCATCTGGGTATGGACAAGCTGTGGCAAGGACAACGATTGGTATCCTGGCGATGCTTATGTAGACGTTGTAGCTCGTGACCTCTATGGAGACAACGAGTCAACCTGCGCTACCGAATACTCCGACCTTGGCGCTACCTATGGCAACAAAATTGTTACCCTCGGTGAGTGTGGTTACAGCACTTATACCACTAGCCAGATAGCCACCATCAGCAAACAGTGGAACGCTGGAGCCAAGTGGAGCTGGTTCATGGTATGGTACAACGACGAAGACAGTCATACCTATCACTCTACACAGGAGTGGTGGCAAGACGCTATGTCTCAGCCAAATGTGATCACTCGTGATCAGGTTCCTAGTATGAAGTAATAGTAACTATTATGAGAAAACTACAAATAATAATGGCATGCCTTATGGCATGCCTTTTATTCTCTTGTGGCAAGAAGAAAGCCGACGACCCGATGGGCGACAACGGCAGGACCAAGCGCACGGAGAATCTGCTCTATCACCTCTCTGACATTACCAAGCAAGGCTACCTCTTCGGGCACCAGGACGCCACGCTCTATGGCGAGGGTTGGGCAGACGACAGCGCCCGCTCGGATGTCGAGACCATTTGCGGTGACATGCCTGCCCTCGTAGGCTTCGAGATTGGGGGCATCGAGACGGGCGACTCGCTCAACACCTACTCCACTCCATTCGAGCTCATCCGTAAGGAAATCATCAATCAGTACGACCGTGGCGGAGTGGTCACCATCTCTTGGCAATGCAAGAACCCTGTAAAAGGCGGTTCCATCAAAGACATTATGGAAGACGGGAGCAAGCACGAGGCTTTCTTGGGATGGCTCGACAAGGTGGCAGAGTTTATGAAATCGCTCGAAACTCCATACGGGGTGAGAGTACCTGTTATCTTCCGCCCTTGGCAAGAGAATGGAGAGAACAAATTTTGGTGGAGCGACTCCCTTTGCACCAAGGAGCAGTATCTTGCCCTCTGGCAGATGACCAAGGAGCGATTTGAGAAGAATGATGTGGTAAACGTGCTCTATGCCTACTCTCCCGCCGCTCCAGAAGATGCCTCTGAAAACAAGTATCTGGAACGATACCCAGGCGACGATGCCATCGACATCCTTGGCATCAACTACTACTGCCATGCCGAGGAAGACGACACGAC
>DJSH01000047.1:25642-48341 GCA_002440225.1 Candidatus Segatella violae
AAGCATCAGAAGCCTATCGCCGTGACAGAGACAGGCTACCGCAGCATCAAGTGCGACAAGTGGTGGACGCAATACCTATCCAAGGCGATTACGCCCTATCCTATCAGCTATGTGATGTTGTGGAGAAATGGTCATGAGCTCGCCAACCACTACTACGTTCCCTTCCCAGGACAACGCTCAACAGAGGATTTCGTCACCTTCTATAACGAGCCAAGAACATTGTTCCTCCATGACGTGAACGGATTGTATCTTGAGCCAAGGAAAAAAGAAGAATAAAATGGTTTCCCGAAAAATCTATCACACATAATAAAGCGCCCCGCCATCACGGCGGGGCGCTTACAATTACTAACTAACTTCAATCTACTATTCTTTTACTCAAAAAACTATTTGTAAATGTTTCTATTTTCCTATTTTGTTCATTCTCTCCACCTGGCTCTTCACCACCTCTAGCGTACTCTTGTCGGTGGCGAAGACAGAGTTCAATCCTTGGGCTTCCTGGGCGGGATCACACATATAGTCATCGCCTACCTGCCACATCTCATGCTTAGGAACAGCATAGCCACCCCATCCCCAGAAGTTGCAACCTGCAAAGTAACCACCGGTCTCGGCATTGTCTGCCACCAAGCTGAACACATACTTATAATATCCGTCGCGCCCTTGGGTGGTCGATGTGGGAGAGAAAGAGAAGCCGTCTCTTGGATAGCCGAACTCCTCCATCACCAATGGTTTGTTGATGCGGGCACATACAGCCAAGTGATTGTCGATATACTCCTTGGTGTTCTTGCAAGCCACCCCGAGGTCTTCTACCAAATGGTCAGGACGCGCCCAACTCCAATTGTATGGCCAAAGGTGGATGTTGCAATAGTCGATGTTCTTGTCGGCACAGATGCGCTCATAGCAATTGATGTCGTTCTCACAACCCCAACTGCCCTCGCTACCAATGCTAATCAAGTGATTTTTGTCGAGCGAGCGAATCAACTTGCTAGCCTCAGCAAGCCATTTCTCGAAAGCAGGCAACTGTTCGGTCTTGAAGGCACGAGGTTCGTTACCAATCTGCCAAGACATGATGGCAGGGTCGTCCTTGTACTTTTTATTCGTATATCTATTGGTTCTCGTAAGTATGAATCGTACATAGTCATAGAAAAGCTGATGCGCCTTCTCGCATGATGCATATTTTGACACGAAGTCCATGAAGGCTGGATAGCCATCCTCGTTAGGGCGCGGAGCCTTGCCCAAACCCGCTTGCTCCAGATAGTAGCCATATCCACCACTCCACTCCCAAGAGTTGTTGAGGTAGAGCACAGCCACCATCTTTCTCTTCCCCATCTCCATCAAGAGATAGTCGAGACCTGCCAAGATGGTATCGTTGTATACGCCCGGAGCCTCCTGCAGGGTTGGCTCCACCTTGGTCTTCACCCCACGCTTGCCGTCGCTACCCACAAGGATGCGCAGGTTGTCGATGCCCATCGACTTCATCTTGTCGAGTTCCTTGCAGAGCCTTTGACGATTGCCGCCCTGCCCCTCCGAGCCGAGGATGGCGCCATACCAGAAATTGGTGCCCACATAATAATAAGGTTTGCCATCGCGCACGAAATGTCCGTCCTTCACCTTCACGAAATCTGATTTCGCAGAAAGGTTGCATGTAGCCAAAGCCATCATCAGTAGTATGAATATCTTTTTCATTTATTTCCTTATTTAGATTTTAATTTATCTTTTTAGATTTCTGGTGCAAATTTAAGGAAAAAAGACAAGAAAGCATGATACTTTCTTGCCCTTTATACATACTATTCTAAACTAACTAATAATTTTCACGATTAGTCCTGAAAATCCTTATGGTTTTGGATAGATTTCATGGTATCCCTCCATGCCCTCTGCGGCACCATCCATCACCCCTTTGAAGATATAGGAGTCGGAAACGGCATGGTGTTTTCGGTCGAAGAGCGTCATGTGGGGCAATGGTTGTACATTGATGTCCCACACGTATGGCAAGAGCCCCGCCTTCATCATCTCGGCGGTCACAGCACTATACCAAGCCATCATGCTCTCGTCGTGCTTTTCCTGGTCGCCGCCATAGACGGATGCGTCCTTGCGATTGGCACCATACTCGCCGATGACCACAGGATAGCCCTTGTCTACAAACTTACGCTTCATCTTCATCACCTGGTTGGTGATGTGCTGATAGGCATCCACATTCTCGTTGCCATACCAGATGGTGTTCACCGTTCTGCCGGCAGGGTCGCTCGGCTCGTGCCCCTTCCAGTAGAGAGCCACCTTGCCCCAGTCGGCATCCTTATCCATGAGGGTAAAGGTATACGGATCGTAGAAATGCACCTCAGCCATCAGTCGGTTCTTCGCCTTGTCCTTCAGGCGGGCGATGTCGTAGGTATCCTTCTCCGTGATGTCAATCTCAGTCTTTGGACCTTGCACGATGAGCACACGCTTGGCATTCTTGCCGCCCGTGGAACGAACGGCATCGATGAAGACCTGTTCATACTCCAGCAAACGATCGGCAAACTCCTTGCCATCGGGTGCCAGCATATCCCCCACTGCCTGTGGACTTCCACCTCCCACACCCGGTTCGTTGAGGGCGGCGAAGAGCAAGCGCTCGTCATAATTCTTGAATGCCCGAGCGATGTTCACCCAGAGCTTGCGATACATTTCCTTGCGTTCAGCCACATTCACCTTGTCGGTGAAGGCATCGTGCTCCATCCATCCGCCATCCCAATGTTCGTTGATGATGACGCAGAGGCCTGCATCCAACCCATAATCAACGATTTCCTTGATGCGGTGCATCCAGTCAGGGTCGATGGTCATGTTCTCCTTATCTATAAGGTGACCAGCCACCCAACTGCATGGGATGCGAAGGCTGTTGAACCCTTGCTTCTTCAAGCTACTGATATAATCAGGTGTGGTCTTGTCGCTCTGCCAAGACGTTTCCGACTTGAGTCCGGCATGATTGGTAAAGATGTCGTTCCAGTCGCAAGCCTCCATGGTGTTGCCGAGGTTCACTCCCGGAGCCATATAATGAGCCAGTTGCATGGCAGAGAGTCCCATCTTGTCGAATCGCTTGTCGGCAGGTGCGTTTTGCGCACTTGCGAAGGCCATCTGAGCCACTGCCAACACTATCATAACTACTTTCTTCATACTTTTGAATTGTTTTATCTGAAAATTTAAGCCTTCAAGTTATTACTTTGTTTGCAAAATTAAGCAAAAATGCCGCTCTCCCATGTACGATTATGTTAATACGATGCGTATAAAATGTTACAAAGACACTTATTTGAGCGAAAAAACAAGATTTTGTCCAAAATTCAACTACTTGCAATGGCGAACGCAGATATTTGCGCTAATGAACGCAGATACTTGCGAATGGAAAGTATGATAGTTACGCAGTAAAAGTTAGATAGTTACGCAGTAAAAGCAAGATAGTTACGCAGTGAAAAATACGTCACGATGCAATATCAAATACGTCGCGACGTAGCATCAAGTACGTCCCGACGCAGTAAAAGTTACGTCGTGACGTAATTTTGGCCTCATTGCAGAGCATGGCAATATATGGCAATTAGAGCAATTGCCATGCGAATTGCCATAGACATAACAACCTGATGTCCAATAGCTTATAGCCTCACTATGGCAATATGGCAATTTTTTGAAGAAAAAAAACTTTTTTATGCAAATAAGCCTCCATCGAAAAGGGCACACAACGCTGAGGAAGAGTGAACCTCGCGATGTGTACCCTAAAAGTTTATAGTCTAATTTAGTTCAAGTATTAATCTACCTGCATTTTACTTGGCAGGCCACTTAGCGGCAGCGACAGCAGCCTGAATGCTCTCAAGCATATTCTGATTGCCAACTGATGCGTTGGAACGCTTGAAGATGGTCATACTAGGAAGACCGCCATTGGTATCCCAAGCCACTGGAATACAGCCATTGTTGATGGCACTGGTTACGACTGCCTTGTAATAGTCCTTGACCGAAGCATCGTGAACGGCATCTGTACCGATAGCCAAACGCTGGTTGGCACCAAACTCACCAATCAATACAGGATAACCCTTGTCGAAGAAATTGGTCTTCATCTTCTTCATCTGGGCCTCTACATAGTCCTCATTGTACTTGGCATCAGCGGTGCGACCTTCTACAGAACCGTTGGTATTATTCTTACCCCAATAGAGCTGATACTTACCCCAGCTCTGGTCTTCACTCATATCGGTAAACTGATATGGATCGTAGAAGTGAACCTCTACCATCAAACGGTCTGTAGCCGAGTCCTTAATCTTAGACATATAGTTATTGGCTACGAAGTTGTCGATATTGGTATTAGGTCCCTGAACAATCAACACACGATTGGCATTGTTGCCGCCTGTGGCACGAACAGCTTCAATGAAAGCCTGCTCATATTCAGCGATGCGATTTGACATTTCTGCTACCGTAATGATGTCACCCTCGCCACTACCTACGCCAGGCTCATTCATACCAGCAAAGAGAAGATGCTCATCGTAAGCCTTGAAGTTGTTGGCGATTTGAGTCCAAATCTTGGTAAGCTTGTCCTTAGTTGCCTTCACGTCTGTATCGGCTGTAAGTCCGTTATGCTCAATCCATCCACCATCCCAGTGATCGTTGATGATGACGTAGAGACCATCCTTGATGCAATAGTCAACAACTTCCTTCACACGAGCTGTCCATTCAGGATCGATGGTACATTTGTCCTTGTCCGTGATGTGTCCCATCACCCAAGCGCAAGGAATGCGAACGCTCTTGAAGCCCGCAGCCTTCACTGCATCGATAAGAGCCTGAGTGGTCTTGGTGCTCTGCCAAGATGTTTCAGCACCCAAGCCACCTGCATTCGTCCAAATGTTCTTAGAGTCACCACCTTCCAAGGTATTACCGAGGTTCCAACCAGGATACATCAACTTGGCGATGTCCATAGCTGTCTTACTCATATCGGCACCAGGTTCATCAGGTGTAACCACCTCGCCCTTCTTGGCACGAGTAATGGTGACATCCTTGCGGCTATAGCCCTGAATAATACGAACGGTAGCGGTTGTTTCCTTGTCAACCGTAGATGCCGCAACAGTTACATTGAAATTGTAGGTTCCATTGGCGTTGTCTGCATAAGCTACCGAGCACCAGTCGGCACCCTCTATGACAGAGACGGTAGGTTGAGCTTCCGCTCTCACACTAAGAATCTGTGTACCACCAACGCCATCAAAGGAAAGCTCAGGGGTGAGCACCTCGAAATTTGGTGCATCATAATCATCGTCATCGTAAGAGCAAGCCGAGAACGACAAGCCGCAAACGATGCCCAAGAGCAACATAAATAGATATTTGAATTTCTTCATTGTCTTTTTTCGTTTTAGAGAGAACCCGATGCCCTTTAGTAGGATTCATCGGATTCTCCTTATTGTAATTATTTATCAACTATTACCACTGTGGCTCTGCGAAGAGGCTGTGAACCGTAAACTTGGTCTCAATAGACTTACTGAAAGCCAAGCCCTTCATCACGTCACCCTCAGGAGTACCGAATGCACAACCCGCATTCTTGGTAGCACCATAGCAGTTCCACAACTCCAAACGATACTTAGGATTCTCGTTGGCATCGATAACCTTTGACTTGTCATAAGAAACAGCCTTGCCATCCAGATAAAGTTCATCCAACGTAGAATGAGTACCTGGGAAGAATCCATAGAGATCAGCGATTTCCACGAATGTCATGATAGAACCATCGACATGGTCTGCACTCTCATACTTGATATCAAACTGGTTGTTCTTGATGACATACTTGCCACCTTCGTTAGCCACCTCCATGGTTGCGCCTTGGTTGTAGCCCCAAGTACCACCCCATGATGGATTGATGGTAATCAAGTTAGGAGTATAAATACCTGTACCATCACTTGTATTGGAAACTACGGTGAATGTCACCTCAAAGGTATGGTTGAATGCGAGAGCTGTCTCATTGGTAGTCTCACCACCACCCTTGTGGAAAGGAGTATCAGCCAAACCATTCCAACCATCATTGTGACCGCAGCCCCAGATGTTGGCCATCTCTACACGGTAGTTGCCCTTGCCTTCCAAGTCGCCATAGAAGAACTTGTTGGCATCAAACTTCACCTCATTGCCATCAGCCTTGATGTCGTCGATGCGAACCAAAGCCTTTGGATAAGCAGCAGAGTAGCCTTCGATCTCGAGGAGATAAACCTTACCATTGGTACGTGGATACTGGGTATTGAAGGTTACTGTGTAAGTCTTCAAACCTGCCGCACCACCGAGTACATTAACAGTAGCTGAGTTCCATGCATCAGGAGTATTCTCATCGTCACCACCGTAGCAAGTCAACTTAGCGGTGAAACCGTTCTTCAATTCACCAGATACGTAGTTGATACTCTCATACTGGTTGTCGCTTGCACGAGTAACACCCAACTGCATGGTTTCATCTGTCAAAGACAAGATGCGCAAATCTACATTCTCTGTTGCATTGATAGCACCGATAAAGTTAGCAGGAACCAAAGGTTGGATACTCAACTTCACTGTCTTGTTCTTCTCATCAATCGTATAGGTTCCCTCTGTGTCCTTGAAAGAACCGTCAGCACCATCGGCACCAGCTACATACTGATGAACCTTTACGGTGCCATCCTCATTGAAGGTCATAGTACCCTGACAGTTCTTAGCCTCACCTACAACCCAAGAGTTGCCAGCGAAGTCGGCAGCCCAGCACCAGCTGTTACCTACAACAGGCTGATTGTTGGTAACGGTTGCCCAACTATCATCATTGCCATAGAAATAAACAGGACCATCAAACTTATAGTGAGAACCATCCAAGCGGAGGTCAATCTCCCAAGTCTTGCCAATCAACTTAGTCTTATCAAACTTCACGTTCTTAGCCACAGATACAGGGCGGATAGCCAATGCCTGATAAACAGGAGTGGTTGTACGACGGTCAGCATTCTGGTCGAAGCTATAAGCCATGGCAAACTTGTTGTCGCTTGGATTGATAGAACCAGAGAGATAGTAACCATTCAAGCCCTCGCCAGAGATGGTACCCTGGATACGAGTACCGGCAGCTGGCAAGAAGATAGAATTGCCGTTAGGACCTGTGAGCTTGTAACCAGCTACATGATTTTCAGTATCCTCTACCCATTCCTTCTTACACTCCGTGAAAAGTTCCTCAAACTCGTCGATGGTTGGCATGGTAACCCATGAGCCATAAACCTTGTTGGCAACATCACGATCAGTCTTATAGATGTCAGCAGAAGCATAGTTTTCCAAATCAATGCTGGTCTGGAAGCCAGTCATATCACCAAATCCGAAGAGACCACCTAGTTCTGTCTCCTTGGTAGCACCAACATTATACTTAGCCCACTTGGTAGAGAGACCTAAGTCAACGAGATCCTCATCAGGGTTAAAGTCTGAGGCTGGAGTCGTGAACTCACGATCCTCACCATAGACAGTACCATTACCGAGATCGAGGTAAGCAGTGTAGTGATAGGTTGTGTTAGGGAGCAAGCCCTCAGCCTTCACCTCATAGTTGTCGTTGATACCAGAAGCCATGATGCGTACACCAGCACGTACATTCTCCGTACCTTCGGCACCCGAGATGACGATACCGCTGGCAGCCTCTTGAGGAGCCAATTCCAACTTACCCATCAAGATAACTGAATTGGCAGTCAAATCCTTTACCTCGCCAGTAATAGCCTTGGCGTTGGTCAAAACCGTCTGCTGAACAGAGCCTTTGTATGTCACCCTACCCTGCAGCGTAACATAAGCCTGATAGTAAACTACGTCACCAGGATGACCTGTGACAGTTGCCGAGAACTCAGCATTGCCAGAACCAGCAACTTTCTCACTCAGATTGCCCTCACTACTTCCATAGTTGAAGCCAACCGCATAAGAACTGGCAGCTTGGTCTTCGAGACCTTTCACTGCGCCGTGGAATGTAGCGGATGTAGCAGTCACATCAGCCGACCCAGTGGTCACCGACTCGTCGGTGAGCAAAGGGTTCGTGTTGATAGAATAATCATCATCGCTACAGCCTGCCATGAAGATACCCATGACGAAGGCTATAATTCCGTATAATATTTTATTCTTCATAAGTTTATACCATTAAAGTTATTGAATTGTGCAAGATACAATCTCGATGCCAACGGTAGTCCAGTCGTCAGTATTGCAAGTACCATAGCCATCCAACTGTATGGAGAGGTCAAGGCAAGTTGCGGTGAACGTCTGGGTAGAACCTGTATTGTTGGTCAAAGAAACTGTAGTTTCACCATTTGTATTGACAGTCACAGCATCATCGAGGTCGAAGCAACCTGGTTCCCATGTCTTCTTGATATTGTTATCAATCAAGGCACACTTAGGGGTCTTGGTCCATTCGATACCCTTTGTAATCTTGAAGGTAACGGTGATGGTCTGATTCTTCTTCAACTTCACAGACTTCACGTCCTTGAAGATACCTGTACCATCTACATCATAATGATGGAAGCCTACACGGATACAACCATTTTCTGTCCACATGTGTTCAGAGATGGTAGAGTTGTCAATGCCTACCTTGGTAGGACCAGCAGGACCGGTAGCTATCTTCTTGTAAGCCAACTTAGCTACGAGATAAGAGTTGACCTTACCATTCTCGTCTGTTGACTCAGGAACACCGATGGTCAAGTACTGGTCATCTGCAGAGTTACCCAAGATATAGAATTTCTTGCCCTTCAATTCGATGGTTCTCTTATCGCTTGAAACTGCAAACACAGAGATTTCCTTGCTGAAGGTCATGGTGTTTTCGGTGATTTCCACGTCACCATCCACATCACCACACTCGAAGGTATAACCACCATCAGACTTCTTGGCGATGGTCAACTCGAAGTTGTCAAGAGCCTTGTCATCCAAAGCAGGAGCCCAAGTATTGTTGTACTTACCACCGATAACACTCTCCCATTTTGCAACATTAGGTGAACCATTCCACCACAAGAAATCGTATGGAGTCTCAGAATCCAAATTAAATGTCATCTTTGAACCTACATACTTGTCGCCATTGATGTCGGCTGTAAACAAGTCGGTATGGATATTCTCGAATGTAGGCAACTTAGGACCGACCTTCTCGATCAAGTCTTGATCTGCCTTAGGAATGCAAGTACCATGGGAACTACGGACATCCTCAGAAACGAAGTTCCATACGATGTACCAGGTTCCTTCAGAATTGGTACGCTTTGTAACTAATTGGAGTAAATATGGGGTCAACTCTAGAATCTGAATATCTTGAGTATAATTTGAACAAACCTCATCGAAACCCTCATTGTGCATTGCATAGCAGTCGTTGAAAGTAATGGTAGGCTTAGTTTTGTCGCTCAAATTCATATTGAACTTTCCAACCATGTTAGTACCAATTCCAGAGCCTTTTTTGATAGGTGCCTCTACCGTACCAGAAGAACCACGGAACATTGTAGCAACGCAACCATTCTTTGCATCCATACTAAATGTCATATATGAGTCTAAATAACCATCCTCTGTTTCACCAGGGAACAACCAGTTTGGCATTCCAGGATCCCAGTTTGGTTTCCAATTATCTGACCCAAAGAAAATATCATGATATGCACGGAACTTATCATCCTCCTCTTCCTTGGTAAAGCCTTCACCATCTCCATCAGGATCATAAGGACTTACATACATCAAAGGTCCTGTGCAACGGCCGATGTTGTAGTTGGCATCACAAGGATACCACTTCTTGCTGACACCAGCAGAAAGGGTTGCAGCATCAGGCAGAGGGTCACCTGTCTTGTATTCCTTGTCGGCAAGCAAGAACCACTTGTCATCGCTCAACAATGAGAAATCGTTCTGAGCCAAGTTAAACTTGTATGGGTCGCCATAGACGATACCACCAGGAGTTTCTACGCCGAAAGTCACCTCATAGTCACCAGCAAAAGGCAAATCCAAGTTGAGAGACTGCTGGGTAGAACGACCTGAAGGAGTCACCCAGAGAGGCGTACAATCAGATATCTTTGATTCCAGCTTCACCACGTTACCTTCCACCGTAACGGTATAAGCCTTACCCTCCACCAAATCTTCTGGAGAGTAGGTCTTCTTGCCGAAGCCGAAGTCCTCTGGTGAGCAGGATGCCATCAGGAACATCGCCAAGGCTGCAAGAAGCGTTAATATATGATTATGTATTTTCATATCTTCTTATTATTAAAAGTTATACTTCTGTTCTGATACCCACAGGATTACCAACCTGCGTTCTGTGTCAACACACCACCAGAAAGTGTAATCTGAGTATTAGGAATCTGCATCAAGCCCTTCTTCTTGGTAAAGTTTTCCTTAGAGAAAGAAGTGGTTGTCTCTACACCACCGTTCTTTACCTTGGCACCATTCTGTGCATTAAAGATAGCATTGGCTGCATAAGCACCGTCCTTCTCATAGCGCATCAAGTCCCAGAAGTGGATGCCCTCGAAGGCAAACTCGATGGCACGTTCCTTGCGGATATTCTCGATGCTATAGTCTTCGGCAGGAAGACCAACACGAGCACGTACCTTGTTCAAACCATCGGCATCGCCAGTCAACTCAGACTGCATCAAGAGTACATCGGCATAGCGCATGATGGTATAATCCTGATAGTAGGTGATGTTCTGGTGCTGTTCGCCAAGCTTGAAAGCAACCTCCTGACGAGTACCATCAGAGAAGCACAATGGAGCATACTTGCGAGTATAATAGCCTGTATATTCGTATGAGTCAGCCTCATCTGCTGAGAATTCTGCATCCTTTGCACTCCAGACACAGGCTGAGAAGCGAGGATCTTTGCTATACTGCTCCACGAACCAAGGGGTAACAGAGCAAGCGCCCCATCCACTAGCAATGTGAACGGAAGTAGCCATACGGTTACGAGGACCGAGATATACAGAGAATGTATTGCCATCTCCATTGCCATTATAATCATGGGTAGTGGCAAACTTCAAGTTCAACACAATTTCCTTGGAGAGATTTCCCTGGCCAGGGCGCCACTGGCTGCCATCATACCACTTGCCTGCGTAGGTGGTTTCCCAAGCATACTTGGTATCATCACCC
This sequence comes from Candidatus Segatella violae, assembly GCA_002440225.1. Lineage (GTDB taxonomy): Bacteria > Bacteroidota > Bacteroidia > Bacteroidales > Bacteroidaceae > Prevotella > Prevotella violae. The sequence continues at coordinate 36,686 of DJSH01000047.1, forward strand.
GACTTTGTGATGGTCTCAGAAGTAAAGTCAGAAGAAGGCATCCAGAAGTCCTTGTAGTTCTTCTCCAACTCATAACCACCATTCTCTACCACGTCGTTGATGGCGGCGGTAGCCTCAGCCTTGGAACAAGCAGGATGCTCCTCGCCATAATAACCTGTATAATATAGGTACGCGCGAGCCATCAAAGCTTCGGCTGCATACTTGGTGATACGACCATCATTGTCGTTGCGATCCTTCAAAGGATAGGCATCAGCAGGGATATTCTCAGCAGCATACTTCAAATCGTCGAAGATAGCCTGATAAATTTCCTTGGCAGGGGTACGAGGGATATTATCCTCGGATGGCTCCAACAACAAAGGCACGTCGCCAAACAAACGAACCAAGTCGAAATACAGGATGGCACGAATGGCACGAGCCTCGCCCATGATACGTCCCTCGGTCTTGGTATCATCACCCCAATTGATGGTGGCATCAGCCTGAATCAACTGGTTGCAACGGAAGATAGCCTTGTAATAGTTGATCCAATCCGTATTATAGAGGTCGTTGTAAGATGGAGCTATACTTGTACTAAACTGGTCGATGATGTTGTTGTTCTTCGCATCGGAAAGGCCTAGACCTGCAAAAGCCTGCTCGGAAGCAAACTCAGCTGTAAGGTACATACCTATGCCCTCATCACTGATGGTACGCTGCCATCCATCGTAGCATCCATTCAAATCCATCTCAGCAGCTCCAGGAGTACTGTAAGCTGTCTGTGAGTTCATATCTGTCTTAGATGAAGTATCCAAGTAGCTGTCGCAAGAGGTAAAAGCCATTGCAGATGCTATCAAGGCACTCATCAATATATATTTTCTTTTCATATCACTTTCAATTTAAGAGTTAGAATGCTAAGTTTACACCTACAATGAAAGTACGTGGGTGTGGATAGTAACCCATATCAACTCCTGATACCCAAGAGTCGCTGCTGTTACCATCTGTACCATTGTATGAACCAATCTCTGGATCCATACCATCATACTTAGTCAAAGTGAAGAGGTTCTGAACCTGTGCATAGAGACGAAGCTTAGACAATCCCTTCCAAGTAATCAACTTCTTGAAGTCATAACCCAAGGTTAAGTTCTGGAGACGAATGTAATCACCATCCTGTAAGTAGAGGTCAGAGAACAACCAGTTACCTGCATCAGCGTATGTGACACGAGGAATCTCGTTGCTAGTACCCTCACCTGTCCAACGCTTCAAGATGCGACGGCTATAGTTGCCCTGAGAAGAACTAGGGTCACGATAAGACTGAGCAATCTTGAAACCAGCGGCACCAGTGAAGTTGGCACTCAAGTCGAAGCCCTTCCAACCGAGGTTGAAATTGAAACCGAAAGTATATTTAGGAAGACCATTACCGAGGTCTACCTTATCATTAGCATTGATGACACCATTATGGTCAACATCTACATACTTCACGTCACCAGGCTGAACATTGCTCTGGAGCACGCCATTACCTGCAGCAATCCAATCGTTGATTTCCTGCTGGTTCTGGAAGATACCAGCGGTCTTGTAGCCCCAGAAATAACCAATGGCATGACCATTCTCTGCACGATAGAACTCCTCGGCATTGTTGTAGATCTGGTTGGTAGCACCATGGATGATACCATCCTCTGTAGGGATAGAACCTACCTCATTATGGTTGTAAGCGAAGTTGGCACCTACACTATAAATGAAATCTCTGCCAATCTGGTCGTTCCAAGAAAGACCCAACTCGATACCCTTGTTCTTGACGTCACCACCATTGATGATAGGACCGCCAGTACCTGCAGTAGCCAAGATAGGAGCCTGAACCAACCAGTCCTTGGTATTCTTAATATAAGCATCGAAGGTGAAAGAGAGACGCTGCTTCAAGAATCGAGCATCGAGACCGAGGTTGTACTGTTCAGAGGTTTCCCACTTCACATTCTCGTTAGCCAAGCGACTGGTGTAAGCACCCATAGTCCATCCTGTCTTACCACCATCAGCGCCAAAGTTATAATTGGTGTTAGAGGTAGTAACAGGTGCCAAATACTGATAGCACTTGATGTTGGCATTACCTACCTGACCCCAAGAGAGACGGAGCTTCAAGAAATCCAACCAAGAAGCGGCAGACTTCATGAAATCTTCCTCGGTCAATGTCCAACCAGCAGATACTGATGGGAAGTAACCCCAACGATGACCCTTGGCAAACTTAGAAGAACCATCGGCACGCATGGTAGCGTTAATCATATAGCGATCTTTCCAAGACCAACCCAAGCGGCCGAAGAATGACTGGCCACGAGTAGAGTCGTAAGGACCACCACTCACCTTGCGGTTTTCATTGCTCATCTCTGTATTGGCAACATAAGCATGCTCCCAATCATCGAAACCAGCAGTCAAGTTGACACCGTAGCTACCAGTAGAGCTACCATCATACTTTGTGGTCTCACTACCGAGCAAAGCAGAAAGATGATGCTCCTTGATATTGAATTCGTAAGCCAAGGTGTTGGTCCATACCAAAGAGGTACCATTGCCATGGCTCTGGTTGACAGAAGTAACACTATTGCCACTCTGAGGAGTGAACTTATAAATAGGTGTGAAAGAACGGTAGTCAGAGCCACCATAGTTTACGCCAAAAACAGATCTAACTTTCAAGTTCTTGATAGGTTCAATCTGAATATACACGTTTGCATCTACAGAAGTTCCCTTGCTCTGGTTGAAACGATTCATCATCATGGTACCATAAGGGTTGCCATCGTTGACATTCCAGTCGGTACCTACAGTTGAGTTGTAGTTGCCATTAGCATCATAAACAGGATAGATAGGTGATGCAGAGAAAGCACCACGGAGGTTGTTGTTGTAGATGTTACCTGTGTTCATGCCACGGCTGTCCTTATAAACAAAACCGATATGCTCACCAATGGTAATCAAGCCATTGAACATCTTGTGCTCTGAGTTGGCACGGAGGTTATACCTTTTATAATAAGAAACATCAGAACCGCCGATGAGACCGTCCTGTCCTGTATAACCACCAGAAATAGAATAAGTAGAAGTCTTGCTACCACCCGTGAATGCCAAGCTATGGCTGGTGGTCAAGGCACCATTGTCTACAGCCTGGTCGATCCAGTCTGTATTGTAAACATTACCATTGGCATCACGGATAGATGTCAATGAAGCCCAATCTACAGGAGACATGCCTGAGTTGAGGCGAGCCTCGTCCATGATCTGCATGTACTGGTTAGAGTTGAGCATCTCGAACTTGCGAGCCAAGGTCTGCCATCCAACATACCCATCGTAGGTAATCTTGGATACGCCTTCCTTACCGCTCTTGGTGGTAACGAGTACCACACCATTGGCAGCCTGCGCACCATAGATAGCGGCAGAAGCAGCATCCTTCAACACATCGATGCTCTCGATGTCGGCAGGATTCAAGGTGGTGATGTCACCACCCACTCCATCAATCAAGTAGAGAGGTTGAGAGTTACCCACGGTACCCAAACCACGAATGGTAACGCTCATCGCAGCACCTGGCTGACCAGAGGTAGAGACGATGTTGACACCAGGAGTCTGACCTTGCATAGCGGTCAATGGGTTGGTGGTGTTGAGCTTGGCGATGTCGTCACCCTTCAACTGAACGGTGGCACCCGTCACCAACTTCTTCTTCTGGACACCGTAACCTACAACGACAACCTCATCGAGTGAGTGCTTGTCCTCTTGCAAGGTTACCTTGATAACGGAACCGTTGACTTTGATTTTTTGGGTGACAAAGCCCAGGTAAGACACTTCGAGTGTTTGTCCGTTCTTTGCTTCGATGGCAAAGTTACCATCCAGGTCGGTCACGGCTCCTGTCTTCGTACCCTGTACCATGACACTCGCACCAATCAATGGTTCGTTGTCACTGCCAGAGATAACAGTACCCTTAACCGTCTGAGCATTGAGGACACCCGCTCCGATTCCTAACATTGCTTGGAATGCCAACATGATGGCTACCAAAGCAATCTTACAGAGCACATGGCTCTGAGAGAATTTCTGAGATGTTTTTCTCATAATTACTTTAGGTTTAAATTAATATTTACTAGGTTATTCCCTATTAATTAGGTTTTTCCCTATATATAAATAAGGTGGACTCCCTTTTGCAAGGTCGTGCCTTGATTTATCGTTATGATTCGATTGCAAAAATAATTAAAAGAAGCTTACGAGGAGGTACGTTTTTGTTAATTTGATAGGTATAAAATGTTAGGTTTTGTGTGTTTTTTATCTAAATGTGCACAGAAACGATACATTTCGCACCGTTTCTGTGCAAATTTTGCTTAATTTGCGTGATATTTTATCAATCCTGCCATCGGGGCTTGGAGGATTTGTGCTATCTGGAGATGATGCTCATCCTCGAAGATGTTGACGAGGGGAGCCTTGAAACAATGGGCTATGCTCCCCACAAAACCGATTGGCGGAACACCACCCAAGGTATTGTCCCAAGCCTTGACTCCCGATTCCAACAGACTGAGGTCTTCCATGCTCATCTGGATGTAGCGCACATAGGCGGCAATGTTGTTGTTGTAAAACTGAGTGAAGCTCTCCAGCACCATTCGATAGAGTGCCATCACCTCAGCCAACTCGTCGCTGCCATTCTCGTATTTCACACTTTCGGCTATCTGCTCGGAGATGAAAGGACAAATGGAAGCCAGGAAACGATTGGCGAGTGGCTCTCGGTACACCTTATTAATAATAGAGGGATAATCGAGTCCCGACCACTTGAGATATTTATTCTTGATGTTGGCAGAAAGCGTGCCCTTGAGGATGCCATTGAGAAAGAGCTTGCCCAAGACTGCCCCACTACCCTCGTCGCCGAGGATATAACCCAACGGTGGAGTGTTCATCACAATACGCTTGCCATCGTAGAGGCAACTGTTGGACCCCGTGCCCAAGATGCAAGCGATGCCTGGCTTGTTGCCAAACAAGGCACGAGCCGCACCGAGCATATCGCTTGCCACCTCTATGCGAGCCTCTGGGAACGCCTGCTGGAGCAAAGACCGCATTCGAGGGGCGGCAGCCTCGGTGACACCACTGCCATAGAAAAACACCTCTTGTGGCTGTTCGGTCAGCACAAGTTCGTCACAAAGCACATGCAAGACATCCGCATCCTGCATGTGAATGGGGTTGATGCCTTCCGTCTTGCAAGACATCACCACATTTCCCGACTCGTCGACAAAAGACCAGTCGGTCTTGGTACTACCACTGTCTGCTATGAGTTTTTTCATATCATTTATCCATTAATTACGATGCAAATTTATACAAAAAAGCCGAAAAACGAGAAGGATAAAGGCGAATATTTCAAAAAAGACAGTTTATTCTTTGATTTTTCACGAATAATTAATAACTTTGCAGTCAAAATAACTAGTTATGAAAAAGAAGTTATACATCATCCTGTTACTGATGGTAGTTTTCGTACTGCCAAGTAATGCCGTGCTCAAAGAAGCCAACTTGGATACGACGCTCTATATGCTGCGCACCGAGTTGACCAACTATCACATTGACCTGGAGAAACAAAACAAGGTGGCTAAGGCTCAGCAACAAGCTGTCATCAAAGAGCTTATTAGCATCGTGACCCAAGCCGACCAAAACTCCATCATGCTCTACTCACAGAAAAACGGGTATATCTTCGACATGACTTATGCCTGTCATGAGGCTACGGAACAGTTTAGGAAGTTCAAGTCGAAGGCGGTACCATTCCGTGAAATGATTCAGAAGACGGACATCGAGGTGGCTCGCTACGACTCGCTCATCAATTACCTATATGGCATGAACACGATGTTCTTGAGTGACGAGGCGCAGATGAACCGCAATGTGGACCTGACCCTTGCCGTCAACATACGCCGACAGCTCGTGGAGAAGCAGACGCAACTCAAACAATACATCATGGCATACGATAGGACTGACAATAAATTGAAAGCCCTCAACGACTATGCCAACAGACGATACGCAGACATACAGAACAGCATCTTCAACAATGGAGGCGACAACTATCTGCACATCTTGCGCAACCTAGGCACCAACTATCATGAGGCCAAGACCTCAGTGGCAGAAAAATACAGACCTGCCCCAGGCATGATGTCGCAATGGGATGTGAGAATCATCGGTATCCTATTCGGCATCATCGTCTTCTATGGCCTCATCTCCATATTCCTCAACCTCTTCGTCATCCGTATCGTTATCACACAGTTGGTGAAACGAGGCATCTTCGAGAGCATCAAGGAAGGTTTCTTGGCAAAGCGCCCTTGCATCATCATGGCGATGACAGTGGTAACTTTTGCTGCCATCCTGGGTATCGTACGTTTGATAGCCAAGCAAAATTTCATCATCATGGCGAGCCAGCTGTTGGTGGAGTTTGCCTGGTTGATAGGTGTCATCTTGGTATCCATCCTGTTGCGTGTAGACAATGACAAGATCAAGAGCACCTTCCGCATCTATTCTCCATTGATGTTGGTTGGTTTTCTGGTTATCGTGTTCCGTATCATCTTGATACCTAACGATTTGGTCAACCTCATATTTCCTCCTATCCTATTGCTCTGCACCATCTGGCAATGGAACGTCATCGGCAGGAAGCATGGTGAGGTGCTCAAGACAGACAAGACCTATTCTTACATATCACTGATAGTATTCGTGGTGAGCACCATAAGTGCCTGGATAGGATTCACCCTGCTCTCCGTACAAATCATCATCTGGTGGACCATGCAGCTCACCTGCATCCTCACCATCACCTGTGTGGAGGGATGGCTGAGCGTTTATGCCAAGCGAAAGAAGCTTGCAGAGAAAGCCATCACCGAGAAATGGGTCTATCGTTTTATCTACAAGGTACTCTTGCCTATTTCTGGCGTGCTCTCATTCATCCTGTCCATCTATTGGGCAGCGGATGTCTTCAATATGAGCGACACCACCTGGATGATATTCAACAAGGACTACATCAAGACTAGCAATTTCACAGCCTCGCTCTACAGCGTGACATGGGTGGCTTGCCTCTATTTCTTGTTCAACTACATCAATATCACAACCAACGATTTCATGCGCCATCATTTCGAGAAGGTGGACCCACAATCGGCTGCCTCTAAGATTGTGATGTTCAAGAACGTATTGCAGGTCATCATCTGGGGCGTCTGGTTGATGATTGCCCTCAACGTGTTCCAGGTAGGTAAGTCTTGGTTGCTCGCCATCTTCGCCGGTTTGTCTACCGGTCTTGGTTTTGCATCCAAGGACATACTGGAGAACATCTACTATGGCATCTCGCTGATGATGGGACGTGTGAAGGTGGGCGATTACATCATCTGCGACGGCACTAGAGGACGTGTGAGCAGCATCAGCTATACTTCCACCATGCTTGAGGCTACCGATGGTTCGGTCATCGCCTTCCAGAACTCGCAGCTTTTCAGTAAGAACTACAAGAACATGACCAAGAACCATGGCTATGAGCTTGACATCCTGGAGGTTGGTATCGCATACGGAAGCAACGTAAAGGAAGTGAAGAAGATTCTTACCGATGCCCTGATAAAGCTCGACTGCATCTACCGTAAGAAGGGTGTGAAGATTGTATTGAAGAGTTTCGACGACAACTGCATCACCCTCAAGGTGTTGGTTTGGGTGAATGTGCTCACCCAGTATGCCGACGACGGCAAGATTATGGAGTGCATCTACGATACGCTCAACGAGCATAACATCGAGATTCCATTCCCACAGCGTGAGATAACTATTAAGACAGCATCAACAGAGGAAGCCAATGCAGCTGCCTCTGCACTCAACATCAAAAAATAACAAATTAGATTATGGCAACATTCATAGCTGGTCCTTGCGTCATCGAGTCGATGGAACTGTTGGAAACAGTAGCCCAGGAGCTCGTACGCATCAATCAAGAACTGGGGACCGACATTATATTCAAGGCTTCATTCGACAAAGCCAACCGCACTAGCATTCACTCATTCCGTGGACCTGGTCTGGAGAAAGGTCTTCAGATGCTTGCGGACATCAAGAGCAAGTATGAACTTCGCATCACTACCGACATCCACGAGAGCTATCAGGCTGAGGCTGCCGGCGAGGTATGCGATGTACTTCAGATACCAGCCTTCCTCTGCCGACAGACCGACCTCTTGGTTTCGGCTGCCAAGACAGGCAAGACGGTGAATATCAAGAAAGCACAGTTTCTGAGCGGAAAAGACATGAAATACCCTGTAGAAAAGGCACTGGACAGCGGAGCCAAGGAGGTGTGGCTCACCGAACGTGGCAACTGCTTCGGTTACAACAACCTGGTGGTAGATTTCCGCAACATACCCGACATGAAGGAGATTGTGCCTACCGTCATCATGGATTGCACACACAGCGTTCAGCGACCAAGTGCAGGCGACGGCAAGACCGTGGGCGACCGTAAGTTTGTGCCAGCCATGGCTATGGCTGCCAAGGCATTCGGGGCTACAGGCTATTTCTTCGAGGTTCACCCAGACCCAGATAAAGGCAAGAGCGATGCCGCCAACATGCTAGAGCTCAAGAAGCTCAAAGGTTTGATCGCAGAGCTCATCAAGTGAAGAACGAAGAAACAACGTTCACCGTACGAAGTGAAAGGTAATTCAAATGTTTAAGAAATGACCAATAAGATAAACGACATAGACGAGAAAATAGTACGTGGCTGGGGCGAGCAAGCCCTCAGGGAAGAAGCACAAGCCATTCTCGACCAAATACCCCTGATGGACGAGAACTTCGAGAAGGCTGTCGATATGATGTATCACTGCAAGGGTAAGATTATCGTAACGGGTGTAGGCAAGAGCGGACACGTAGGTGCCAAGATTGCCGCTACCCTAGCCTCTACAGGTACCCCGGCATTCTATATCAACCCACTAGACGTTTACCATGGCGACTTGGGCGTAATGACTGACAAGGATGTGGTACTGGCACTGAGCAACAGCGGACAAACCGATGAGCTACTTCGCTTCATCCCAATGGTACTCCACATGAACGTGCCCATCATCTCCATCACCGGCAACCCGGAATCTCTATTGGCTAAATATTCCAACTATCACATCACCGTGAAGGTGAAGAAGGAAGCATGTCCGCTGAACCTCGCCCCAACTAGCAGCACCACTGCCGCCTTGGCGATGGGCGATGCCTTGGCAATAGCCTTGATGCAGGTACGCCACTTCAAGCCTCGTGACTTCGCCCAGTTTCACCCAGGAGGTGAGCTTGGCAAGCGACTCTTGACCACAGCAGAGGACGTGATGAGAAGCGACGACATGCCTATCATTCCGAAAGAGATGCATCTCGGCGAGGCGATTATCCACGTGAGCAAAGGCAAACTAGGACTGGGCGTATCGGTGGATGAAGACAACCGTGTCATCGGTCTTATCACCGATGGAGACATTCGACGTGCCATGGAGAAATGGCAGGCGGAATTCTTCAACAAGACCGTGAGCGACATCATGACCACTACCCCAAAGACGGTGACACCGAAGACGAAAATATCAGAGATCCAGCGCATCATGCACAAATACAAAGTACACACGGTATTGGTGGTAGACAAGGAGAACCATTTGAAAGGCATCGTGGATCACTATGCTTGCATGGTGTGATTTAAATTATAATTAATGATTAATAATTTATAGCAAATAGTTTGGTAAGGAGTTGACATGAGACTCAGAGAGACAATAACGACAATAACACTGCTGCTTGTCAGTTCGCTGTGCAGCGCACAGACAAGCGACTCATTGATAGTAAACCAGCTTCGTGGGAAAGGCATCAGCTTTTCTCACGATAATTCTGTTACCCTGTTGATGACAGGACAGGAGAAATTCGACGACATGTTCCAAGCCATCCGACAGGCAAAGCATAGCGTGCATCTGGAATATTTCAACTTCCGCAACGACAGCATCGCCTCCCTACTCTTCGACTTACTTGCCCAAAAGGTAAAGGAGGGAGTAAAAGTGAGAGCCTTGTATGATGGATTTGGAAACTCATCCAACAACAAGCCGCTGCGCAAGCGACACATCAAAGAGATAAGAGCCAAGGGCATAGAGATATACGAATATCGCCCCATGAAATTTCCTTGGATTAATGCCGTATTCAACCGCGACCACCGCAAGATAGTGATCATCGACGGTCAAATCGCTTATACGGGCGGCATGAACGTAGCCGACTATTATATAAAAGGTACGAAAGTGGTGGGCGAATGGCACGACATGCACTGCCGCATCGACGGAAGCGAGGTGAATACCTTGCAAAAGATATTCCTCAAAATGTGGAACAAGGTGAGTGGACAGAATGTTCATGGAACCGAATACTGGCGATACAAGAAGCAAGACTATCTTGTGGACAACCTCAAGCCAGACACTACGGCTACCGCCTATCACAAGATGGTGGGCATCATCAACCGTGAGCCTCATATTTCGAAAGACATCATCCGATACTTTTATGTCAACGCCATCAATGATGCCAAGGACAGCATCAAGCTCATCAGCCCTTACTTCACCCTGAGTCACAAGCTGAAGAAAGCATTGAAGAATGCCGTGAAGAGAGGCGTCAAGGTGGAAATCATGCTCTCTACCAAGAGCGACATCCCGTTGACACCAGACTGTGGATTCTATAACGCCCACAAGTTGATGAAGGCTGGATGCAACGTTTGGATGTACACCAAGGGATTCCACCACACCAAGATTATCATGGTGGACGGCAGATTCTGTACCGTGGGCAGCGCCAACCTCAACGCCCGCAGCCTTCGCTGGGACTATGAGGAGAACGCCGTCATCGTAGACCCTTGCACCACCAACCAACTGGTGAAGCTCTTCGACGGCGAGAAGAAGGATAGCTTCTTGCTCAACGAGAAGAACTGGCGAGAGTGGCGCACTGGCTGGCAAAGATTCAGAGGTTGGTTTGCAGCAGCATTCCTCACCCCATTCCTATAAAACATAAAGAAAACTCAAAAGCAATGAATGAAGAAATGATAAAATCAGCGGTTGACAGCGGAAAGCTAGAGATGGCTATCGTAGAAAGCAACACCCTGGCAGCCATGGGACTCAGGCAACTACTCGAATCGGTGATGCCAATGATGAAAATCAGGACCTTTGGCTCTTTCCGCCAATATGAAGCCAACTTCCCCGACCATTTCATCCATAGTTTTGTATCCATGCACATCGTGCTGGAGCATCGCTACTTCTTCACCCAGAACAAGCGAAACCGTCATGTCATCGTTCTGACACCGAGCAACAACCCCAGCTCACAGCTATCCGATTTTCATTGTCTGTGTGTCAATGTGCCCGAGCCAATACTCATCAAGGAATTGCTCAATCTCCAACACAGTGGACATCCACATGGCGAGCATATCCCCAAGGAAAACTTGCCACACAACGAAAAGATACTTTCCGACCGTGAAAGTGAGGTGTTGGCACTGATAGCACAGGGCAAAATCAACAAGGAAATAGCCGACCAACTGTGCATCGGACTCACCACCGTCATCACTCATCGCAAGAAAATACAAGAAAAATTGGGCATGAAAAGTGTCGCTGCCCTCACCATTTATGCCGTAATGCATGGCTATGTAGACATCAATCGCATATAATGGGGATAGATGCAAACCACTAGGTATCCCCATTTATGGTGATGCATATCTACAAATAGCGATAAAGCCTCCCTC